>NZ_NHPJ01000107.1 GCF_002252985.1 Halorubrum halodurans | reverse complement strand
CTCCCGGAGGTCGTCGGCGATCGGCCGGACGTCGGTCCCGTCCGGCAGGTCGGCGACGACCCGCACCCGACCCTCCTCGGCCACCGCCTCCCGGACCGCCGCGCCGTGGCCCGTCAGCGCGCGGACGATCGACCCGCCGGTCGCGCGAGCCGACACCGCACAGCCGTCCTCGCGCGTCTCGATCACGCGCAGTTCGGCGACCCCGTCCGCGTCGTCGACCGCGTCCGCGACCGCCTGCGGACCCGTCCCCGTCACGGCCAGGTACCACCGCGAGGCCGATCCCGACACGGCGACCGTGGACTCGAGCTCGATCCGACAGTCGAGCGCGGCGCTCGCGGCCGCCAGGAACGCGTCGGTCGCCGCGGTGTGGAACTCGACCTCGGTGACCGCGTCCGAGTGGAGCAGGTCCCGCCAGCGCCCGGCCGTGACCGTCCAGCCCAGGCACCGGCCGAGCGCCTCCGCCTCCCGACGCTCCGTCGGGCGCGCCGGTTCGCCGTCGGCGAGCAGCCACAGCGTCCCGTAGGTGGTCTCGCGGTGACCGACGGGGACGGAGAGCCACGGGGCGTCCCCGTCGACGTCGTCCGGCCTCTCGGCGGACGACCCGCGGCGGATCCGCGCCTCCCGCCACCGATCGGCCTCGGCGATCCGGTCGACGACCGTCTCGAAGGCCGTCTCCCGGTCCGACGCCTCCGCCGCCGCCTCGAACGCGGGCACGAGCGTGAGGGCCGGCTCCCGCTCCTCGCGGTCGGCGGGCCCGTCACGCTCCGCGGTCGGGCGACCGCGGCCGCCGCCGTCGGGGTCCCCCTCGCCGCCGGACTCGCCCGCGACGGCCGCGGCGATGGCCTCCCCGTCGAGCGGGTCGAGATGGGCGTCCAGCGCGTCCAGCGTCTCCCAGCCGCCGGCCTCGCGGACGACGTGCGGGTCGACCCCGCGGTCGACGAGGAGCCGGCGGGCGAAGGTCCGCCGGAGCGTTCGCGGCGTGACCGACGACAGCGCCGGGTCGTCGCGGTGCTCCCGCGCCCGCTCCGCGGTCTCGCGCACCAGCATCTGGACGCGGCGCGGCGAGACGCCGACGAGGGGGTCGGCGGCGGCGAGCCCCTCGCTCTCCGCGTATCGTCGGAGGTCGGCCGCGAGCGACGCCGGAACGACCGTCTCGCGGTCGATCGGGACGGCGTCGTCCGCCGCGTCGATCTCCGTCTCCGCGCGTTCCGGTTCCGCGGCCCCCTCCGCCGGTACCGCGAGGAGGAACGTCCCCTCGGCCGCCGGCGACTCCCCGAGGTCGCACGGGCGGACGCGCGGGATCTCGGCGGTCCGCAGGCCGGCCTCTCCCGCCAGTCGGACGACGACCGCGGCGCGGTACGTCCCCGCCGCCGTCACGAGCGCGTCGTACGAGTCGGCGGGGAGCGCCTCGCTCATGGTTTCGTATTCGTTCGAAAACGCGAAACGTAGTTCTTGCGGTGGGGGTTGAAACGGCGAGTTTCGCGCCAGTACGGAGACGTCTCGACGACCATGTTTCGGTCTTTCTCGACGTACTCGTTCGATCTCGGGCCGTGTTTCGGATATTTTCGTGAAGACGAAACGCTATCGATACGTTTCGTGTGTGACGCCCGCGACGTCTCCGAAATGCCGGTCACCGGCGAGAACGGGCTCGTCACGCTCCAGCGCGGTCGCGGCGATCACCGCGTCGGCTTTTCCGATCCCCGACTCCTCGTCGCCGTCGGTATCGGCCATTTGCTCGCCGAGCAGCCGTCCGGCACGTCGGGAAATACTCGGGGTCAGATCCACGAGCGGGTAGGAGTCGAGCACGGCCTCCACCCTTCGACGCTCTTCGCGTGTGCCGGCGACCTTTCCGACGCCGATGTACAGTTCCAGCACGGTCATCGACGGCACGACGAGCGGAACGCCTTCCGCTTCGAGCTCGCGCTCCTTCATGACGGCCGCGTCGACGTCGTCGATGACGTCCAAAACGAAACTCGTGTCGACGATCATTCGAACCGCTCCGCAACGTCGCGAACTTCGTCGCGGTCGGTCCGGTCGGCCGCCTCGATGGCGTCCCGCATTTCGGTCACTTGGTCTTCGTCGAAGACGCCGCGAAGGTCTCGGAGCGATCGTCCACCGATCAGCCGTTTCACGGCGTCGCTGAATGATTCGTCGTCGCGTTTGTTGGCCTTGATCCGTTCGTACACGTCGTCGTCGAGGCGGATCTGGTGTGACATCCGTGTTGACGGCGTTGACGCTTCGACGGAATCAATATTTGGGTGGACCGCGTCGGAGGAACCTCACTCCTCGCGGACGGTCGACTCGATCTCGCCGACGACCTCGGGGTTCCGCAG
Source organism: Halorubrum halodurans (assembly GCF_002252985.1). Taxonomy (GTDB): domain Archaea; phylum Halobacteriota; class Halobacteria; order Halobacteriales; family Haloferacaceae; genus Halorubrum; species Halorubrum halodurans. Next base: position 49,944 of record NZ_NHPJ01000107.1, on the reverse strand, counting down.
CGCGCTCACGTCGCCGAACTCCTCGCCGCGGGCGATGTCCTCCAGCAGGCGGCGCATGATCTTCCCCGAGCGGGTCTTCGGGAGGTCGGGAGTGAAGACGATCCGGTCGGGGCGAGCGACCTCGGCGACGACGCCGGCGACCGCGGTCGTGATCGCCTCCCGCAGACCGGCGTCGGGCTCCACGTCGCTGCGGGTCGTCACGTACGCCACGACGCCGCCGTCGTCGTCGCCGACCACGGCCGCCTCGGTGACGCCGTCGACGGAGACGATCGCCGACTCCAGCTCGGCGGTGTTGAACCGGTGGGCCCGGACGTTGATCACGTCGTCGACGCGCCCCAGGATCGTCACGTAGCCGTCCTCGTCGACGGTCGCGCCGTCGCCGGTACGGTAGCGCCAGCCGTCCTCGCCCTCGATCCAGTACTCCCGGCGGTAGCGCTCGTCGCCCTCGCGCAGCCCCCGGAGCATCCCCGGCCACGGCGACGCGATCGTCAGGTAGCCGGTCTCGCCCGGCTCGACGGGGTCGCCGTCGCGGTCGACGACGCGGGCGTCGACCCCCGGCAGCGGCGGGCCGACCTTGCCGGGTTTCATCGGCGTGACGCCCGGCAGCGTCGCCAGCGTGATCGCGCCAGTCTCCGTCTGCCACCAGGTGTCGACGACGGGCGCGTCGCCCCCGCCGACGTGCTCGCGGTACCAGCGCCACGCCTTCGGGGTGATCGACTCGCCGACGGTCCCCAGGAGGCGGATCGACGAGAGGTCGTGGGCCGCCGGGTACTCCGCCCCCCACTTCATGAACGAGCGGATCGCGGTGGGGGAGGTGTAGAAGACGCTGACCGCGTTGCGCTCGATCAGGTCCCACACGCGGTCGCGGTCGGGGTAGTCGGGCGACCCCTCGTACAGCACCGTCGTCGTGCCGACCGAGAGCGGGCCGTACACCCCGTAGGAGTGGCCCGTGATCCAGCCGATGTCGGCGGCACACCAGTAGGTGTCGTCGGGGCGCACGTCGAGGACGTTCCGCGTCGTCCACGCGACGTGCGCGAGGTAGCCGCCGGTGGCGTGTTCGACCCCCTTCGGCCGGCCCGTCGTCCCCGAGGTGTACATCACGAAGAGGAGGTCGGTCGCGTCGCGGGCGACCGGCTCGACCGTCTCGCCGTCGTGGGCGTCGACCAGCGAGCCGTAGTCGTGCTCGTCCGCGCCGAGGGGCGTCTCGAGGGCGTCGCCGAGCCGGTCGACGACCACCGTCGCCTCGAGGTCGGCGTCGGCCCGGATCCGGGCGTTGTCGGCGCGCGACTTCTGGTTGAACGCGTCCTCCCGGCGGTAGTAGCCGTCGCAGGTGATCAGGTACGCCGAGTCGGCCGCGTCGATCCGGGTCGCGAGCGCCTCCGCGGAGAGCCCGGCGAAGACGACGTTGTGCGGCGCGCCGATGCGGGCGCACGCCAGCATCGCGACCGGCAGCTCCGGGACCATCGGGAGGTAGATCGTGACGACGTCGTCCTCGCCGACGCCCAGCTCCCGCAGGCCCGCCGCGGCGGCGTTCACCTCGCGGTGGAGGTCGGCGTAGGTGTACGACCGGCGCTCGCCGCGCTTGCCGAACCAGCGGATCGCGAGCTGGTTGCGTCGCTCCGCGAGGTGCCGGTCGAGGCAGTTGGCCGCGGCGTTGAGTCGACCGTCGGGGAACCACTCGTAGAAGGGCGGATCGTCGTCGTCGAGCACCGTCTCGGGGTAGCGGTCCCACTCGAGCAGGTCGGCGGCCACCCGCCACGCGTCGGGCCAGTCGGCCGCGAACGAGTCGTACACGTCCGGATCGGCGACGGCGGCCGACTCGCGGAACGCCTCCGGCGGGTCGATGGCGCGGTCGTCGCCGGACGTGCCGCCCGCGTGCCGGCCGTCGGCCCCGGCGTCGTCCATGGCCGTACTCCAGACCGGAGGACCGTATACTTTGTCCGACCGGCGGGACTCGCTCGTTGCCCCCTCCCCGCGCGCTCGGTCACGTCCCTTCCGCGCGTCGGATCACAGCCCCTCCGCCTCCCGGAGCCGCTCGCGCACCTCGGCGGGGGTCGCGTACGGACCGCCGGCCACGCGGTGGTCGGGGACCACGATCGGGAGCGGGTTCTCGCGCAGTGCCTCCTTCACCAGATCGAGGTCCTCGGCGTCGTCGTCGTCGAGCCCCGCCAGCCGCGTGAGCCGGCTCACCGACGACGACTCGCCGACGGGAAGCTCGCGGAGCGCCTCGAGCACCCGGCGCCGGTCGGTCGGGACGGTGAGCGCGATCTCGACGTCGTCGAACGACTCGGGCTCGCCGCGGAGCGCGTCGCCGATCCGATCGAGGAGGACGTGGTCGGCGTCCGCGTCGTCCGGGACCGTCGCCGGAAACGACACCGCGATCACCCGTCCGCCGGCGAAGCCGACCTCGACCGCCCGCCCGATCGCGTCGTACTCGCGCGCGAAGACGCCGGAAGTGCCGCTCGTGGCCATGTGCTCCGGTGCGTCCCCGCGACGGTTAAACGAACCGAGGGACCGGTCCGACGGGGAACCCGTCCGCTGCCGCCGGCCCCGCAAGTCTTATGTACAGATACGTTCATTAGTGTACAGTAATGGTCGATACAGCGGAGTTGGATCCGGCGGTACGGTCGATCCTGGCCGCGGCCCGTGACCGGGCGGGGGCGGCGGCGAGAGGGACGGCGGGGCGAACGGCGGCGGGCCGGGCGACGCGAACCGCGTCGCCGTCGACCCGCGCGACCTGCGCGCCGCGTTCGAGCGCGCGGCGGCCGACGGCCGGGTTCCGGTGATCGCGGAGGTCAAGCCGACCAGCCCGACCACGGCGGGTACCCGCGATGACGACCCGGTCGCGCTGGCCGAGTCGATGGTCGCCGGCGGGGCGGCCGCGCTGAGCGTGCTCACGGAACCCGAACACTTCGGCGGCAGCACGGAGACGCTCGAGCGCGTGCGGGAGGCGGTGGACGTGCCGGTCCTCCGCAAGGACTTCGTCGTGGCTGAGTCGCAGCTCGACGCCGTCGAGAGCGACGTCGTCCTGCTCATCGCCCGGTTCGTCGGCGACGACCTCCCCGACCTGCTCGCGGCCGCCCGCGACCGCGGATTCCAGGTCCTCGTGGAGGTCCACGACCGGGAAGAGCTCGCCGCCGCCGTCGACGCGGGCGCGACGACCGTCGGCGTGAACAACCGCGACCTCGCCGAGCTGACCGTCGACCTCTCGACCTTCGAGTCCGTTGCCCCGGCGGTCCCCGAGGACGTGACGCTGGTCGCCGAGAGCGGGATCGCCTCCCCCGCGGACGCCCGCCGGATGCGGGCGGCCGGCGCGGACGCCCTGCTCGTCGGCAGCGCGATCATGGACGGCGACGTCGAGGCGAACACGCGGGCGCTGACCCGAGCGGAAACCGACACCCACACCATCGACGACACCCCGGAGACACGTATATGAGCGAAACCGAACCCACGACGACCGACGCGCCGGAGCCCTCGCGCCGACCGGGTCGCGAGCGCGGCCGCGACGACGGGAAGTTCGGGCGCTACGGCGGCCAGTTCGTCCCCGAGGCGCTGATGCCCGCGATCGAGGAACTGACCGACGCCTACGAGCGCTACGTCCTCGGCAACGAGGACGGCTTCATGGACGAGTTCCGCGAGCGGCTCGCGGACTTCGGCGGCCGCCCGACCCCGCTTCAACGCGCCGACCGGCTCTCCGAGCGCTACGGCCGGGAGATCTACCTCAAACGCGAGGACCTCCTTCACGGCGGCGCCCACAAGCTGAACAACGCGCTCGGCCAGGTGCTGCTCGCGAAGTACATGGGGAAGGAGCGGATCGTCGCGGAGACGGGCGCGGGCCAGCACGGCACCGCGACCGCGATGGCGGCCGCTCACCTCGACATGCCCTGTGAGATCTACATGGGCGAGCGCGACATCAACCGCCAGCGCCCAAACGTCTTCCGGATGAAGCTCAACGGCGCGGAGGTGAACCCCGTCACCGCCGGCCGCGGCACGCTGAAGGAGGCCATCTCCGAGACGATGCGCGACTGGGCGACCACCGTCGAGAACACCCACTACGTGATCGGCAGCGTCGTGGGACCGCACCCGTTCCCGGTGATGGTCCGGGACTTCCAGGCGGTCATCTCGGAGGAGGCGCGCGCCCAGGCGATCGAGACGACGGGCGAGCTCCCGACCGACGTGGTCGCCTGCGCGGGCGGCGGCTCCAACACGATGGGGTCGTTCGCGGGGTTCGTCGACGACGACGGGGTCGCGCTCCACGCGATCGAGGCGGGCGGCTCCACGCTCGAGGTCGACGAGGAGGCGGGCGTCGCGCCCAACTCCGCGTCACTTTTCGCCGGCGAGGAGGGCGTGCTCCACGGCGCGCGCACCAAGCTGCTCCAGGACTCCCACGGCCAGATCATGGAGAGCCACTCCGTCTCCTCCGGGCTCGACTACGCCGGCGTCGGCCCCGAGCTCGCCTACCTCGTCGACGAGGGCCGGGTCACGCCGGTCGCGGTCGACGACGACGCCGCGCTCGAGGGGTTCCACCGGCTCTCGAACACGGAGGGGATCATCCCGGCGTTGGAAACCGCCCACGCCTTCGGCTACCTCGAGGAGCACGCCGAGGACCTCGGCGAGCGCGTGGTCGTGACCGTCTCCGGCCGCGGGGACAAGGACCTCGACGCCGCCATCGAGGAGACCGACAAGCGCGACGTCCCCGGCGCGCCCGAGATGTCGATGTTCACGGGGGGGATCTGAGATGGCGAGACGCACCGCGGGAGGGGACGGGACCGCGACGACCGGCAACAGCGAGGCGCTCGCGGCCGCGTTCGCGGACGGTCCCGCCTACGTCCCGTACCTCGCCGTCGGCGACCCCGACTACGAGTCGTCGCTCGCGTACGTCGAGGCGCTCGACCGCGGCGGCGCGGACGTGATCGAGCTGGGGCTTCCCTTCTCCGAGCCGATCGCCGAGGGGCCGACGATCCAGGGCGCGGTCGTGCGCTCGCTCGAGGGCGGGATGACGCCGGACCGCTTCTTCGAGTTCGTCGAGGACCTCGACGTGGACGCGCCGCTCGTCTGTATGACCTACTACAACCTCATATACCAGTACGGGGACGGCGAGGCGCGGAGCGCCTCGGAGACGAGCGACGATGCCGCGAGCGGCGGCCCCCGCGCCTTCGTCGAGAAGGCAGCCGAGGTCGGTCTGGAGGGGTTCGTCGTCCCCGACCTTCCGGCCGAGGAGGCCGACCCGCTGCGGGAGGCCTGCGACGAGTTCGGGCTCGACCTCGTCTTCATCGTCGCCCCGACCACCAAAGGCGAGCGGCTCGAGCGCATCATGCGCCGGGTCTCGGGGTACGTCTACGTCCAGGCGCGGCTCGGGACGACCGGCGCGAAGAGCGACGTGGCCGACAGCACGACCGAGAGCCTCGACCGCCTCCGCGAGTACGACGTGCCGAAGGCGGTCGGCTTCGGCATATCGACCGGCGAGCACGCGGAGCGCATCGTCGCGGGCGGGGCCGACGGGATCATCGTCGGCTCGGCGCTCGTGGACGTCGTCGCCGACGGGGTGGAGGAGGACCTGCCGACGGAGGCGGTCGCCGACCGGCTCGAGTCGCTCTCGCGGGAGCTGAAGGCGGGCGCGGAGCGCGGCCACGCGGCGCGGACCGGGACGGCCGAGTCGCGCTGAGCGGGACGGCGCGGCGGTCCGAGCCGGACGGCACCCGGCTCGCCGCCGGGATCGGAGCCAATTCCTCCCGGAACGAAACCCACTTACCTCCCTTTGACACAGGGTCACATAAGACCGATCCACAATGACAGCAGGACTCTCGGCACGACTCGACCGGATCTCGACGAACGATCGCTACCTCATCGTCCCGATGGACCACGGTATCACGATGGGCGCGGTGAAGGGTCTCGTCGACATCGAGTCGACCATCGACGGCGTCACGAGCGGGGGCGCGGACGCGGTGCTCACCCAGCGGGGGATCGCCCCGCGCGTCCACGACAACAAGAACGGCGCGGGGTACATCGTCCACGTCAACGCCTCGACGACGATCGGCCCCGACGAGCAGGACAAACGCGTCACCGCGAGCGCGGAGGCGGCGGTCCGCGCCGGCGCGGACGCGGTCTCGTTCCACATCAACGTCGGCTCCGACCACGAGCCCGAACAGATCGAGGAGCTGGCGGAGCTCACGGACGAGGCCTCGCGGCTCGGGCTCCCCGTGCTCGCGATGGCGTACGCGCGCGGCCCGGGCGTCGACAGCATGGACCCGGAGTCGCTCGGGCACGCGGTCCGGCTCGCCGAGGAGCTCGGCGCGGACGTGGTGAAGACCGGCTACTCCGGTGACGGCGACACCTTCGGACGCGTCACCGAGTCGACCCGGCTCCCGGTCGTCATCGCCGGCGGGTCGAAGGGCACGGACCGCGAGACCGTCGAGATGGTCCGCGGCGCGATGGACGGCGGCGCGGCCGGCGTCTCGATGGGGCGGTCGATCTTCCAGCACGACGATCCCGAGGGGATCGCGAGCGCGGTGTCGGCGGTCGTCCACGACGACGCCGACGTGGAGGCGGCGCTCGAGGCCGGCGGGTTCCTCGAGGCCTGAGTCCGGGAGAGCGGGGTCGAACGGGGCGGCGACCTCGTCGCCCGCATGTCCCTTCCGCAGTTTTCAAGCACCGTCCCCGTGAGGTTCCGGTAATGACACGCACGGTCTGGGTCAAAGCCGACGGCGCGGTCGGCGACTGGGAGGCGCGGAAGCGACGGATCACGACCGCCATCGAGGCGGGCGCGGACTGGGTGCTCGTCGACGAGGCGGACGTCGCGAGCGTCAGGGAACTGGGCGACGTGAACGTGGCGGCGTTCCTCGCGGACGCCGACGTCGTCGACGGCGACGGCGACGAGGCGGAGGCGGACGCCTACTTCGTCGGCAAGGGCGGCGAGGGCGACGGCACCATCGACCTCCCCGACGACTTCTCCGGATCGGCCGACCTCACCACGCTCCGCCGGCGCGACGACCGTGCGCAGGGCGCGTACGTCCGCGTGCTCGGCACCGAGTACGAGGCGTTCGCCGAGGAGGCGGCGGACGCGGCCGACTTCACCGTGGTCGTCGGCGAGGACTGGTCGATCATTCCCCTCGAGAACCTCATCGCGCGCGTCGGCGAGGAGACGCACCTGATCGCGGGCGCGACGACCGCCGCTGAGGCGCGGACCGCCTTCGAGACGCTCGAGATCGGCGCGGACGGCGTGCTCATCGACGCCGACTCGCCCGACGAGATCCGCGGCGCGGTCGAGGCCCGCGACGCGGCCGACCGCGAGACGCTCGAGTTGCGGCACGCCGAGGTGACCGCGGTCGAGGCCACCGGCATGGCCGACCGCGTCTGTATCGACACCGGGTCGCTGATGGACGGCGACGAGGGCATGCTGGTCGGGTCGATGTCCCGCGGGCTCTTCTTCGTCCATGCGGAGACCGCGGAGTCGCCGTACGTCGAGTCGCGACCCTTCCGCGTGAACGCGGGCGCGGTCCACGCCTACGTGCGCAACCCCGAGGGCGGCACGAACTACCTCGCGGAGCTGTCGAGCGGCGACGAGGTCCAGGTCGTCGACACGGACGGGCACACCCGCGAGGCGATCGTCGGCCGCGTGAAGATCGAGAAGCGACCGATGTTCCGGATCCAGGCCGAACTCGAGACCGACGACGGGGTCGACCGGATCGAGACGCTCATCCAGAACGCCGAGACCGTGAAGGTCGCCACGAGCGAGGGGCGGAAGGCGGTCACGGACCTCGAGGCCGGCGACGAGGCGCTCGTCTACTACGAGGACGTCGCGCGCCACTTCGGCGAGGCCGTCGAGGAGAGCATCATCGAGAAGTAGGTCGACCGCGGCGGAACCCGGTCGTCGCGGAGCGCGCTCCGGACCGCGCCCCCACACACCACAGCTATTTCACCCCGCCACCGGACGGTGTGCCATGGCCAACGCAACCGGAGCCGTTCCCTCGGAGGTCGCCGACCTGCTCACCCCGTATCCGGGGTACAACGTCGCCGTCGACGACGGCGACACCGACCTCGTGGACGTGGACTACTTCGCGCTCGACCGCTTCGCGGAGGACCCGCGGGGCCACGGGAAGCCCGCGGACAACATCTGAGACCGTGTCCGGAACCGACGAAGGGGCCGTCTACCGGCTTGCGGACATGACGTGGCAGGAGGTCGAGGCCGCGATCGAGGAGACCCGGACGCTGTTGCTCCCAGTCGGCAGCACCGAACAGCACGGCCACCACATGCCGCTCGGCGTGGACGTCTACATGCCCGAGGCGATCGCAGAGCGCGTCGCCGAGCGCACGGGGTGTCTCCTCGCGCCGCCGATCTGGTACGGCGTCAGCCCGCATCACACGTTCAAGCCGGGCACGTTCACGGTCGAGAGCGAGACCTTCCAGCGCTACGTCCGCGACGTCTGTACGTCCGCGGCGGAGTGGGGCGTCGAGAACGTGCTGCTCGTGAACGGCCACTACCTGGTACAGGACCCCGAACTCGACGTCGTCGCCCGGAAGCTCACCACCGAACACGGGATACGGGCGTTCCACGTGCCCCTGGTCTCCGTCTTCGAGGACGCCGCGACCGCCGTCCGGACGAGCGAGGTCTCCTTTCACGCCTCCGAGTTCGAGACCAGTCTCATGCTGTCGCTGTTCCCCGGTCTCGTGGAGATGGATCGTGCGGAGGCCGTCGACGTGCCCGACGACGCGCTTCCGCTGACGGACTACGACGCGTACGGCGACAACCGGGTCGGCTGGGCGCTGTCGGCGGAACGCATGGACGCGCTCACGCACACGGGGAACCTCGGCGACCCGACCGTCGCGACGCGCGAGAAGGGCGACGAGCTGGTCGCCGACGCGGTGGCGAACGTCGCCGAGCTCGTGAACGCGCTGGACGGGATCGACGCCCCGGAGGGCGACCCCGACAACTGTTAGCCCCTCGCGTCCGTACCGCCGACACGAGATGACCACCATCGGCATCATCGGGGCGGGCGCGGCCGCGGCGGCGGCGACGCACGTCCTCGATTCGACCGTCCCCGACGCGGAGGTGACCGTCCTCGAGAAGTCGGGCGGGCTCTGCGGCCGGGCCGCGACCCGTCGAAACGACGACCGGGACCTAGTGTACGACTACGGCGCGAACTACCTCAAGTCCGACGACGACCGGGTCGTCGACCTCGTGACGGAGACGCTCGACGGGGAGGGGATGGTCGACGTGACGGAGCCGATCCACACCTTCGAGGAGTCGGGCGAGGTGTCGCCCGGCCGCGACGCCGACGGGCACAAGTGGAGCTACCGCACGGGACTCACCCAGATCGCGAAGCGGCTGTTCGGCGGGACGGACGCGACGGTCCACCGCCGGACCCGCGTCGAGACGATCCGGCGGGAGGGAGGGGATGGCGACGGCGGTGACGGCGACGACCGTGGCGACGCGTGGACCCTCGTCGACACCGACGGCGACGCGTGGGGTCCCTTCGACGTCCTCCTCGTGAACCCGCCGGCCCCCCAGACCGCCGACCTCCTCGCCGACGCCGAGTGGGCGTCGCCGGCCCGCGAGTCGCTTCGAGCGGCCGCCGCCGACGTGCCGTACCGCACCGTCTGGACCGCGGTCCTCCACTACACCTTCGCGCTCGACCGGCCGTACTACGGCCTCGTGAACACGGACAAGTCGCACGCGGTCGGCTGGATCTCCCGCGAGGAGTGTAAGGCGGGGCACGTCCCCGACGGCGAGTCGCTGCTCGTCGTCCAGGCCGGCGGCGAGTGGTCCGCGGAGCGCTACGACGCCGATCCCGCCGACAACGTGGCCGAACTCGCCGGTCACGCCGCCGAGATCGTCGGCGACGACCGCCTGCTGGACCCCGACTGGACGGACCACCAGGGGTGGCGCTACGCGATCCCGGAGGGCGGGATCGAGCGCGATCCGGCCGACGGGGCTGACCCGGTCGACGCCGCGGCGCGCGAGAGGCTGTACGTCTGCGGCGACTGGGTCGCCGGGGAGGGACGGCTCCACGCCGCGCTCGCGAACGGGCTCGACGTCGGCGAGCGGGTCGCGGGCGATCTCGGGGACGACTAGAGGTCGTACAGCTCGCCGTACTTCCCCTCGACGTACGCGAGGAACGCGTCGGCGGAGAACTCCTCCCCGGTCGCCCGCCTCACCAGCTCGTTCGTCTCGTAGCGCGAGCCGTGGCGGTGGACGTTCTCCGAGAGCCACTCGTGGAGCGGGTCGAAGTCGCCGTCGGCGATCGACCCCTCGAGGTCGTCGATCCCGTCTTCGGCGGCCGCGTACAGCTGGGCGGCCATGACGGAGCCGAGCGAGTACGTCGGGAAGTAGCCGAAGTTGCCGTGGCTCCAGTGGATGTCCTGGAGACAGCCCTCGGCGTCCGTCTCGGGGCGGATCCCGAGGTACTCCTCGTACTTGTCGTTCCACGCTTCGGGCACGTCCTCGACCGCGAGGTCGCCGCGGACCAGGTCGCGTTCGATCTCGAAGCGGACGACGATGTGGAGGTGATACGTGAGCTCGTCGGCCTCGACCCGGATGAGGTTGTCCTCGTACACCTGGTTTACGGCCTCGTAGGCGTCCTCGACGGTCGCGTCCGCGGTGTCGGGGAAGCGGTCCTGGAAGGTCGGCAGGAAGCGTTCCCAGAACGCCCGGCTCCGCCCGACGTGGTTCTCCCAGAGCCGCGACTGCGACTCGTGGACCGAGAGGTCGCGCGACTCGCCGAGCGGCGTCCCCCAGTGTTCCTGCGGCAGTCCGAGGTTGTACTGGGCGTGGCCGAACTCGTGGATCGTCGAGCCCACCGCGGCGAGCGGGTCGGACTCGTCGAACCGCGTCGTCACCCGACAGTCGAACTGGTTGCCGGAGGTGAACGGATGCGAGGAGACGTCGAGCCGGCCGCGGTCGAAGTCGTACCCGACCAGCTCCAGGGCGTCGCGCGCGAGCGCCTCCTGGTCGTCCGTCGGGAAGCTCCCCTCGAAGGTGTCGACGGCGAGGTCGCGGTCGGACGCGCGGATCGCGTCGATCATGGGGACGAGCGCCTCGCGGAGCTCCTCGAGGATCGCCTCCGCGCGGTCGATCGAGAGGCACGGCTCGTACTCCTCGAAGAGCACCTCGTAGGGGTCCCGATCGGGGTCGACGTGCTCCGCGTACTCGCGTTTGAGCTCGACCTGTCGCTCCAGATGCGGCGCGAACGCCTCGAAGTCGTCCTCGGCTCGCGCCTCCTCCCAGGCCGCGAGCGCCTCCGAGCTCGCCTCGGAGATCCGCTCGACCAGGTCGACCGGAACCGCGTCGGCGCGCTCGTGCTCCCGGCGGATCTCGCGGACGACCGCGGACTGCTCGTCGGTCAGGTCGGCGTCGGCGAGCTCGGCGAGGCGGGCGGCGGTCTCGTCGTCGGTCAGCATGTCGTGGCGAACCGACGAGAGCGCGGAGAGCTGTTTCGAGCGGGCGGGGGTGCCGCCTTCGGGCATCATCACCTGCTGGTCCCAGCCGAGCACGCCGGCGGCGCTGCCGACCGCGTTCCATCGTTTCGCCCGCTCGAGGAGGGCGTCGTACGCGTCCGGGGCGTCGGACCCGTCGTCGGATGTGGCTTCCGTTGCCATATCCCGTGAAACGGCCGGCCGCGTTAAGAAGGACGCGCTCGCGGACTCCCGAGACCGGGTCGGTTCCGCGAGCGCGAGCTATTTGACGCCGGCCGCGAAACGCCGGGGCAAGGATGTCCACGGACGACGACTTCATCGACATGCGGTCCGACACCGTCACGAAGCCCTCCGAGGCGATGCGGGACGCCGCCCGCGACGCCGACGTCGGCGACGACGTGTACCGCGACGACCCGACGGTCAACGAGCTGGAGCGCCGCGCGGCCGAGGCGGTCGGCATGGAGGCCGCCCTCTACACGCCGAGCGGGACGATGGCGAACCAGATCGCGATCAACGTCCACACCGAGCCCGGCCAGGAGATCCTCCTCGAGCGTGAGTCGCACGTCTATCGGTGGGAGCTCGCGGGCGCGTCGGCGCTCTCGGGGCTCCAGACCCGGACGATCGACGCCGGCGATCGGTGCGTCCCAACCGCCGAGCAGGTCGAACGGGAGGTGATCGAGGAGGACCTCCACCGGCCGGGGACCGGCCTCCTGAGCCTCGAGAACACCCACAACTATCGGGGGGGAGTCGCGGTGCCGAAGGCGCGGCTCGACGCGGCCGCGACGGCCGCACACGACGCGGGCGTCCCGGTTCACCTCGACGGCGCACGCCTGTTCAACGCGAGCGTCGCGCTCGACACCCCCGCGCCCTCGCTGCTCGAGACGGTCGACAGCGTCACCTTCTGTCTCTCGAAGGGGCTCGGCGCGCCCGTCGGCTCGATCCTCGCCGGCGACGAGGCGTTCATCGACGAGGCCCGACGGGTTCGCAAGCTGTTCGGCGGCGGGATGCGGCAGGCCGGAATGATCGCCGCGCCCGGCCTGCTCGCGCTGGAGAACGTCGACCGCCTCGCCGAGGATCACGCGAACGCCGCCGACCTCGCCGCCGGGCTCGACGCGCTTCCGGGCGTCTCGGTGCCCGAACCGGACACGAACATCGTCGTCGCCGACACCGAGGCGGCCGGGATCGAGGCGAGCGACTTCGTCGAGGCCTGTACCGACGCCGGCGTCGGCTGCGGCGAGTTCGACACGTACACGACGCGGTTCACGACGAACCTCGGGATCGACGGCGAGGACGTCGACGACGCGATCGACCGGGTGAGCGAGGTCGTCGAGGGGCTGTCGGCGTAGTCCGGTCCCCTCGTTCCCGGCTCACGTCGCGACCCACATCAGCCGGACGTTCGACGCGGTGAGATAGAGCCCGAGGGCGGTCAGAAGGACGGGCGGGAAGTAGTACAGGAGCCCGTCGCCGTCGCGGGCGCCGNNCATGCTGTGGATAAGCGTCGCCGTCGCGGGCGCCGACGACGCTTATCCACAGCATGAGGAGGTACACCACGATCTTGAGCGCGACGAGCCCGGCGAGCCCGAACGAGTCGAGCGCGAGGGCGACGACCGGGTTCGCCTCCTCGATGGCGGGGACGTACGTGAGAAAGGCGATCGTCGAGACGACGTCGCCGACGCCGTACGTCGACGTGGCGGCGATCCAGAGGCTGTAGAACTCGTCGGGTCGCCGGAGGTACGCCGGCCGTTCACGGGACCGATCGCCGGGGCGTGACACGTCGGTTCGACGTCCGGAGCGAACCTCAAGCTGTCGCTCCGGCGCGGGTCTCGGGGTACCGCCGGTTCCGGATCGCTTTATGCCGGCCGGCGACTGTGCCGCGTATGGGAACGCCGCTCGAAACGCGCGAGGCGCAGGTCGAGGAGGTTCTCGAGAGGCTCTACGAGGAGTACCCCGACTCGACGATCTCGCTCAACTACTCGAACCGGCTGGAGCTGCTGATCGCCGTGATACTCTCGGCGCAGTGTACCGACGAGCGCGTCAACGCGGTCTGTGCGGAGCTGTTCGAGACCTACGGGACGCCCGAGGAGTACGCGAACGCGCCCCAGGAGGAGCTGGCCGAGGCGATAAACTCCATCACCTACTACAACAACAAGGCGACGTACATCCGCTCGGCGTGTGCGGACATCGCGGAGAAACACGACGGCGAGGTCCCCGACACCATGTCCGATCTCACGGACCTCGCCGGCGTGGGGCGGAAGACCGCGAACGTCGTCCTCCAGCACGGCCACGACGTCGTCGAGGGGATCGTCGTCGACACGCACGTCCAGCGGCTCACGAGGCGGCTCGGGATAACCGAGGCGGAGCGGCCCGAGGCGATCGAGGAGGACCTCCTCGGGATCGTTCCGGAAGACGACTGGCAGCAGTTCACACACCTCATGATCGACCACGGCCGCGCCGTCTGTACCGCCCGAAACCCGGACTGCGGGGAGTGCGTGCTCGCCGACGTCTGCCCCTCCGCGAAACCGGACGCAGCGGTCGATCTGGCGAGCGGCGAGGAGTGGTAGCCCGGTCGGAGCCGGGAGTCGGCCGCGACCCGGCCGGTTATAAAGACCCCGCCGAACGGGGGGATCGGCGATCCCCTTCCCCGCCGCGTGGAACGCGCTTCTCCCCTTATGTGCTCGCCAGGCGTATCCGTAAGTGGAGAGAGACACCATGTCCACCAACACAACCAACGAGTTCGGCGGGGAGTTCGGCGGAATCACGCTGCTGGGGAGGGCGCACTCGCTGTCGGCGCTGTTCATCGTCGTCCTTCGGGCGTTCATCGGCGGGATGATCCTGTTCGCGGGCATCGGGAAGGTGCTCGAGTGGCCGTTCGACGCGAGCGGCTACCTCGCGAACGTCGACCCCGCGAGCCCGGTCAGCGGCCTCTACGGCGCGATGGCGTCGATGCCGGCGCTCATGGAGGTCGTCAACGTCGTGGTCCCGGTCACGCAGGTGCTCATCGGCGTGGCGCTGATCGCCGGCGCGTTCGTCCGGCTGGCCGCCCTCGGCGGGGCCGTCCAGATGGCGATGTTCTACCTCGGCGGCTGGGCGGGCGAGTTCCTCGCGCTGTTCGACTCGACGCTGATTTACGCGGCCGTGTTCCTCACGGTCGCCGCCTTCGGCGCGGGCCGGATCCTCGGCCTCGACGCCTACATCGAGCGGATCGAGGTCGGCGGGACGCCCCTGATCGAGCGGTTCCCGGCCGCCCGCTACCTCCTCGGCTGAGTCGGGGAACCGACCACGCCGACCCCCCGCTCGGCTCGTCGTTCCGACCCGCCGCCGGGCTCGGCCGCTCGAGGCGCCTCGGAACGTCACGGAACCGCCACGAAGCGATTTCCCCCATCCAATCCTTATAATAACGCACGGGCTAATCGGCTCGTAATGGAACTCGGTTCGCGGGACGCGTTCACCCGGACGGGAACGCTCGGCATCGAGGAGGAGTTCTTCATCGTGGACGCCGACGGTCGACCGACCTCCGGGACCGACGACCTCGTGTACGGCCGCGACCCGCCCGCGGCCGTCCCCGAGGGGTTCGACCACGAGCTGTTCAAGTGTACGATCGAGGCGCAGACGCCGCTCATCGAGGACCCGGACCGGGCCGGCGACGCGCTCCGGGAGGTCCGGGAGGCGCTCGTCGACCACGCCGCCGCCGACGGCTACCGCATCGCGGCCGCCGGATTACATCCGGCCGCGCGGTGGCGGGAGCTGGACCACGCCGAGAAGCCGCGGTACCGCTCACAGCTCGACCGGATCCAGTACCCTCAACACCGGAACACGACGGCGGGGCTCCACGTCCACGTCGGCGTCGACGACGCGGACAAGGCGGTGTGGATCGCGAACCGCCTCCGCTGGTACTGTCCGGTGTTGCTCGCGCTGTCGGCGAACTCCCCGTTCTGGAACGGCCACGACACCGGGCTGGCGTCGGCGCGCGCGAAGATATTCGAGAACCTCCCGAACACGGGGATCCCCTCGGCGTTCGCGGACTTCGAGTCGTTCGACCGATTCGAGCGCCGCATGGTCGAACAGGGGTCGATCGAGGACCGCGGGGAGCTCTGGTTCGACGTGCGCCCCCACACCGGCCACGGCACCGTCGAGGTTCGTGCGCCGGACGCCCAGCGCGACCCGGAGCGGACGCTCGCGTTCGTCGAGTACGTCCACGCGCTCGTCGTCGACCTCGCGGAGCGGTACGACGACGGCGCGGCCGGCTCCGGACCCGAGACCGGCTCCGAACCCGATCCGGCCCTCCGGCGCGAACTCCTGGACGAGAACAAGTGGCGCGCGATCCGCCACGGCCACGACGCGTCGTTCGTCACGCGCGACGGCGAGGGAACGGTCGCGCTGGGCGAGGTCGTCGATCGGGAGTGCGACCGGCTCGGCGTCGACGGGATCCGGGACGTGTACGACGCCGAGAGCGGGACCGAGCGGCAGCGTCGGATCCGCGAGGAGGACGGCCTCGACGCGCTCCGTGCGGACCTCGTGTTGGACGGGAGTTGAACCCGCGGGGCGCGCGGGGGTCGTTCCGGTCGAGTTCCGTCGGAACGAAAGCGACGAGAAACCCTTTTCAGCGCGCGGAGCGAGGTTTCGGGCATGACAAGGGACGACGACGCCGAACGCGGAGACGACATCGTCGGCGACGGAGAGGACGGATCGCCGGCGGAGCGGACCAAAGAGGAACTCCGGAAGACGCGCGAGCGGCTCGGCGAGGGAGCCGACAAGGCGGTCAAGGGGTTCGACGACAACGTCGTGGACCTGTTGGCGTGGCTGCTCGACACCGAGACGCGGGCGCGGATCTACGTCTACCTCCGCGAGAACCCCGAGAGCACCAGCGACGAGGTCGCCGACGGGACCGGGCTCTACCCGAGCACCGTCCGGGAGGCGCTCGCGGAACTCCACGAGGAGGGGACGGTCTCGCGGGGGAAACGCGAGGCCGACGGCGCGGGCAACAACCCCTACGAGTACGAGGCGATCGCGCCGAGCGAGCTGGTCCGCGGCGTCGTCGGCGACGTTCAGGCCGAGCTCAACGCCGTCTTCAACCTCGACCGGCGGCTCGGCGGCGAGTCCGCCGAGGGCGACGACGAGCCGGTCAAGATCTCCGTCGCCGGAGCGGACGCGGACGCCGAGGGTGCGGACGCGGACGCCGACGCGAACGGCGACGAGGGGACGGACGCGGACGACGGCGCCGACGAATAGTCGAACCGACCGAGACCTACCGAGACCGGCCGATCCCGCGGCCGGTTCGGGATGATTTAAGTCCCGGCCGCGCAACGCACGGACATGAACGTCGCGCTCGGCGGCACGTTCGACCCCGTCCACGACGGCCACCGGAAGCTGTTCGAACGGGCGTTCGAGCTGGGTGACGTGACCGTCGGCTTGACCTCCGACGAGCTCGCCCCGAAGACCCGACACGTCGAGCGGTACGTCCGCCCCTACGAGGGCCGGAAACGCGACCTGGAGGCCGAACTCGAACCCCTCGCCGCGGCGCACGACCGGGAGTTCACGGTCAGGAAACTGGAGGAACCGACGGGGATCGCCGTCGAGCCGCGGTTCGACGCGCTGATCGTCTCGCCGGAGACGAAGGCGGGAGGAAAACGGATCAACGAGATCCGCGAGTCCCGCGGCCACGACCCCCTCGAGATCGTCGTCGTCGACCACGTTCCCGCCGCCGACGGCGACCGGATCTCCTCGACCCGCATCGTCGCCGGCGAGATAGACGAACACGGAAACCTCACGCCCGACCGGGAGGGCCGGGGCGCGACGCGACCCGAATGACGCGGCTCGCGCGGGTCCTCCTCGGAGAGGCGGGGTTCGAGCGTGCGGCCGTCTGGAGCGCGACCGGGTTCGCGCTCTCGCTCGTCGCCGTGCGGGCCGCGCCGTCGACGGGGACGGACCCGGTCACGGTGGCGGCCGTCTGTACGGCCGTGACCGTCCTCGGCGTCGCGGGCCTCACGCGGGTCGGCGGCGGCCTCCTCCCGAGCGTCCTCCTCGCGTACGGACCGGTCGCGGCGGCGCTCCTCGAACTCCTCGGTCCCCGGATCCGTCTCGTCGCCGGCGGCGGGATCGCGGTCGACGCGGGCAGTGCCGGGACGGGTGGTGCGGCCGACGGTCCGCTCTCGACGGTCCTCGCACTCGCGGAACCCCTCGCGATCGCGGTCGCCGGCGCGATCGCGCTCGGAACCGTCGGCTTCCTCGTCGGCCGCGGGCTGGCGGCGATCGGCGGAACGGGTCCGGACGCGGGATCCGAGTCCCGCTCCTCGAGCACCGACGCGGACGACTGAGTCACTTATCCTTCGAGCGACCCGTTCAACACCTTCGCCGCGACCAGTACCGGGTCCCACACCGGGCTGAACGGCGGCGCGTACGCGAGATCGAGCCGTTCCAGTTCGGGAACGGTGAGGTCCGCCTCGATCGCGGTCGCGAGGGTGTTTATCCGGACGGCCGCCCGATCGGGACCGACGATGCTCCCGCCGATCAGCCGCCTCGTGTCGCGGTCGGCGACGAGCGTCACGTCCGTCTCGGCCGCGCCGGGGTAGTACCCCGAGCGCGACCCCGCGGTGACCGTCTCGCGCACGGGATCGAAGCCGGCCTCGACGGCCGCCTTCTCCTCGACGAGCCCGACGCGGCCGCACTCCTGGTCGAACGCCTTGACGACGGCCGTCCCGGCGATCTCGCCGACCGGGGTCGGGTCGCCGGCGACCGTCGCGCCGATCGCGCGGCCGGACCGGTTCGCCGTGAGCCCGAGGGGCATCCACGCCTCCTCGCCGGTGACCGCGTGGGTCGCCGTCGCACAGTCGCCGGCGGCGTACACGTCCGGGAGGCTCGTCCGCCCGTACTCGTCGGTCCGGATCGCGCCCCCCTCGCCGAGTTCGACGCCGGTTCCGGAGAGCAGCTCCGCGTTCGGCTCGATCCCGACGCCGACGACCGCGAGGTCGACGGCGATCGACTCGTCGTCGAACGCGACCGCCTCGATCCGACCGTCGCCGACGAGTTCCTCGACGGGACTTCCCGTGTGGACGGTTACGCTCCGTCCCTCGAGTTCCGCCTCGACGCGCTCGCCGACCGCCTCGCCGAACGGCGGGAGGAGGTGTGCGGAGCGCTGAAAGAGGTGGACGTCGAGCCCGCGGCCGGCGAGCGCCTCCGCCATCTCGACGCCGACGTAGCCGCCGCCGACGATCGCGGCGGTCTCGGGGGCGGGCAGGGCCGCGTTGCGGTCGACGCGCTCGCGGTCGACGGCCGGGGCGTCGGCGCGGCCGGGGTCGTACTCGTCGGGATCGGCGACGTACGCGTCGATCGCCGCCGCGGCGCCCATGTCGTGGAGCGTGAACGCGCCGTCTACCCCCTGTACGTCGAAGGGGCCGGTGACCGCGCGGCCGCCGGTCGCGACGAGCAGGTTCCCGTACGCCTGCTCGACCCGGTCGCCGTCGGCGGTCTCGACCGCGACCCTTCCGTCGTCGGGATCGACGCCGACGACCTCGTGGCCGCGTCGGAGGTCGATCCCGCGCTCGTCCACCTCGCTCGGCGACAGCGAGAGCAGGTTCGAGATGCGCTCGATCCGTCCCTCGATGAAGTACGGCATCCCGCAGTACGCGAAGGAGATCCAGCGACCCTTCTCGAGGACGACGACGTCCCGGTCGGGGGCCTCGCGGCGGAACTTGCTGGCGGCGCTCAGCCCGGCCGCGTCGGCACCGACGACGACGAACGGATCGGTCATGCCAGTGGAATCGCCGAGCGTGAACAAAAAGCCGTCCCCGGCGTGTGTGACGGACGCATCGGCTCGCGAGGACGCGGACGCCGCCTACGACCCGTTTCCGCCCTCCGTCGCGCCCTCGACGCCGAGCGCGTCGAACAGCTTCCGGCGGACCGCCTCCTCGGTCAGGTGGAGGAGGGTGTCGCGGTTCCCGCCGCTCGCCTCGATTCCCGTGAAGATGCCGAGCGGGATCTCGACGGAGCCCTGCGTCGAGTGGCCGGCGGCGTCGCCCATCTCCGCGAACGCCTCCTGGAGGACGTTCCCGATGTTGAGCCGGATGTCCTTCGAGCGGGCCGCGAGGTAGATGTGGTCGTCGGCGATCCCGAGGACCGCCGTCG
The DNA here is from genome assembly GCF_002252985.1 of Halorubrum halodurans. Classification (GTDB taxonomy): domain Archaea; phylum Halobacteriota; class Halobacteria; order Halobacteriales; family Haloferacaceae; genus Halorubrum; species Halorubrum halodurans. Next base: position 30,411 of record NZ_NHPJ01000107.1, on the reverse strand, counting down.
TCGTGATCCCCTCGAGGTTCAGGAGGTGTTGGGCCGCCTGCGCGAGCGCCTCGCGGTCGCGGATGAACCCGGCCGTCGAGAAGAGGTGGCTCCCCTGGACCTGCCGGTTCTGGATCGCCTCGGCCAGCACGTCGAGCGTCTCGGGGCTCATCGACGGCGACTCCACCTGCTCGAGCGTGTCGTGGTTGGCGAACGGGTGGAGGTACGCGGCCGCGGTGAGGTCCGCAGGCGTCGTGTCGCGTTTGAAGTCCAGCGTCTCAGCACGGATCCCGTACAGCAGGGCGGTCGCGACCGCCTCCGTCGGCGACTGGTCGAACTCCTGGAGGTACTTCGTGAGGATCGTCGACGTCGAGGAGACGTTGGTCCGGACGTCGACGAACCGCGCGTCCGGGGGCGCGTCCGATTCGAGGTGGTCGATGTAGACGTCGATCCCCGTCTCTGGGTCCACGTCGTCCTCGGCGGACTTCGCGAGGTCGACCGCGGCGACCGTGTCGTACTCCGAGAGCGGCGGCGCGTCGGCCCGCGAGCGCAGGTCGATGCCGAGCAGGTTCACGAACGCGCGGTTCTCCTGGTGGCCCACGTCGCCGGAGTAGAGGATGTCCGCCTCGACGCCGAACGCGTCCGCGATCGCCTGGAGCGCGGTCGCCGACGCGATCGAGTCCGGCTCGGGGTTGTCGTGGGTGAGGATCGCCATCCGGTCGCCGCCGCCCTCGATGATCTCCGCGAGCTGGCGGGCCATGTACTCCAGCTCGCCCGTCTCGAGCGACTGGAGCGCGCTGTCGGCGATCACCGTCGAGGGGTTGATCACCACGTCCGCGCCCCGCTCGCGCAGCTCGTCCTCGCTCACCGGGTCGGACGCCCGCACGACGACGTACTGGTCGCCGTCGACCTCGCGGATCGCGGAGACCGCGGCCTTGTTGGCCTCGACGTCGGAGGCGAGGATCAACACGATGTCCCGGTCGTCGAGCGCGTCGACGACGTCGGGCTCCGCGATGTCCTGGACGCGGGCGTTGAGGTCCTGGTCCCGCAGCGCCTCGACGCGGCTCTCGTCGCGGTCGAGGATGAGCACGTCCTTACCGCGTTCGGAGAGCGACTCCGCGACCGCGTGGCCGACGCTCCCGCAACCGAGGATCGCGTATCGCGTGCGTGCCGAGCCGGATGCGCCACTCATTGGATCCGATTTCCGCGGGCCGACACTTAACGAGTGCGCTCTCGCTGCGACCGCGCAGACGCCGAGAACGCCGTCCTCGTCGGATCCGCGCGTTCTCTCGACCGATCCCGGTAGCGGTCGGTCGGGACGCTGGCGTGCCGCCGTCGCCGGCGCGGTGCTCGACGAATGAAAAGGCCTTTTACCGTGACTCGGGTACGAGAGTTCGAGGGCCGGTAGCTCAGTTAGGGAGAGCGACGGACTCTTAATCCGTCGGTCGCGTGTTCAAATCGCGCCCGGCCCGTTCCGTTAATAAAGGATAGAGACTTCCTAGATGTATTTTTCGGTCGATCCGAGGATCACTCGGAGGTGGCGTCATGAGCAGCGTCGAGCGCCAGATCGACGTCGATCTCGACGCCGACGAGAACGCGGCGAGCGCCGTCGTTGAAGAGCGTCGCGAACTGAGCATCTCGGAGCTGTTCAACGCGAACGGGGAGCTGCGTCTCTGGCAGGACTCCGCCGGCTGGAGCGGGTACGTTCGCGAGATCGTCGACGACGAGACGCGGTACTACGCGGTGAACACGCGGTTCGACGAAGACGAGTGGATCTCGAAGATCCACTGCGGTGAGCGGGCGGTTCACGACGCGATTCGGAGTCACATCGAGGACAGGCACGCGGGTGGCGTGGGGAACTTCGTGAAGAGGTGTTCGCCGCCATGAGGTACTGTCCGGACTGTGGAGCGAAGCTGACCCGGACTTCGAAACCCGGCAGCGCGATCCCCTACGACGCGTGCCCCGAGTGTAGCTACGGAGGTGCGCTATGAACGCCGAGACCGCGGTCGACGAGCAGCGCAAAGCGATCGCGAACCGGCTCGGCGAGCCCGACCGTCTCCAGTTCCCGGATGGATGGACCATGTCCTCCAGTTGGCGGCGCGCACAGGCGGCGCCGTCGACGGTCGGGGCCGTGAACCCGGCAGAGTTCGACGTGTTGCTCGGTCGTGAGAACGACGAGACGGCGCTCTCACGGCACCGCGTGCTGTTCGCGGTCTACGAGGGTGACCTCGTCGCCGAATGCGACTGCGACGGCTACCGGTTCCGAGATTGGTGCGCTCACGTCGCGCTGCTGTGGTGGCACTGGAGCCGCGACGACCTCGGCGTCACCGACCTCGACACCGGTCGAACCCACCTCTCGCCGCCCTGGTGGCTCACCGTCGACGACGTCGACCACGATCGCGTCGACGCTGATGCGAGTCAGCCGGTCGCGGCCGACGGAGGTGTCGAGCGATGACCTCCGTTTCCACTGTTTCGTGTGGAACAACTGGAGGGTACGACTCGTACGACTCCGCGACCCCGTCGTACGACACCGATTCGTCGAATATCTCGGCTTTCGAGGCTTCTCGAACCGGATTTAGAAAGTCGTACGAAGGTACGGGGGTGTGTCGGAATCGATGCCTACGTGACGCACCCGTGCGACGGCGCGCGAACTTTACGCGGCGCGCGCGCCGCCGCGCATTATGCGGCCGTGGGTCCGCCCGCAGGCGTTGGGGGGTGGGCCGATGAGCGACTCTCGAGTCGCGAAGGCGACGATCCGCGACACGGACCTGCTGGCGTCGCTGGAGGAAGCGGAGGAAGAGCACGGGTCGCTGGCGGACGCGGTTCGACACGCGGTCGCGACGACGTACGCCGGCGACGACGACACCGGAGAGGTTCACGAGGAGAGCGGGCTGCCGGTGAAAGCTCGGGAAGGACATCGGAAGCTCGTCGAGTGGACCGGGATCGGCGGCCGGATCGAGCTGGGAACGGCCGAATCAATCCTCGCGAACCACTTGAACATCCAGAAGGGCGCGGTTAGGAAGGTGGTGATCAAGCCGCTGAAGCGCGAAGAGGTGATCGCGCTCCACCAGGGCGTTCACCACGTCTCGATCGTGGTCGGGTCACTTCAGGACGGGCCGATCGACGCGGACACGACGTCCGAACCGGAGACGACGACGTCCGGTGAGGCGGTCGCGGACGGTGGGTCGGTTCGTGAGAGACTTGACGAGCTGGCGAACGCGGAGGTAGAGCGATGAGCAAATCTGGCGGGTACAAAGCGGAGGGGATCACGCGGTTCATGGCCGAGGGACGGCGGATTCAGGAGGGTGACGGGAGTTTCACCGTGACGATCCCGCGGTCGCTGGCGATGGAATGGGATCTTGAACACGGTGACGACCTCCTGTTTACGGCTGAAGAGGGGTCTTCCAAAGCGACGATCCACAAGCCCGGCAGCGAGGGCGGCTTTTCGGTGGAGGTGGCCGATGACTGACCGTCCTAGCGGGGCAGCACAGGACGGCGAGACGGTCGCAACGAATAGGGGAACGGCGGCAGGAGAGACGCCGCTGACGGCGGCCACGGAACACCCGGCAGTCCTCGACATCGACGTAGTCGGCGACCGAGCCCTAGCGAGCGTCGAGAAGGGCGACGTCTCGATTCTCGTCGAAGCGCCGGCCGGAATCTCCGCTGACGAGTTGGAGGCAACGCTGAACGGCGTGCCGGAGAGTATCGAGCAGACGACTGAGCGATTCGCGGAGACACCGCCCATGAGTGACGACACCACCGAGAGCGACGGGAGTACTGACGCCGAAGACGTGATCGACGACGACCTCGGAGGTGGTGCGTGATGGCGGCCGCTGACACGGAAGACGCGGCTGGAGACGGCGACGGGACGTCGACCTCAGGAACCGAGACGATCGACAGCCTCACGGTCGTCATCCGTGCGGAAGTGCTCCAGCAGGTGGTCGACCAACTGCTGACCGTCGTTGACGAGGCGATCTTCCGGCTCGGTTACGACGGGCTCTCCGTCGCGGCCGTCGACCCGGCGAACGTCGGCATGGTCAACGTCGAGGTGGAGGCCGGCGCGTTCGAGTCGGTCGGTGACGGGATGTTCCCGATCGGGCTGAATCTCCAGCGGCTCGACGACTACATCGGCGGCGCGAGTGGGGCGGAATCGGTGACGCTCACGTACCGGCCGGAGACCCGGTCGATCGAGATCGAGCACACGAACGTCGAGGTGGAGATGTCGGGGATCGACCCGCAGACGATCCGCGGCGAACCCGATATCCCGGAGATAGATCACTCGGTGGAGTTCGTGACCGATGCGAGCGTGTTCACTGACGCGATCGAGAACGCGGAGCTGGTGAGCGACCACGTCGAGCTCGAATCGTTGGTCGACGAGGAGGCGTTGGCTGTTCGCGGTCACGGGGATACTGACGACATCCAGACGGTTCTCGGCTCGGAGGAACTGCCGACAGCGACGTTCGACGCGGACGCGGTGGGGATGTACTCGCTGCCGTACCTGGTCGGCGGTTCGACCAGCGGCAGCAAGTACGCGGGAATCCTGAAGCCGCTAGGAAGCGGCACGGAGCTTCGCGTGGAGTTCTCCGAGGAGATGCCCGTGAAGCTCTACTACGACTTCGCGGACGGTCTCGGTCACGTGATGATGATGCTCGCGCCGCGGATCCAGAGGAAGTGATGAGGGTGTGCCGAGCTATCATCACGGTTCGAACCGCGTACAGGGGTACGCTCGGTTCGAACACGCGAAGGCGGGCGACGGCAGCGGAGCCGGATACGAGCGGTGGCGCTCTACCGAGCACCGCCCGCACACGCCAGGAGAGCGACGCGAGGACGTCTACGTCGCACATCATCGGCTGCTCGCACTCGTCGAGTGCTACTCGCTCGAGGAGCCGATCGAGTCAGTCCTCGACGATCTCGCCGAAAAGGACGTCCACCACCGCAACGGGGTCAAATGGGACAACCGGGGAGAGAACATCGAGCCGGTCGACCACGCTCGCCACGCGTCGATCACGCAGCAACAGGTCAGAGCGTGGGCGGAAGACGAGAAGCGCGAGCGAGAGCGCCGTGCGGCCGGCATCGACGCCGCCGATGTTTGCGACGGCTGCGGGGAAGCTGTGGAGTTGCTCGCGACGTCGCCCGGCTTCGCCGGCGAGCGGTGCCTGGAGTGTGCGAGACGAGAGTGCGACGGCGAGCCGATCGAAGTCTAATAGATCGACAGTGAGCGACGAGAACAACGAGCGGACGGAAGGGACGACGGAGCCGTTCGATGGACCCGTCACGGACGGTTCTGGAGGTGGTGAGGCGTGAGAGTAGCCGACGAGCAGGTGCTTCACCACGCGCCGATGCTCGCGGCGCTGGGTGGGCTCGTCGCCGGGTATATCGCCGCGATAGGAGCGGGGCGGTATCTGGCGTTCGCCGGGACGCTGGCGGCGTTCTTCGGTGGCTACGCGCTGTGTGTTGCGTATCTACGAACGATGTCACGGTCAACGGAGCGTGATCTCCTGTGGAACTGACCGAACCCGTCTATTTCGAGCGCGGCGGACGGATCTCTGAGTGTACCGCTATCGACCGGAACGGTCTGGAGGTGACCGATGGCGAGTGAGGAACTCTCGGATGCGTTCGTCGCCATCGTGGACGGCGCACGCTGCGATATCGCGTACTTGCGGAACGAGTGGCGGCAACGGACGGCCTACGGCCGAGTTCGGCTCACGCCACTGCTCGTGGTGTATCCGTTCCTCGCGACGGTGTACCTCGTCGCGGCGAGCTTGATGTACGGGCTCTTCCGAGGAGCAGAGATCACGGTAGCTGGCTGGCAGCGCCTGTGCGACACACGAGAGCGTCTCGAGCCAGAGGTGTACGATGGAGAGTGACGAAGTCGACGGAGAGATCGATCGGTACTACCTCTGTGTGACCTGCGGCCGGCTCAAGCACGAGGACCTCTACGCGGAACAGGGGAACTGTACCTGCGATGACTGCCACGAGGCAGATCGCCACGAGATCAACTACCGAGAGGCACCCGACGGGAACGGATACGTCTCTGAGAAGAGCCCGCAAACTGACCGCGACTGCTACGAGGCAAACCGATGACTGACACTGACAACAACCCGCTCGACCGGATTTTCGTTGAGGAGCCCGAAGACCATCCCGACGAGATCGTCGTTGACGAACTGACGACGATGGACACGACGGAGTTCGTGGAGCGGCTGGAGTCGCTCGCAACGGCGGCCGAGGCCGTCGAGACGCTGTCTCAGGACCTCGAACGATTGCGGGAAACCGGGCTGTCCGACGCGGACGCTCGGGATCTCATCTACGGCCGGAACAGCGGGCTCGCAAAACGCGACATTGAGGCGATGTTCGACGCCGTCGACCAACTCGCCGACGATCGCGCTGATCGCCCCGTCGAGCGTCTTCTATCCGAACTCTCGGGCCTGAATCTCTCCGAGACAGCGGAGTTAATGGACGAACTCGACCGTCTGAGCCGGCGGTACGGGGGTCTCAACAATGAATGATCGAGCTGGAGACGGGCCCCATTGCGACCCTCGCGACGGAGAGAGTCACGACGGTTGCGGTGGGATCCGCCCGGTTCCGCCGGGAGTTCCGAACACACCGGAGGACTACGATGGCGAATAAGCTGCCGTCGGACTCTATCGTTCATGGTAACGCGTTCGACGCGCTCGCTTCCCTCGAGGAGGACGCTGGCCACGCGGCGATCGTCGATTATCCGTGGAAGTTCGAGGCACAGAATGGAACGGGCCGGTTCGGGAACGACGGTGATCACGGCTTCGATGCCTACCGGACCGAAGACCACGAGCGACTCGCGGACGTGCTCGCCGAGCTGGCGGAGTCGTTGGTCGACGGTGCGTGGGTGTTCGTGTTTGCCGACGACGAGACGAGCCCGGAGTTCCGCCGGCTCGTGGAGGACTCGCCGTTTACATACCGGCGAACGTTGGTGTGGGACCGTGAGAAGTTCGGGATGGGAACGTACCACCGGGTTCAGCACTACCCGATCATCGCGGCGACGAACGGCGAGACCGAGCGGTACGTCAAGAATCGAGGAACCGTGTTCCGGGCGATGAAGCATGACGGGACGCCGTCGACCAACGACTACCCGACGGCGAAGCCGGTCAAACTCTACCGGCAGCTACTCTGTCCACCAGTCCTCGAAGAAGGAGAGCGCCTGCTCGAACCGTTCTGCGGGAGTGGCCCAGGAGCCGCGATCGCCGCGGAACGCGATCTCGACTATTGGGGCGTCGACGCTAATCCGGACGCCGTCGACCAAGCTCGCGAGCGTCTCGAACAGCAGCGGATCGGACAGGTGACGCTCTGATGCCGGCTCCGATCGCCCGTGAACACCTGCTCGGTGCGACGATTTGGGCTTACGGAGGTGGGGCGGCACGTGTTCGACCGTGGACACAGACGAGGCAGTTCACGAGGCTCCGGAGGGTGTGACAACGCCTCAGACGAGCTTGGGATTCTCTGTATTGAATCCCAAACTCGCGGCTTCCCTTCGCTGTATCACTTATAAACGACCCACCGCGAAAGACACGGAACTATGGAAACCCAAACTCAGGAGAAGGCGACGGTCTGGCTGAAGCCGGACCAGGTCGACGAGATGCGGAGCGCGACCGTCGAGACGAGCGCGACGTACCTCGCCGCCCGGAACGACGCACTGATCGCGACGTTGTACGATACGGGGCTTCGCGTGAGCGAGGCGATCGCGCTTGACGTCGACGACCACCTCGATCTCGACGATAGCGTGATCGCGTTGCCGGCGGACCTCCAGAAAGACTACCCGACCGACCGGTCGCCGAGCTACACCGAGATCGAGCTGGCCGACGAGACCGTGCGGACGCTTCGAATGTACCTCGCGAGCCGGTGGAAGGAGACGGCGGCGCTGTGGCCGTCACGGCAGGCCGACCGGATGTCGACCGAGTCGGTTCGGAACGTCGTGAGAGACGCGGCTGTCGCCGCCGACGTGCGTCCGCTGACGCTCACCGGGCGAGGAGGCCCCGAAGACGTGACGCCGCACACGCTGCGGCACAGCGTCGCGTATCGGATGCTCAACGTCGAGGAGGGGAACACGTTCTACGACGTGCGGAACCGGCTCAGACACGCGAGCATTCAGACGACCGAACGCGTCTACGACCACATCGACCGCGTCTGAAGAGGAGCTGTATCCGGGTCTGGTTCCAGTTCTTCCGAGAAGTCCTCTCGGAAGACGATCACTGATTACTCGTCGTCATGGTCGTCGTCGTTCGTCAGTAGACTTATGTTCTATTGGGTCATAGGTCATAGTACAGCGAGATGCCGGGTCATCGTCCGATCGAGTTGAACCGCGCCGTCCCTGGTGGACGCGTGGAGATATTCGCGATCCGCGACGACGACTACCCGGACGGGTGGTTCTACCGGTTTCAGTACTACCACCCCGAGACCGGCGAACTGCTCCGGTACGACGACGCACACGACGATGACGATCTCGGCTGGCATCACCGGCACGTCCGGTTCGGCGATGACACCGAGATCGAGTTTCACGGAATTGCGGCTCACGTGACCCGGTTCCTGAACGAGATCGCGACGCTCACGGACACGGAGAACACCCATGACTGAATCCGACTACGACGGCTGGCCCGACAAGTACAGCGACCCTCGCGACCGGCCGCACCCCGACGTCCTCCGTATCACCGTCGAATCGTTCGACGAGGCGTTCGAGGACACGATCGCGGCGATCGATGCGGCGGCCGACGGGGAGGAACAGCCAGCGGTGGTGTCGTTCGCGACGGTCGGCGAGCTGCGGAAGATCCTCACCGACCGGCGGATCGAGATCCTCCGGACGCTGATGAACACTGACGGTGCCGCCGAGAGTATCAGCGCGCTCGCCGAGACGCTCGAGCGTGACTACCGGACGGTTCACGACGACGTCACGCTGCTGGCAGACTACGGCATCGTGTTCATCGTGGAGGACGACGACCGCTCGAAGCGTCCGTACCTCCCGTACGAGCGCATCCACCTCGACGTGGAACTCACCGCGATCGACACGGGAGAGGAGCCCGCGACGGCGTGAGACCGCTCTCTTCCCGGTGATACCACTTCGACGGTCGCGCTGGCGACCGCCGAGCACGTCGAGGGGACGCTTCTAGTCGGTGGTGACGACGACGACGACGAGATCGCCGACGTGCCGATCGATCGGTTCCGCGACGGATCCGCGTAGCTCCAGTTCGGTCGTTCGAATCGCTCGCGAGCCGCGAACCGACGGTTCACTCGTCGTGAGGCGTCTTTTGTGAGCGGAAGTGCGTTTTTTCGGAACTTGACGGTCGTTCGCTCGAGATATCGATTTCTCTCGCCGTTGGACCCTTACGCACGCGCGTGTGTGGAAGTGAAATCACAGGGGGGGACCCCCACCACGTCACGATCGACTGTGGAACGGTAGTGAAGACGAGTTCGCCCGTCAGCAGCTAAAGCGAGCGAACAGCTCGACATCGATAGCGTTGAAATCGGAGAGCGAGCGCTGCGGGTGCTCGAAAAGGATTCGTCGAATCGAACGACCTCGACATCGGCGTGATCGCGCTGCCGACCGCCCTCCAGAAGGGCTACCCGACCGATCGCTCACCGAGGAAGCCCCGGAGACGTGACACCGCACACGCTGCGGCACAGCGTCGCGTACCGGATGCTCAACGTCGAGGAAGGAAACACGTTCTACGACGTGCGGAACCGGCTCAGACACGCGAGCATCCAAACGACTGAACGCGTCTACGACCACATCGACCGCGTCTGAAGTGCTCTGTTGAATCCGCAGAGGACGTCAGGATCAGGTCACTCTACCTTCCGTTCAGTGAAGCTGTCGAGATCCCCTATCGCCATCGCATTCAACAGAACACAATTGTACATGGGGGATCAACTAGAACTAAGTTGATATCTTCGAGCTACCCTCTGGACTACCGTTGCTGTATATTATGGGTCAGTTCGAACCGCCTCAATACGCGATTCTAATAATTCAACGGCATCCAACAGTGGCCTAACCGTTTGGTCTATTGTGTCTTGGCTGAGTCGGTACGTCGGCCCTCCAATACTGATCCCACCGAGTGGATCACCAGTTGGTTCTCGAACAACCGTCCCGACTGAGTATAGACCCTCCGTAATTTCTTGATTGTTGATTGCGTAGCCTTGTTCCCGTATCTCTTCAAGCTCCTCAAACAGCTTTTCTCGATTGGTAATCGTGTTCTCCGTCTGCTTTGGCATTCCCCAGTTATCAAGAATTTCGTGAATTTGTTCTTCTGGAAGTGTAGCAAGTGTCGCTTTACCGGTAGCAGAGCTGTGCATGTAGTAGTACTCTCCAACATTAAAATCAGTCTCCTCATTGTTTTCCATGACGTCGTACAGCGAGATCATTCGGCCACCATCTTCTACGAGAAAGTCCGCTTCACTGTTCGTGGTTTTAGCGAGATCCCAGATTGTCTGTCGTGCTAAATCGTAGACGGGATCGTACGTCCGTGCGCATTCACCGAAGTGAAAGAGCCGAACGCCTAGGTGGTACTTTCGACCATCCTTGCTCAGTATTCGGTGGTCAAGAAGTGTAGAGAGATGGTTATGGGCAGTACTGTTGGCAATGTCTAGTTCGTTTGCAATCTCTGTCAGGGTTACACCATCTTCACAAGCCACGTAATCGAGGATTGAGAGTGAAATTGTGGTTGCACGAACCCCCCTGTCGGAACGTGTCATATACGAGGATCAGACAACTCCCCTATATACTTTCGGGAGAGACGAAAAAGATTCCACTCTGTGAAAAGGCAATATTCGACTTGCGCCAGATTTTCGCCACAGGGGAAATATATAACACATATCCAAATCTAAATCGAGTATTTTGAGCCCTATGACTAATGAATTCGGCATATTAGTAGTTATTATATATGGTAAATATTTATAAACCAATCTTCTCTTGATGGCACTGTAGCACTATGTTACCACAACACGCGCCGTTGTACCCAGAACTACCATACGAGTACTCCGGATACAAACGGGTCAGTCTGTTTGGCCACGCTAATGAGGACGCGATTCGGCGTTTACTCCCACCTTCGCTCGAATATGTCTCGAATGAGTTCGAGGCATTCGTACTCTCTGCTCCCGACGTAGAGGGCCTTTCACCATATCATGAAGGTGGACTTGTTGTCAGCGCAGGCTACGATGATATCGATGGTGCACACATGCTTTGCGAATATGTGGACGACGATGGTGCGGTGGCGGCAGGTCGCGAAATTTGGGGCTATCCTAAGAAGATGGCCGATGTCACTCTGACTGAACGGGATGACGCTGTCAGGGGAACGATCTCGCGGAATGGAACAGACATTCTTGAGATCTCGTTCAAGGATGCGGATGTTAATCCAACACGGCCCCAGCTGTTCCCAAGGCTCCAAAACAAACAGATTCCCAGCGCAGATGGATCCGGTTACGACGTGAATCAAATCGTGAAAATGTCATTCGAGGGAGACAGTTCCGACTTTGATGCGGATAGTGTCCGTGAGCGTAGGACAGGGACCGGGGACCTCACACTGAACTCAACTGATACCGATCCACTACAGGAAATAGAACCATTCGAAGTAACCGGTGGTATGGTTACCTATGGTGACTTCTCTCTCGGTACTGGAGAAGTTATCGCTGACTTCACCCAGGGAGAATCGACCGATGTCTGAGTTCTCGATGCCGCTCCTCGGTTGGTTCCTCTATGTTGGCGTCCCCATCATAATGTTGGGCGGAACGTTCACTTGGTACTGGCTTCGTCAGGGTACGCCAAGTGCTGACTCTCCGCGTTCCGAAGGAGGTGGTTCAGTATGATGGTTGAAATATTTGCGATCTACCTTGGCGTCGTATTCCTTATCGGCATAGTCGCCGGACGATTCTCGTCGACAAGCGAGGAGGGATACTTCTTAAGTGATCGTGACCTCGGACCGGTGGCGACTGCGCTCAGTGCTGGAGCAAGCGACTCTAGTGGATGGATCTTTATCGGTGCAGCCGGGTTCGCGTACTCAACAGGTATTTCAACGATGTGGATGCTTCCTGGCTTTGCAATCGGGTACGCTATAAATTATCTCGTTGTGGGACCACGCCTCCGCAGATATACGGCAAGAAAGGGCGCCATCTCAATTCCAGATTACCTTGAAGAGAGATTTAATGACAACTCTAACATATTACGGGTCCTCTCTTCGGTAATTATTGTTTGCTTCTTCTCCGCCTACGTAGCCTCGCAACTCACTGCTGCCGGTAAAGCGTTCGACGTTCTACTTAGTGTCAACTACCAGGTTGGTGTACTCATCGCGGTCGCTTTCACTACTTTCTACACCCTGTTCGGCGGGTTCAAGGGCGTTGTGTGGACTGACGTTGCCCAAGGTTTCATAATGATGATTGTACTCGTCGTATTCCCTCTGTATCTCATCTTTTTCCAGCTCGGTGGCTGGAGTCCATTTATAAATCAAGTCGGACAGAGTGATCCAAAACTCCTCTCTGCAATGGGAAGTGAGTCCGGAGCGGCCGTGTTTGGCTTTGTTATCGGGCTGCTTGCGCAAGGATTGGGTGAGCCGGGACAACCTCACATTCTACAGCGGTTCATGGGGTCTAAAAGTGACAAGAGTATGGAGGGCGCGACCGTCATCGCAATGATTTGGCTGGTTATCGTCATGACGGGATCGAATCTTCTGGGACTGATCGGTCGAGTCCTTCTTCCAAATCTCAGTAACACGGAATATGTATTCCCGATGCTCGTCTCTGATTATATGATTCCCATCGCGGCAGGGATTGTCCTTGCTGCGATCTTCTCAGCAATCATGTCAACGACGGACTCACAGATGATTCTCGTTTCCCAGACTGTTTCTCACGACCTGTTTAATGAGGTCTTCTCAGCTGACATCTCACAAGAGCGTATGGTGTGGATTGGTCGTATTGTTGTGTTGGGTATTGGAGCTCTCGGTGCCGTCGTTGCAATGCAGGAAGCGCGCGCAGTATACTGGTTCGTACTGTATGCGTGGGCGGGACTCGGTGCGAGCTTTGGGCCAGTCCTCATTATTAGCCTCTACTGGGAGGGTGTAACTAAGTGGGGCGCTATTGTGAGTCTTGTAAGCGGAACAGTTACTACAATTATTTGGGCCGAAATACCCGCTCTTAGTGCTCTCATCTACGAACTGGTTCCGGCAGCCGCTGTTAGTATCACTAGTTTGGTGCTCGTGAGTCATTTAACGAAGGCACCAGAGAGCGCCGCAGAGGAGCTGGCAATTGCATCGTCAGACAATCCAAAGAACAACACCAATAACGAGTCTTCCCCGACATTAGATGATTAATCGTAGATCCTAGCTGGAGTGCTTCGCTGAATTCGTAGAAGGCGTCGGAATTCGGTCACGCTGTTCGTGATCCAGACGCTCCGTATTTAGCACGTCCGTGGAGCCGATCACCGACTGAGGGCTCTGTAAGGATTTTTTCGGACTCTGACGGTCGTCCGCTCGAAATGTCGATCTCTGTCGCAGTCGGACCCTTACGCACGCGCGGGTGTGGAAGTGAAATCACAGGGGGGGACCCCCACCACGTCGTGAACTACCGTGAGACGGGAACGGAGACGAGCTCGCCCGTCGAGCAACTGATGCGGGCGAACGATCCGACGTCGACGTGACGCCCAATACTGAATAGTGATCGACGAGCGATCCATCACTACGTGACGACACTCAACGAATCCGACTACTACGCCGCGGATTGGATGGGGTTCGAGTGGTCGCCGTGGCGGAGCCTGAATCCGGCCGACGGCGACCTTTCGCGGATCGCCACCGGTCCCGGCATCTACCGCGTTCGACACCTGGAGCGCGACGGGCTGACGTACATCGGTCAGACCGGCCGCAGCCTCCGCGGACGCTTACGAGCCCTCGCGGGGTGCTACGACGAGGAGATGCCGTACACGGACCCGCACGTGGCGGCACCGAGCCTCTGGGCGGTACGCCAGGAGTACGGTCCCGACTTCGAGGTGTCGGTGATCGAACCGGACGACGTCGACCAGCGACAGCGCCGGCTCGCGATCGAGGAGGCGCTGATCGCGGTGTACCGTCGCGAGTCGGGCGAGAACACGACGGCGAACTTCGCCCGGATCATCGACGGCTACAAGCGGTCGAACAGGCGCGCTGACGGCTTTACCGGTGGCGAGCTTGCCGAGGGGGAGACGGAACCGAACACGGCACCAGGCGTCGGCCCGCTGCCGTGGACGGACGCGGACGAGCCGACGAGTCGGTCGTGGATGGGGCTCGAGTGGACGGCTCCGGAGCCGCTCGCGAACGCCTACGGGCTGCCGACCGATTCCGGCGTGTATCGGATTTGGGACGAATCCGAGCCGCTGCCGCTGGAGTACATCGGACAGAGCGGGAACCTGAAGAACCGGCTCTACCGACACCGTCGGAATCGCGACGAGGAGCTACTGTTCAGCTACGCGGTCGTCGACGAGGCAGACGAGCAACACAAGCGCGAGCAGGTCGAGACGGACCTGATCGGTGCGCACTTCCTGGTGACTGAGTCGGCGCCACGGGATCAGTTCTGAGCGGCGGCGGGGTACGAGGTCTAATCAGGAAGGAACGTGACTGACGACGATCGGAGTCTACTCGTCGACGGCGCGATCCTCGAACGCCTCGAGTTCGGCGGTGCTCATGGGTTCCTCCCGCCACTCGGGTCCTGAGTCAGACCGTGGCATTCTGAGCGTATCGAGGATACTGCCTATCAATTGCTGGCTCGTGTGGTGCGATGTTTCCGGCCTTGGGTGAAGGCTTTTGTCCCGTTCGGATAGTGTACGTATCGTGTCGCGTGATGGCTATGAAAACGTCCACATCAAGGGGGTCCCAGGCACCGGCTTCCGGCGTGTTTCGCGTTTCGATACGGGTTCGGGGGAAGTGACTCGGTTCGCAGCGCAGTTACAGAAACCGCATGAACTGGGGAACACGAAACCATCGGCGGCCCGTTTCCTCACCGAACGATTCCGAGTCGTGTCGATCGCACGCCGTCGGGATCGTGCCGGTCCTGCGAACGTTCTACTCGATGGCCGCGACCATCTCGATCTCAACCGTGATGTCGATGGCGAGCGCGGCGACCTCGACGGTGCTCCGTCCGGGGTACGGCTCCGGCATCCGCTCGCGGTACGCCCGGTTGAACGCCTCGATGTCGTCCATGTCCGTCAGGAACGCCGTGGTCTTGACGACGTTCTCGAGGGAGGTTCCCGCCGCCTCGAGGACGGCCTCGAGGTTGTCGAACGTCGCGTGCGTCTGTTCGCCGATCGTCTCGCCGACGACCTCCCGAGTCTCGGGATCCTTCGGGATCTGTCCCGCGGTGTAGACGGTGTCGCCGTGGATCACGCCCTGCGAAAACGGGAAGTCGCTGTCGTAGCCCGCGTCCGTCGTGATGTGTCGCACCATGGGTACCGCACTCACGGACGGGGCATACGTGTTGGGGTCGGCGAAGGCGCCGGAGTGGGCCGACGCGGACGGTCGGTTCCCGCCGGCTCCGAGCGACTCGTGACGTGCCCCCGTCTCAGAGCGCGTACTCGTGGTACTCCCCCGCACAGGGTGGGCCGCGCTGGCCGAGGATCCGCCGCTCCTGGAGGTCGATGACGAGGCTGGCGTTCGTCTGGCCGTGTTCGATCTCGGGGAGCGACTCGTCGACGTGGCTACAGATGCTCGCCGGGCGGCCGAAGTGGTCACGGAGCGCGTCGCGGATCGCCGCCGAGTCGACGCCGTCCGCTCCCGCGCCGTCGCCGTCGGTCTCCTCCGCGAGCAGCCGTCGGAGCCGCTCGGCGCGGTAGAGCGTGCTCGGGCCGCGGCGCTCGTTGACGCTCTCGACCGCGTCGGTCTCGAAGTGGTTCGAGTGCGTGAGCACGCCCTCCTCGGGGTAGATCGTGTTGACGAGCTCGGGTGCCGCCTCGAGGTCGATCAGCTCGCCGTCGGCGTGGCCGACGAGGACGTTCGCGGAGCAGACCCGGTCGGTCTCCAGTATCGGCCGGAGCGCGTCGTCGTATCGCTCGGCGTCGAGCACCTCGCGGAACCGGACGTGGTAGGGCTTGCGAAACCCCTCGCTTCCGTCGTCGCCGGAGATCAGGCCGTTGACCGCGATCCCGATGCCGTGTTCGTTCACGCCGACCTTCCCGCCGACGATGCCCGCCTCCGTCATCGCCAGCACGTCGGGCGCGTCGTCGCGGCGCAGTTCCATCAGGAAGAGCGTGTCCGCGATCGGCGCGAGCCAGTCCCAGTTCTGTCCCACGTAGGTCGTCCCGTCCGTGGTCGCGCAGGGCATCACTCCGAAGCTGGTACAGCCGTCGACCGGGGGTTCGGCTTCGGCCGTGGCCGCCTCGTTCTCCGCTTCGGTTCGTGCCTTCCACGCCGGATAGATCACCTCCCACCGGACGTTGAGCATCGTCACGTCGACGAGGTCCACGCCGCTGCCCTCGGCGATCCCGCGCATCTCGGCGGCGTAGTCGGGGCTCTCGCGTTCGACGTACTCGACGTACTCGGCGGCGTGCTCGCGCATCGCGTCGACGTCGACGCCCTCGTGGGCGAACCGCTCGCGGTACGTCTCGACGTTGGCGGCGACCGCCTCGGCGAACCGCTCGCCGTGTTCGATCCCCCGTTCGCGTGGCGTGCCTGTCAATACCAACCGCTCGAACTCGGCCATGTGCCGACTGCGGCCGGACGCGGCATAAAGCTTCGAGTGGGGGATCCCTCGCGGGACGCCGACCCCCACGGCTTTGTCGGTGGCCGACGAGGTGCCCGTATGCCCACGAAACACGTCGATCCGGACGACACCTTCGACCTCGGCGGCGACCTGACCGTCAACCGGCTCGGCTTCGGCGGCATGCGCGTCACCGGCGGAGACGTCGTCGGGCGTCCGGCCGACGAGCGGGCGGCGAAGTCGGTGATCCGGCGGGCGGTCGACCTCGGCGTCGACTTCGTCGACACGGCCGACTCCTACGGCCCCGGCGTCAGCGAGCGGCTGATCGGCGAGGCGCTCGGCGCGGACGACGACGTCGTCGTCGCCTCGAAGGCCGGGCTGCTCCGGAACCGCGAGGGCGACTGGATCCCCCACGGCGACCCGGACTTCCTCAGGAACCAGGTCCTGTGTAGCCTCGACCGGCTCGGAACCGACGCCGTCGACCTCTACCAGCTCCACCGGCCGGACCCGGACGTCGACTTCGAAGCGTCCGTCCACGCGTTCGCCGAGATGAAGGACGCCGGCCAGATCGACCACGTCGGGCTCTCGAACGTCTCGGTGGAGCAGCTCGAGAGCGCCATGGACATCGTCGAGATCGCGACGGTCCAGAACCGCTACGACGTGGGGAACCGCGACGAGGAGGACGTCCTGCGGGCGTGTGAGAGCCACGGCGTCGGCTTCGTCCCGTGGGGACCGATGTACGCGGTCGAGGAGGACGAGGTCGCCGAGGTGCTCGAGGCGGTCGCCGCCGACCACGACGGCGCGACGCCCCGGCAGGTCGCGCTCGCGTGGCTGCTCGAGCACTCGGAGGTGACCCTCCCGATCCCCGGCACGTCGAGCGTGGACCACCTCGAGTCGAACGTCGCGGCCTCGCGGCTGGAGCTGACCGACGACGACGTGGCGAGACTGGACGGGATCGACCCGCGGGAGTGAGGCGGACTGCGGGCGTGAGTCGACGGCACGTCCGGTTCGGATCGCGCCGGGGCGATCCCGGCACCGCCCGCAGCTAGACCCCGAACGTCGCCCGCAGCATGTCGCGCGTGCCGGGACCGAGCCCGACCGCGAGCACGGTGATGAGCAACAAGAGCGTGTAGCGCGGCGACTCCTCGTAGAGCTCGCCGTTGAACACCCAGACGACGAAGGTCGCGGCGGCGAGCTTGACCAGCAGGAACGGCCAGGCGTCGCCGGTGACCGCGAGCACCGACTCGGGCAGCACCCGGCCGGTCACGTTCACGACCAGCTCGTTGACGACGTGTTTCGGGACGAGGTTCGCCGTCCCCGTCAGCGCCGGCATCCAGTCGAGGCCGATCACGTTCGCGACCCCGTCGATCGCGTGCCCCCAGACGATCACGAGGCCGACGAGCCCCGTCCCGCGGTTGATCGAGGGCTCGAACCGCTCGATCAGCCCCCACGTGATCGCTGCCGCTACGCTCGCGATCAGGAGGATCGACCCGATCACCTGCGGATAGAAGGTCACGTAGTCGGTGGTGGCCGCGAGGTACGCCAGGTAGCCGACCGAGAGGGCCAGCGCCAGCGATCCGGCTCCGAACAGCGGCGGGGCGTAGTCGTCGACGATCCCGCGGTCCTCGAGCGCGTACGCCGCCATCACGCAGAGCAGCGTCACCCCGAAGACCGTGAAGTAGATGAACGGACTGATGATGAGCGCGCTCCAGGGGAAGGGGATCAGGGGATCGACGCCGGCCCGGATCGCCGCGATGCCGGCGTCCTCGACGGTGCGGAGCGCGCCGCCGAACAGCATGAACGGGAACAGCGCGTAGAAGAACCGGAACTCGGTGGCGATGTCGAGCCGCCGGAGCAGGAAGACGACCCCGATCAGCATCGCGAGCAGGACCACGATGTAGCTCACCGTGGAGACGGTGGTGTAGCCGGGGTACGCGACGACCTCGCCCGCCGCGGCCGCGTCGGCACACGCGGCCGCGCTCGTCAGCAGCTCCGTCCCGCCGTCGGCGGGGCGGACCGCGCACTGTGCGACCTGTCCGTCGGCGGCGACCGGCCCCCAGAAGTACCGCCAGAGGAACCGGTCGTACACGACCCGCGGGAGGAGTACGGATCCGACGACGAGGACGGCGGCGACCGCGGCGACCGCCGCCGCCCACGCTCGCTCCGCCGAGAGCCCCAGCCGGTCCTCGAACCGTGCGCTCATACCAGGGGTTCGGAGGGTTCGCGAGTTGAGGGTTCCGGTCGAGACCGGCGGGAACCGGCGTCGGGTCCTCCCCGCGACGCCGCCTTCCCGTCGCGGCGGTCGGGCGGCTCAGATCGGCGGGCCCTCGGCCTCGTAGTCGGTTCCGAGGATGATCATGGTCTGTGACCGCGAGAAGCCGTCCATGTTCGCGATCCGGTCGAACATCAACTCCCGAAGGCGGTCCGTGTCCTCCGCGACCACCCGCAGGATCACGTCCCACTCGCCGGTGGTCAGGTGGATCTCCCGGACGCCCTCGATCTCGCGGAGGCGCTCGAGGGCGTCCTCCTCGCGGCCCTGTTCGACGCGGAGCCCGACGAGCGCGCTGACGCCGTAGCCGACCGCCTTGGGGTCCACCGAGGCGTGATACCCCTCGATGACGCCCGCCTCCTCCATCCGGCCGACACGGTCGTGGACCGTCGCGCTCGACATGTCGATCCGTCGCGCGATCTCCGAGAACGGGGTCCTGGCGTCCTCCTGGAGGATCCGGAGGATCGCTCTGTCCGTGTCGTCCAGTTCCATGGCGGGCAGTAGTCGCCCGAGGACTTTGAAGTTGCCCCCGTCGGCGCGCCGGCCGCACTACCGCTTCCGTGAGCGGTTCGTCCGCCGAACTCGGTGAATTAAGTACCCCGCGAGCGACCGGCAAACGATGCCCTCCAGACGCGCGCTGCTCGGACGTCTCGCTACCGTCGGACTCCTCGGAACGTCGGCCGCCGGAGTCTCCTCCGGCTCCACGGCCGCCGCGGCCGCCCCGACCGACGCGATCCCCCCCGTCGACGGCGACACCGTCGCCACCGCCGTCGTCGACCCCGCGGCCGTCCAGACGGTCGGCCTCCCCGAACCGTGGTCGGCGCGGCTCTCCGCCGCGACGGCCTGTGCGGACGTCTCCCTCGACGACGTCAACTCGGTGACCGGGAGCCTCGCCCTCTCCCAGGACGGACCCGAAGGGGCCGTCGTCGTCCGCGGCTCCTTCGATCCGGACGACCTCTCCGCCGCCGTCGAGCGTCGCGGCCGCTGGTCGGCGACGCGCACGCGCCGGGGCGGCCGGACGGTCCGTCGCCTCCGCGCCCGCGGGGAGCCGTACGCGGTCGCCGTGACCCGGAACGCGCTCGTCGTCGGACACGCGCCCACGGTCGACCGGGCGGGGTCCCACGTCGACGCCGCGGTCGACCGTGTGGACGGCTCGGGAGCCGACGACCCGCTCGCCCGCTACGGCTCGCTCCCCGCGATCGCCTCGGGTGACGCGGCGGTGTACGCCGACCTCGGCGAGGCGGGGCGAACTCGCCTCGAGTCCGCCCTCTCCGGCGCGCCGGCGGCGCTCCGGGCGAGCGTCGAGGCGGCCGGCTCGATCGGCGTCGCGCTCGACGGCGACGCCGGACGCGGCGACGAGGCCGGCCTCCGGTACGCGGCGACGCTCGATCCGACGCGGCTCACGCGCGAGCGCCTTCGCCGGCTCTCCGGCGGCGTCGACGCCGAGGGCGCCCTCGACGGCGCCGCGGTGCGCCTCCGCGGCCGAACCGTCGTCGTCGACGCGACGCCGACCCGCGAGGAGCTGTTCGCCGTCCACGACGACATCCTGTCCGGCCGCGACGACTTTCCGTCCAACCGCGACGGTTCGGCACCCGACCGGAACGGTCCCGCCACCGACGACGCCGGTTTCGAGTCCGGACGATGACCCTCGAGCTCGCTCCCGGCCCGCTCAGCTCCCGCCGTCGAACGATCCCTCGCGGATCGCCCGCTCGGCCGCCTCGAGCGCCGCGTCGGGATCGAACTCCTCGACGATAGCGCGACGCTCCGCGGCCGTGGCGTCGGCCAGGTCGCGGGCGTGTGCGGTCACGTTCGGGACAGCTCGGAGCACGTTGTCGACGATCGGGATCGCGGCGGTTCGCGGCGAGCGGCTTCCGGGGTTGAGATCGATCACGATCTCGGTCTTGCCCGCCGCGGCGAGCGCCTCCGCGCGGTCGCCGTCCTCGAGCGGCACCACCACGACGTCGGCCGCGCCGATCCCGTCGGCGTCGACGGTCCCGCGGGCGTGTTCGAGTCCGGGGATCTCGCCGTCGCCGGTCAGCCCCTTCACCTCCTCGGCACCGTGCTCGCGGAGGTGGTCGGCGATCGCTTCCATCCGTTCGTCGGTCCGGTTGAACAGGTTCACCTCGAGGTCGGCGCCGACGACGTCGGCGAGCTCGACCGTCTCCTCGGGGACCAGCGCGGCGACGTTCCCGTTCACGGAGAACACGGGGTGCTCCGCGGAACGCAGCGCCGCGGCCGCGGCGCGGGCGGCGGCGTCCGCGCTCGGGAGGGTTCGCTCGCCGAGCAGGTAGTCGAACGCCTCGCCGCGCCCCTGCGCGATGAGCCCCTGTTTCGAGGTGATCCCCTTCTCGACGCCCGCCTCGATGCGGTGTCTGGTGAGAAGCGACGCGTGTCTGGGGTGATCCTCGGGGATCTCCGTCCCGGTCATGGCCAGGGTTGACGCCGCGGCGAGTAAAGTGGCCCGTTACTGCGGCGGGGGGATGCCCGTCGTCACGCCGGGCGGGACGTCGCCCACATGCCGGGCGGATTCGTGTCCCCGGTCGAATACTAAGTGGTTCGAACCCGTAGCGTCGACCGTGATGGACCGGACCGGCAAGTACACCGTCGTCAAGGCGTGTAACGAGCACGGAACCATCACGCTCCGGGAGCACCCGCGGAACGGAACGCTGTACGTCGTCGAGTACGACGACCCGGAACTCGAAGCGGAGCTGTCGGAGCTGGACGCCGGCTCCATCGTCCGCCTCGACCTCCGACGGACCGGGCGTCGCGGCAACGCCTGGTGCGCGGAGGCGGCGCAGCCGGTCGAGGTCCGGTGACCGGCGCCGACGGCTCACGTTTTTCACGGCACCGTCCCTTCCGTGGGTATGAACGGATGGCAGCGGCGGGTCGTCGGCTACCTCCTCCTGCTCTGTCTGGCGCTCGTCGGCACGGCGCTCGCCTATCGGTGGGGGATGGCGGTCTACGAGGGACGGCCGCAGACGCTCCTCGACTCGCTTCAGTTCACCGTCGAGATGTTCACCACGACCGGCTTCGGCGGGGACGCCCCCTGGCACAGCCCGCAGATGCAGGCGTTCATCGTCGTGACCGACCTGCTGGGGATGGTGCTCCTCGTCGGCGCGCTGCCGGTCGTCGCGACGCCGGTCCTGGAGGCGGCGTTCACCGAGACCGCCCCGACGAGCCTCGAGAGCGACGTCACCGGACACGTGATCCTCTGTTCGTACACGACGCGTGCGGAGGTGCTCATCGAGGAACTTGAGGCACACGACGTTCCGTACGTGCTCGTCGAGTCGGACCGCGAGCGGGCGAACGAACTGTACGGCGAGGGTCACCGGGCGATCCGCGCCGACCCGGAGTCCGCCGAGGGGCTGACCGCGGCGCGGCTCTCGGAGGCGCGCGCGCTCGTCGCCGACGTCTCGGACCAGGTGGACGCGAGCATCGTCCTCGCCGCGAAGGAGCTCGCCGAGGACGTCCCCGTCGTCAGCGTGGTCGACGACCCCGATCTGGAGCGGTACCACCGCCTCGCGGGGGCCGACCACGTCCTCTCGCCGCGGCCGCTGCTCGGTCGGGGACTCGCCGCGAAGGTGACGACGGCGCTCCGGACGGAGATCGACGAGGCGGTCGCCATCGACGGTGACCTCCGGCTC
This sequence comes from Halorubrum halodurans, assembly GCF_002252985.1. Lineage (GTDB taxonomy): Archaea > Halobacteriota > Halobacteria > Halobacteriales > Haloferacaceae > Halorubrum > Halorubrum halodurans. The sequence goes on along the minus strand of NZ_NHPJ01000107.1, from coordinate 7,851 downwards.
GCGGAGGTGTCGGTACGGCACGGCGGCGACCTGGCCGGCTCGACGCTGGCGGAGAGCGGGATCCGCGAGCACGCCGGCGTCAACGTGGTCGGGGCCTGGTTTCAGGGCGAGTTCGACGCCTCTCCCTCGCCGGACGCGACGCTGGCGCGCGGGACCGTCCTCCTCGTCTCCGGCCACCCCGACCAGCTCCGGCGGCTCGTCGAGATGACCCAGTCGTCGGTGCGCCGGTTCGCCCCCGGACGGACGGTGATCGCCGGCTACGGGCAGGTCGGTCGGACCGTCGCCGCGGAGCTCGACGAGGCCGGGATCTCCTACACCGTCGTGGACGACTCCGAGGGCGAGTCCGCGGACGTCGACGTGGTCGGCGACGCGACCGAACCCGAGACGCTCAGGGAGGCCGGCGTCGACACGGCCGACACCGTCGTGTTGGCGCTCCCCGACGACACCACGACCGAGTTCGCCACCCTCGTGGTCCGCGACGCCGCGCCCGACGCGGAGATCGTCGCCCGCGTCGACGAACACGCGAACGTCTCGAAGACGTATCGGGCGGGGGCCGACTACGTCCTCTCGCTGGCGACCGTGACCGGACGGATGTCGGCGGCGCGGCTCCTGGAGGACCGCGACGTGCTCTCCGTCGAACGGCAGGTGGAGGTGGTGCGGATCGGGGCCGACCGGCTCGTCGGTCGGACCCTCGGCGAGGCGAACGTCCGCGAGCGGACGGGGTGTACGGTGGTGGCGATCGAGCGGGACGACCGGGTCGTCACGGACGTGGGGCCGGCGACGGTCGTGGAGCCGGCCGACGAGCTCGTCGTCGTCGGGACGGACGAGGGGATCCGCGAGTTCGAGCGGGCGTTCGTGTGAGCCACGAAAGCGGCGTCGCCGCCGTCACTCCGATCCCCTCAGAGCAGCCGGTCCCACGGCGACCGCCCGGACGGTCGCTCCGCGAGCAACGCCGGCGTGTCGAGCGTCTCGATCGCGTCGACCGCGAGCGACCCGCGGACGACCCGCGAGAGCAGCCCGCGCTCCGTCGCGCCGACGATCACGAGGTCGTACCCCTCGCCGAGACGACCGATCGTCTCCCCGACGTCGCCCGCCTCGACGCGCAGCCGCGCGTCGGCCAACCCGTGGCCGTCGGCCCAGTCGGCGAGGAACCGACGGCCGGCCGCCTCGTCGCCGGGCTCGACGACGTGTAGCAGCGAGACGTCGACGCCGAGCACGTCCCGGAGGGCCGCGGCGACCTCGGCGGAGAGGTCGGAGGACGGCCCGCCGGCGGTCGGGACGAGCACGTTCGAGAGTTCCAGTCGCCGCCCGTCGAGGACGAGGAAGTCACACGGGAGATCGCGGGCGATCTCGTCCAGCCACCCCTCGACGCGGCCGCCGACGAACCGGGCGCCGCCGTATCCCATCACGACCACCGCCGCGTCGTGCGCCCGAGCCGCGTCGAACACCTCCCCGATCCCGCGATGTGAGAGGATCGTCCGGGTCTCGATCGGCACGTCGAACGCCGCCGCGTCGGTCGCCGCGGCGGCAAGCAGCTCATCGGAGGCGGCGTCGAGCGCGGCCCTGCTCTCGGCCGCCTTCTCCAGCGCCGTCTGGTCCGGCACGGTCACGACGTGCGTCGCGAGCACGCGACCGCCGGCGTGTTCGGCGAGCGCGCCGGCGAGCGTGACGAGCGCGCTCTCGGTCCGCGGATTTGAGAGCGCGACCAGGACCGTCGGTCCGTCGTCCTCAGCGCGCTTCATGGGACGAGCCGCGAGTCATCCCGGAGGCGGGCGCTCCGTTCCCCCGGCGACGCTCATTCGTCCGCCCTCGGTGGGGACGGCGACGCTCATCCGTCCACCTCCTCGGCGGGGAGCGCGACCACGGGGACGTCCGCGTTCGTCACGAGCTTCACGGTTCGGTCCCCGGAGAGGAACTGCATGAGGCGACTCCCCCCGCGGGACCGATAGGCGATCGCGCTCGCGCCGATCTCGTCCGCGGCGGCGAGGATCGCCTCGACGACGTCCCGGTCGTATGCGGTGTGCTCGTCGGCGTCGGGGAACACGGAGCGGACCGCGGCGTACGACTCGGCCGCGAGCGCCTCGGACTGCTCGACGGGCGTCTTGTCGGGGACGCCGTCGCCCTTCTCGACGACGTGGAGCGCGGTCACCCGCTCAGGCTCGTACGGTTCGAGCGCCCGCGCCGTCGCGAGCGCGTCGTCCTCGTTGGCGACGGGAAGGATCACGTGGTCGAGGAGGTTCCGTCGGGAGGTGGTGTCGGTTCCGGTCACGTCTACCAGTTGCTCCGGCGGCGCTTAAGAAGATACCCCAGCGGGGGTCGTCGGGGGGCGCGTCACCGGTCGTCGACCGCCGAGATGAACACCGCGAGCACTGGAACGATCTCCAGTCGGCCGAGCCACATGAGCACGACCATGAGCAGCTTCGTCGTGTCGGGCAGCCACTCGTAGGTCCCGAACGGGCCGAGCGGGCCGAGCCCCGGCCCGATGTTGCCGATCGTCGCGAGCGACGCGGCGAGCGCCTCGATGCCGGTGAGCGGCGCTCCCGCTCGGGTCGTGTCCAGCTCGATGAAGACGGCGGAGAACGCGAACACCAGGAAGTACAGCAGCGTGAACACCAGGATTCCGCGGATCACCTCCTCGTCGACGACCTCCCCGCCGAGCCGAACCGGCCGGACCACGTCGGGGTTCGCGGTCGTGTACAGCTCGCGCCGGAGCGTCTTGAACAGGATGAGCCACCGGATCACCTTGATCCCGCCGCCTGTCGACCCCGCGGAGCCGCCGACGAACATGGCGAACAACAGGAGGAACTGGGTGTGCGTCTCCCACCGGGCGAAGTTCGCGGTCGCGAAGCCGGTCGAGTTCAGCAGCGAGGCGATCTGGAACACGCCCTGACGGAGGGCGTTCTCCGGGACGCCCGCCGTGACGCCCCCGAGCTCGGTCGGCGGGGCGCCGCCGCGGAACAGCGCGGCCGCGAGCACGGCGCTCAACAGCGCGACCGCCCCGACGTAGACGCGGAACTCGGTGTTCCCGAACAGTTCCCTCGCCTCGTCGCGGAGGACGTACCAGAACAGCGCGAAGTTCACGCCCGCGAGGACCATGAACGGGACGAACGTCCACTGGACGACCGGCGAGAACGCCCCGATGCTGTCCGCCTCGGGGGAGAACCCGCCGGTCGGCAGCGTCGAGAAGCCGTGGGCGATCGCGTTGTACAGGTCCATGTTCGGCGCGAGTCCGCCGAGGTGGAGCGCGTACAGGACGACGATCAGCGCCGCCGTGAACCCGACGTAGATGACCCAGAGCGCACGGGCCGTCTCGGCGATGCGCGGCGTGAGCTTCTGGAGTTCGGGACCCGGCGCCTCCGAGCGCATGAGCTGTGCGCCGTTGACCGCCAGCTCCGGCAGGATCGCGATCATCAACACGATGATCCCCATGCCGCCGAGCCACTGGGTGAGCTGTCGCCACATCAACACGGCGTGTGAGTGTCGATCGAAGCTGATCTCGGCGAGCGCGGTCGCGCCCGTCGTGGTGAACCCGCTCGTCGACTCGAACAGCGCGTTCACCGGGTGTCCGAGCGCCGACGCCGTGCCGTAGCCCGCGAGCACGTACGGGACCGCGCCGAGGACCGCCGCCGCGAGCCACGCGAGCGCGACCACCGCGAGCCCCTCGCGCGGCCCCAGGTCGGGGTCGGGATCGAGCCGCTCGAGCGCGGCACCGACGGCGACGCCGATCGCCATCGACGCGGCGAACACCCATGCGTCCTCCCCGTAGACCGCGCCGACGAGCAGCGGGACGAGCATCGCGGCCGAGAGGTACTTGAGGATGCTCCCGATGTAGCTGAGCGTCGCCCGCGTGTCGATCGTTCGTGTCATGCGTGGTGGTCGGCGCGGACGTCGCGAGCGGCGTCCCCGGCCGTGAAACGTATCGAGTGTGGTCGAGAGTTCCGTAAGAACCCGTCGATACCGTCACGACGTCCAGAACGCCCTCGTGAACAGGACGAGCACGGGGATGATCTCGATCCGGCCGATCCACATCAGGACGATCATCACGCCGCGGGTCGTCATCGAGAAGGACGCGAACGTGCCGTAGGGTCCGGCCTCGCCGAACGCGGGGCCGATGTTGAGGAAGGTGGTCGCGGCCGCGCCCATGGCCTCGAACTCGGAGACCCGAAGGTCCGCCCGCTCGGCGTCGACGACGATCACGACGGTGAGCAGGAAGAATATCACGATGCTCAACAGGAGGTACGCGTAGATGTCGCGGATGGCGTTCTCCTCGACCGGCTTGCCGGTGACCCGAACCGGCCGCACCGCGTCCGGATGGATCGTGGTGTAGAGGTTCCGCCGGAACGCCTTCAGGGCGACGAGCCACCGCAGCGACTTGATCGAACACGTGGTCGATCCCACCATGCCGCCGACGAACATACAGGCGAAGAGCATGTGCTTCGCCGCCGGCGCCCACAGCACGTAGTCCGTGCTGGCGTATCCCGTCGTGGTCACGATGGAGGCGACGTTGAAGACGGCGTGTCGCAGGGTGGCCTCGGTCCCGAAGGTCGTCGCCGGGTCGAGGAACAGCGTGATCGCGACGATCGACGAGAAGACGCCGAGCACGCCCAGATAGAAGTGGAACTCCTCGTTTCGGAGCAGCCGCATCGGCTCGCCGTTGATGAAGAAGTACAACAGGACGAAGCTCGTCGACCCCACGACCATGAACGGGACGACCGCCCACTGGACGACCGGGTGGAACGCCCCGACGGAGAGCGGCTCGGGCGAGAATCCGGCGGTCGCGACGGAGGTGAACGCGTGGGCGATCGCGTTGTACAGGTCCATCCGCGGGTCGAACGCCAGGCCGAGCACGAAGTAGGTCGCGGTCGCGAGGACGGTCAACCCCAGATACAGTCCCCAGATGAGCCGGGCGGTCTCGGAGATCTTCGGGGTGAGCTTGTTCACGTCCTGGGTCTGTGACTCCGTCTCCATCAGCTGGGCGCCGCCGACCCCGATCTCCGAGAGCACCGCTGTCGCCAGGATCAGGATCCCCAGCCCGCCGAGCCACTGGATCACCTGCCGCCACATCAACACGGAGCGGGAGTGAACGGAGAAGTCACGCAGCACGGTCGCGCCGGTCGTCGTCAGCCCGCTCATCGCCTCGAACATCGCGTTCACGGGGTGGGCGATCGTCCCGACGCCGGCGACGACGAACGGGACCGCGCCCACCGCGGCGACGAGCAGCCAGATGAGCGCCACCGCGAGGAACGCCTCCCGCGGGCCGAGGTTCACCTCGGAGTCGCCGAGGCGTCGGAACAGCGTCCCGACCGCGAGGGTGACGGCGATGGCGGCGAGGAAGGGGAACAGCGACTCGCCGTAGTAGAGGGCGACGAGGAGCGGGAACGACAGCGGAACGACGAGCGCCGTGAGGACGTCGCCGACCAATCCGACGCTCGCCTGCCAGCCGACGCGGATCCTGGCTCCCGCCACGGTCTCAGGCCATCGAGGCGATCTCGCTCACGGCGTCCGAGTCCACGAGCAGGACCACGTGGTCGCCGGGCTCGAGCACGGTGTCCCCCCGCGGCGTCACGAGCGCGTGGTTCCGGGTGATCGCGCCGATGACGAACCGGGCGTCGATCTCGTCGACCAACTCCGCGATCGTCCGGCCGGCGAAGCGACACCCCTCCGTGAGTTCGAGCTCGAGCACCTCGGCCTGGTCGTTCTCGAGGACCGCGATGTTCTCGGCGATGCTCTCGTAGGTGAACCGGGTGATCTCCTCGGCGGTGACGGTGCGGGGGTTGATCGCGATGTCGATGCCGATCTCCTCGAAGACGGTGACGTAGTCCGGGCTGTCGACGACCGCGATCACGCGATCCGCCCCGAGCCGCTTCGCGAGCACGGAGACGAGCAGGTTCTGTTCGTCGGAGCCGAGCGCGGCGACGACGATGTCGGACTCGTCGACGTGTTCCCTCGAGAGGAACTCCGTGTCGGTCGCGTCGTGTTCCATCACGACCGTGTTCGGCAACTCCTCCGCGAGGGTGCGCGCGCGGTCGCCGTCCCGCTCTATCAGCCGCGGCGTGAACTCCCGTTCCTCGAGCAGCCGAGCGGTCTGGTAACCGATCTCGCTGCCGCCGACGATCACGATCTCGTCGGCGCGGTCGGGCGTGGTGTCGGGCGCGACGTCGTTCGCGAACGAGTGGACGCTCTCGGGGCTGCCGATCACCACGGCGCGGTCGCCCGCCCCGATCGGCGTGTCGCCGCGCGGGATGATCATCTCCCCGTCGCGGAAGATCCCGACGAACGTCAGCGACTCGAAGCGGTCGGCCTCCGAGACGGTCTGTCCGGCCACCGGGCTCTCCGCGTCGATCTCGAACTCCGCCATCTGGACGAGCCCGCTCGCGAACGGGTCGACGTCGACGGCCGCGGGAAGCCCGATGACGCGGACGATGTTCTGTGCGGTCAGGAGATCGGTACACACCATGAAGTCGACGCCGAAGGCCCGCTCGGTTCCCTCCCACGTCCGGAGGTACTCGGTGCTCTTCACCCGCGCGATGGTGAAGCCGTCGCCGAGCGTCTTCGCGGTCCCGCAGGTCACGAGGTTGGTCCGGTCGTCGTCGGTACAGGCGATGACCATGTCCGCGTCCCCCACGTTCGCGGCCGTCTGGATCCCGGAGGTCGTCCCGTCGCCGGCGATCGTGAGCACGTCGAGCTCGTACTTGAGCTGTTCCGCGCGGTCGGGGTCGACGTCGACGACGACGACCTCGTGGTCCGGTGCGAGGCTCGCGGCGATGCTCGTGCCGACCTCCCCGGCCCCGACGATGACCACGTGCATGGGGCCACCCACTGGGCGGACTTACAAGTGGATTTCCATCCGTGACGAGGGGCCGGGCGGACGAGTGACGGCGGGCGGCCTACGGGTCGGCGCCGAACGACGCCGGCTCGGACCACGCGTCGCGGCCCGAGACGGTGCGCTGCGGGAACGGGATCGTGATGTCCTCCTCGTCGAACCGCTCCTTGACGCGCTGGACGTACTCGGCGCGGATCCGCACGAAGTCCGACCGCGAGGGGTCGTCGATCCAGATCCGCGACTGGAGCCCGACGTACGAGTCGGCGAGCTCGTTCAGCCGCACCGACGGCGCGGGGTCCTCGAGGATCCCCTCGTGTGCCTCTGCCTCCTCGACGATGATCGCCGTCGCCGCGTCGACGTCGTCGTCGTAGTCGATCCCGAAGACGAACTTCAGGCGGAGCTTCCCCTTCGCGACGGGGTTCTTGATCACGCCGCCGGTGAGCACGTGGTTCGGCACCGTGAGCAGCTCGTTGTCGAACGTCCGGACGCGGGTGACGCGGAAGGAGATGTCCTCGACGACCCCCGAGTTCCCGTCCCACTCGATCCAGTCGCCGATGCGGAACGGCTTGTCGGTGTAGATGAAGACGCCGGCGACGAAGTTCTTGAGCACGTCCTGCATCGCGAGGCCGATCGCGAGCGTGGCCGCGGCGGCGATCGTCGCCACCGACCGCAGGAAGTCGCCGTAACCGGCCACGCTGAACCCGACCGTGACGCCGGCGAAGAGCACGACGAAGGTGACGATCTTCCGGAGCGGGCGGCGGGCGTGGTCGTCGAGGCCCTGTCGGTCGAACACGCGCGAGAGGACGGGGCCGACGGCGGCCTTGTTGACCGCGTACGCCACGACGACGACCGCGAGGAAGGTCGCCGCGGAGAGCACGACGTCGGTCGCCGGGCCGAGGTACGGCTCCAGCGCCCCGGAGACGACGGGTATCGATCCCGCCATCAGTGGAAGACGGCCGTGTTCCCCCGCGTCTCGACCAGGTCGGCGTCGACCGCCTCCGCGAGCTCGTCGGCGAGCTCGTCGGTCG
>NZ_NHPJ01000040.1:33611-33971 GCF_002252985.1 Halorubrum halodurans | reverse complement strand
GGGCGGGCCGGGCCGCGACGATGATGGCCGAACGCGGCAGCGGCGAGGACGCGGCCGCGGGCGACGGCGACTGAGCCGGCGGCTCGGAGCGGCCGACGTCGAGAGAAGGGGTCGGGTGGACGGCGGGACCCGCCCGGAACGGGTCGAACCGGGGTGACCCGGCTCAGGCCGCGCGGCGTTCCTTCGCCTTCGGGCGGAGCTTGGTGTAGCCGCACTTGCGGCAGCGGCCGGCGTCGGGCGCGTTGCGGGCGTTACAGCGCATACAGATCTGTCGGTCGAGGTTGCGGCGTTCCGCGGCGTCGAAACTGGCCATACTCTCCGTGAGCACGCGGGCGCTGTAAAAGGTTGCGAGACGCGTCG
>NZ_NHPJ01000040.1:0-33542 GCF_002252985.1 Halorubrum halodurans | reverse complement strand
CGAACCGGTCGACGACGCCGTCGTCGTTCTCGACGATGAGCGTCGGCAGCGACCGGACCTGGTACTGGTTGGCGACGTCCTGCTCCTGGTCGACGTCGACCTTCTGGAGCTCGAAGGCGTCGCCGAGCTCCTCCTGGACCTCCTCCAGTATCGGGTCCTGCGTCTTACACGGGCCGCACCAGTCGGCATAGAAATCCAGCACTCGAACGGTCATGGTTCGGCGACACGTAGCGCCGGCTCGCCGATAAGGGTTTCTCACGCGGCGGGGAGGTGGGGTGACCGGCGACGGCGGCGCTCGCGGGAGGGCGGCTCCGGCGGGACGCTCGACCGGGCGCTCCCCGAGACGAAACGCTTAGGACCGCGGACGCGGAACGTCGGCGCATGAGCAGCGGCAGCAACTCCGGCGGACTGATGTCCAGCGCGGGGCTCGTCCGGTACTTCGACTCGCAGGACCGCAACGCCATCGCGATCAACCCCAAGACCGTCCTCGCGTTCTGTATCCTCTTCGGCGTCTTCGTCCAGGTCCTCTCGCTGGCGGTCGCGTAGGCGCGCCCGTCCCGCCGCCTCCCGCCATCCTCCGGGACTCGACGAAACGGACTTATTCGCGAGGCCCCGCCCTCCGGTATGGATCGCCGCCACTATCTGCGGTCGCTCGCCGTACCCGCCGTCGCCGGGAGCGCCGGCTGTCTCGGCGTGCTGGGAAGCTCCGGTCCCGAGGGGACGGTGCTCGATCCCCCCGAGCGGGACCTGAGCGCGGCCTCCCACCCGAGCTACGGCGACGAGATGCCGCACTTCTCCGTCCCGGACCCGATAACCGGCGAGACGGTGTCCACCGAGGCGTTCGAGGGCGAGCGGGCCGTCCTGTGGACCTCCTTTTACACCAACTGCCCGGACGGCGTGTGTCCCGCGCTCATCCTCCGGCTCCGGCGCGCCCAGGCGGTCGCCGCCGAGGAGGGGTACGGCGACGAGGCCGCGTTCCTCGCGCTCACGTTCGACCCCGAGCGCGACACCGCCGACGTCCTCCGCGAGTACGCCGGCCAGCAGGGCGTGACCCTCGAGGCCGGCAACTGGCACTTCCTCCGCCCGGAGAGCTACGAGGCGGGCCAGGAGCTGTTGGACGAGGAGTTCGGGCTCGTGATCGAGAAGCAGGCGGCCGACGGGTACGAGAACCTGGAGTATCGGTTCCCCCACTACGGGCTCATCCTCCTCGCCAACAAGGAGGGGATCGTCGAGCGGGCGTACCCGAGAGGGCCGCAGACGGACATCGAACGGCTCGTGAGCGATTTCGAACGGGTGGTGACCGCGTAGGATGGAACGACGCCACCTCCTCGCCGGGATCGCGAGCGCCGGCGCGCTGGGCGCGGGCGGCGTCGTCGCGACGGGGAACGTCCCGGCCGCGCTCGGCGGGGCGTCGACGGAGCCCGTGGCGCTGCTCACGATCGACACGATCGAGGCTCCCGGCAGCCGCGACGGGGAGGTGACGATCCCGGCCCCCGACCGCCCGACGTTCGTCGACTTCTTCGGAACGTGGTGTCCCCCGTGTGCCGAGCAGATGCCGGCGCTCGGCGAGGCCGCGGACCGCGTCGGCGACGAGGTGCTGTTCGTGTCGGTGACGACCGAGGCGGTCGGGCGGTCCGTGGCCGAGGAGACCGTCGCCGACTGGTGGCGCGAGAACGACGGCGACTGGCTCGTCGGCGCGGACCCGACCGCCGAACTCGCGGCCACGCTCGAGGTGGGCGGCTATCCGACCGCCGTCGTCCTCGACTCGACGGGTCGGGTCCGCTGGTCCGACTCGGGCGTCCACACGGCCGACACGCTCGTCGACCGGATCGAGGACGTGCTCGAGGGATGATCGACGCCACCGCCAGATGACCGGGACCGCCCTCGCGACCGACCTGTCGTTCGCGGTCGCCTCCGGCGTGGCGACGTTCTTCTCGCCGTGTGCGTACCCGCTTCTCCCCGGCTACGTCGGGTTCTACGTGAACCAGGTCGACGCCGAGGAGGTCTCGATCGCGGGGGCCGGATCCCGCGGGATCGCCGCCGGGCTCGGCGTGCTAGCGACGTTCGCCGTCCTCGCGGGCGCGACCGTCCGGGTCGGCCACGCGACGCTCTCGAACGTCACTGTCTTCGAGTCGCTCGTCGGCGGGCTGCTCGTCGTCTTCGGGCTGCTCGTCGTCGCCGGGCGGACCCCGTCGATATCGGTCCCGCTCCCGAAGCGCCGCGCGAGCGTGGTCGGGTTCGGGATCTTCGGGGCGGGATACGCGCTGGCCGGCGCGGGCTGCGTCGCGCCGGTCTTCCTCGCCGTCATCGCCCGCGCGATCGCGCTCCCGACCGAGGCCGCGCTGCTGTTGCTCGGCACCTACGCGGGCGTCGTCGCCGTGCTGATGGTCGCGACCACGGTGGCGACCGGGATGGGCCTGCTCACGAACGCCGGCCGGATCATGACGCACTCGGGAACGCTGAAGCGGATCGCCGGCGCGGTGATGGTGGCCGCGGGGATCGGCCAGCTGTACCTCGCGCTCGTCGTCTACTGACCGGTCGGCCGGAGGGGGCCGTCACGGGGTCGGCTCGCCGTAGCGCGCCACTTTTGACCGTCCCCCGCCGATCGACGATATGAAAGCTGGCGTCATCGCGGTCCAGGGCGACGTTGCCGAACACGCGGAGGCGATCCGCCGCGCCGCGACCGCCCACGGCGAGTCCGCGGCGGTCGTCGAGGTCAGGGACTCGGGGATCGTCCCCGACTGCGACGTCCTCCTCATGCCGGGCGGGGAGTCGACGACCATCTCGCGGCTGATCCACCGCGAGGGGATCGCCGCCGAGATCCGCGACCACGTCGCGGCCGGCAAGCCGGTGCTCGCGACGTGTGCCGGGCTCATCGTGTGCTCGCGCGACGCCAAGGACGACCGGGTCGACGCGCTCGGGCTCGTCGACGTCTCCGTCGACCGCAACGCGTTCGGCAGACAGAAGGACTCCTTCGAGGCGAAGGTCCCCGTCGAGGGGCTCTCGGAGCCGTTCCACGCGGTGTTCATCCGCGCGCCCGCCATCGACGAGGTCGGCGAGGGGGTCGAGACGCTCGCGACGGTCGACGGCCGGCCGGTCGCGGTGCGCGACGGCCCCGTGTTCGCCACCTCCTTCCACCCCGAGCTCACCGCGGACTCGCGGATCCACGACCTTGCCTTCTTCCCCGACAGCGAGGTGGAGGCGTGAGCGACGACGGGGCGGATTCCGGGGAGTCGGGCGACGCCCCCTCCGACGGGGTGCCCGCGGCCGACGCGGTCCTCGACGACCTGTTCGCGACCATCGAGTCGCGAAAGCGGGAGCTGCCCGAGGACTCCTACACCGCCTCGCTCTTCGCCCACGAGAAGGGCGAGAACGCGGTGTTGGAGAAGATCGGCGAGGAGTCGACGGAGGCGATCCTGGCGGCGAAGGACGACGACCTCGAGGAACTCACCTACGAGAGCGCCGACCTGGTGTACCACCTGCTGGTGTTGCTCTCGATGAAGGACCTCGACCTCGCGGACCTCCGCGGGGAGCTTCGCGACCGGTTCTAGCATCATCGGGCAGGGCGTCATCGAAGGGATCCCACACGGGACGAGATTCGCTCAGTACAGGTGAAGGAGTAGGTGATCACCTAAGCGGTGGCGCGCCTGCGAGTGCCCGGCAGGGCACGAGCAGAACGCGAGGGACGCGGTGAGCGCTCGAAGAGCGCGAACCGCGAGGCTGGGGAGGTGTGAGGTGCGGGGCAGCGTGGTTGGGTGGGACTCAAAGGGGCAGCAGCGAGGGCGACGGCGGCCGACGTAAGCACTGGAAGGAGCGAGCGGAGCGAACGACTGAAGCGCGCAACGAGGCCCCCGAGCCGTCGCTGCTGGGGCTTTGAAGCAGTTCATCGCGCTAGTATCCACGTATAAACGAGCGACTGGGGCTTTGAAGACGGTCTCGGTAAGCGTGTTCACCGCGCCGGCAACTATTCCCTTCTACGCACCCCGATCTTCCTCGAACTCCACCGCGTGTCACCGCTCCCGCTCGAGCTCCCGCTCGATTTCGTCGAGATCCTCGGTCTCCAGTTCCCGCGCGATCCGGCGCTCGAACTCCGCCTCGTCGATCTCGCCCTCGACGTACTGCCGGCGGAGCCGTTCCCGTCGGTTCGCGGCGTCGCCGGCCTCGATCCCGGTCGACGCGGACGGCCGCGGCCCCCCGACTCGGTCGGCGGCCCCCGCCCCGTCGTCGCCGTCCGACAGCCACGATCCGACCCTGTACGCCACGTAGACGATCCCGGCCAGGACCGCGAGGCTCACCGCCGCGGAGACGACCGCCCAGGCGAGGCTGAGGATCGCCGAGACGACGGAGACGATGACGCTCACGGCGATCAGGGCGCCGATCGCGACCGCCGCGTAGTAGAGGGCCCGCTTCGTGTCCATGGCCGGAGATGGCGGCTTCGCGCACAAATACGTTCGCCCGGCGTCAGAAGGCTTATTCGCCTCTGTGCTCGTCTCCGAACGGAATGACGCCGGAACGCTCCCGGACGACGCTCGATCGCCGGACCCTCCTCGGCGCGACCGCCGGTCTCGCCAGCGCGTCGCTCGCGGGGTGTTCGGCGCTCGAACGGGAGCCGGACGGCGACACGTCGGGGATGGACGCGGACCGGCTCGCCGCGCTCGCGGAGCGGTTCGCCCCGCGGCTGTACTTCGACGTCCACGAGCCGTGGTTCCCGACGGACCCGCGCCCGTACACGAGCGAGCGGGACGGCGAGACGGTCGTCGACGGGTTCGACGCGCTGAACGGCTACCACGAGCGGTTCGAGGGGACCGCGGGCGACCCGGAGTCGTCGCCGGATCCGCCCGCCCCGACCGTGTTCTACCACGGCGTCCGGTACGAGGACTCCCCGCTCGAGGCCGTCCAGTTCTGGTTCTACTCCGCGTTCGACCAGTTCACGACCAACTTCCACTGGCACGACTGGGAGGTGCTCCACGTCTTCGTCGACGGCGAGACCGACGCGCCGCAGCTGTACGTCGCCAGCTCGCACTCGAGACGGGTGCCCAACAACGAGTTCCTCGATCCGGACCCGGCGGTGGTCCCCCGGATCCTTCCGGAACTCGGTTCGCACTCCTCGACGCTGTCGGTCAACGAGGTGCCCGACCGCTTCCAGCGCGTGAGTGCCGACGGGCTGCTCGCCGACGTCACGAACACCGCGATCGAGGGCGTCGAGGACCTCGCGGAGATCCCGCTCGCCTACGGACTCCCCCGCGACGAGGGGGCACGGCTCCCGTTCGTCGTCCCGGAGTACGAGGGCGAGCCGGTGTACGACCACGACCGGCTCCCGGCAGTCGACCGGGAGTCGCTGATCGACGACGCGCTCACGGTCCGGTCGCTCGACGCGCCGGCGTCGCCGCCGACGGACCTCCCGCTCCGCGAGACGGGCGTGACGTTCGAGCACGCCGGTCGGCTCGAGGCGGCAGGCGAGAGCGACGCGGGGAACGCGATCGGCTACGACCTCGTCCCCACCGCGGAACTCGAGGGGATAGACGCCTTCGTGGGCCCGCAGTTGAGCTTCGAGTTCGCGGTCCCGGAGGTCGTCGAGGACGCGGTCGCCGGCCACATCACGACGACGGGCGTGCCGTGGGCACAGCCCCGCTACGACGACCCGGCGGCGGACATCACCGCCCCGAACCATCGCGCGGAGCTCGCCGACCGGTACGACGCGATCGGCGAGCCCGCGCCGGTGAACACGGTCCTCACGCGGGTGACGGAGGCGGTGACGAGCGACGACGCGCCGGAAAACGAGGGACTGACGACCACGGACGCCGGCGTCGAGGCGGTCGCGCTGCTCGAGAGCGACCCGGAGGCGGTGCCGACGTTCGGCGGCGTCGCCGTCGTCCGCGGCGTCGAGCCGGGCGATCACCGCCTCGCGGTCAACGGCGCGGGTCGGGCCCCCCACGGCGAACGGCTGACGGTCCCGGACGCCGGAGCCGAGGGCCCGGACGCCGGAGCCGAGGGCCTGGACGCCGACGGGGACGGACCGGACGACGGCGGCGGGGGCCCCGCCACCGCCGCCGACCGGGTGACGACCGCCGGCGTCGACGGCGAGATACCTCTCGTCGCGCGCGAGGACGCGACGAAACTGGAGATCACGGACGCGGAGGCCGACGCCGAGGTGGTGGGAACAGCCCTCGAGGACGACTTCGCGGGGCGGATCTACGAGTCGTCGGTCGACGGGACCGACGCCGTGTACGTCCACGTCGGGGGCGCGTACACGACCGAGGTGCGCGACGCCGACGACGCGGTCGGCGCGTACCGGGTCACCCCCGACCCGGAGACCGACGAGGGGATCCGGATCGACCGGCCCGAGACGGGGAAGGCGTCGCTCGCGGGCTTCCTGGCCGACATCGCGGAGGAGACGCGCGCGGAGATCGCGGAGCGGGCGGGATCGGACGACACGGACGACGGCGACGCGGACGACGACGACGGCGGCGGACCCGGCGGGACCGCCGGAAACGGCGGCGGCAGCGGCGGTCCTGGGAACGCGGTCCGGGGGCTCGAGCGGGCGCTCGCCGCGGTCGTCGAGGCCGCGGAACGGGCCGAAGCGCGTGCCCGCGAGGGCGACCGCGGGAACGCGGACCGACAGCTGGAGGTCGTCGCGGAACGCCTCGAGCGGGTCGCGGAGCGCCTCGAGGCCGCGAGAAGCGGGATCCCGCCGGGACTCTCGAACGCGGCGGACAACCGGCTGGCGCAGGCGGGTCGGCGCGCGCGGCAGGCGCTCGACGCCGAGAAGCTCTAGATCGTCACCCGCGACCGGCTCAGTCGGCGTCGCCGTACCGCTCCACCACGTCGTCGATCGCGGGATCGATCGCGGTCACCTCCCCGCCCGCTCGCATCGCACTCCTCGTGTCCTTCAGGCCGGTTCCGGTGACGACGACCACGACGGAGTCGCCGGCCTCGACGATCCCCGCCTCGCGGGCCTTCCGGAGGCCGGCCACCGGGGCGGCCCCCGCGGGCTCGGCGTAGATCCCCTCGGTCCGCCCCAGGAGCGACTCCGCCGCGAGGACCTCCTCGTCGCTCACGAGGATCGACTCGCCGCCGCTCTCCTCGAGCGCCGAACAGGCCTTCACCGCGTTCCGCGGCCGGCCGACGGAGATGCTGTCGGCGACGGTGTCGGCGACCTCGTCGGCGTCGTCGTGGTCGTGGAACGCGTCGTGGATCGCGCTCGCGCCCTCGGCCTGGACGCCGAGCATCCGCGGAGTCTCCTCGACGAGGTCGAGGTCGGCGAACTCCCGGAACCCCTTCCAGCCGCCGGCGATCGTACAGCCGTCGCCCATGGAGAAGACGACCCAGTCGGGGATCTCCTCGCGGGTCTGCTCGGCCAGCTCGTGGCCGACGGTGCGTTTCCCCTCGACCTGGAAGGGGTTGACCGCGGCGTTGCGGTTGTACCAGCCGAACCGCTCCGTGACCGCCATGCTGAGGTCGTACGCCTCGTCGTAGCTCCCCCGGACGCCGAGCACGTCCGCGCCGTAGACGAGCGGCTGTGCCAGCTTCCCCTCCGGGGCGTCGCCGGGGACGAACAGGCGGCAGTCGAAGCCGCCGCGGGCGGAGAACCCCGCGAGCGACGCGGCCGCGTTGCCCGTCGAGGCGCAGGTGACGACGTCGAGCCCGAACTCTCGCGCCTTCGTCAGCGAGATCGCCGTCGCCCGGTCCTTCAACACGCCGGTGGGGTTCCTGCCGTCGTCCTTCACGCGGAGGTCGACGTCGAGCTCGGCGCCGAGCCGGGGCGCCTCGAGGAGGGGCGTCCCGCCCTCGCCGAGGGTCACCGGCTCGACGTCGTCGTCGACGGGGAGGAACGCTCGGTACTTCCACTGCGAGCCGATCGCGCCGTCGAGCGGCTCGTCGAACCGGTCGAGGACGCGGTCGTAGTCGTACGTGACCTCGAGAATGCCCTTCACGCCCGGATGATTCGGGCACGTGTAGATCACCTGGTCGGGGTCGTACTCGGCGCCACAGAGGGTACAGACGAGGGAGTCGACGTGGTCCATGGGCGGAACGTCGGGGAGGGACCACGAGAACCTACTGGTCGCCACACCCGTGGATGGAAAGCTATACGACGCCGACCGCACCACGCGTATATAAGCAGATGTCTCAGGAGGCTTACGACCACACCGCGGTCGAGAGTCGGTGGCAGGAGGCGTGGGCGGACGCCTCCGTGTACCGCACGCCGGACGACGTCGACGACCCGACGTACGTCCTCGGGATGTACCCGTATCCCTCCGGAAAGCTCCACATGGGCCACGTCCGCAACTACACGATCACGGACGCGTACGCCCGGTACCGCCGGATGCGCGGCGACGACGTGCTCCACCCGATGGGGTGGGACGCGTTCGGCCTCCCCGCCGAGAACGCCGCCAAGGAGCGCGACACCAATCCCCGCGACTGGACGTTCGACTGTATCGACACGATGAAGGGCCAGATGAAGTCGATGGGGTTCGGCTACGACTGGGAGCGGGAGGTCACCACCTGTACGCCCGAGTACTACGAGTGGAACCAGTGGCTCTTCTCCCGCTTCTCGGACGCCGGGCTCGTCGAGCGCCGCGACGCCGAGGTGAACTGGTGTCCCTCCTGTGAGACGGTGCTGGCCGACGAGCAGGTCGAGGGCGACGCGGAGCTGTGCTGGCGGTGTGACACGCCGGTCGAGACGCGCGACCTTGACCAGTGGTTCCTGAAGATCACCGAGTACGCCGACGAGCTCCTGGAGGCCATCGACGACCTGGAGGGGTGGCCCAACTCGGTGCGCCAGATGCAGCGCAACTGGATCGGCCGGCAACACGGGACCGAACTGGACTTCCACATCGAGGACCACGGCCCGGTCACCGCGTTCACCACCCGCGTCGACACCGTCTTCGGCGCGACGTTCTTCGCGCTCGCGCCCGACCACCCGATCAGCGAGGCGTTGGCCGCCGAGGACGACGCGGTCCGCCGCTTCATCGACGAGGAGGCCGACCCCGACGGCGACGAGCCGAACGGCGTCGAGACCGGACTGACCGCCACGAACCCCGTCACCGGCGAGGAGATTCCCGTCTTCGTCGCCGACTTCGTGCTCTCCGACGTGGGGACGGGCGCGCTGATGGCCGTGCCGGCCCACGACGAGCGCGACCATGCGTTCGCGACGAAGAAGGGCCTCGAGATCCGTCCCGTGATCGCGCCCGAACCCGACGACTGGGACGGGGAGACGGTTCCGGACGCGCCCGACGCCGGCGAGGCGGCGTTCACCGACGACGGCGTCCTCGTCGACTCCGGCGAGTACAGCGGCCTCGACAGCGAGACGGCCCGCGAGCGGCTGACGGCGGAGATCGAGAGCGCCGAGGAGAGCGTCCAGTACCAGCTTCGCGACTGGGGGATCTCCCGCCAGCGCTACTGGGGGACGCCGATCCCGGTCGTCCACTGTGACGACTGCGGCCCGGTGACGGTCCCCGACGAGGACCTCCCGGTGGAACTGCCCGAGTTCATCAACACGACCGGGAACCCGCTCGACGCCGCCGAGGAGTGGAAGGCGACGACGTGTCCGGAGTGCGGCGCGCCCGCGACCCGCGAGACCGACACGATGGACACGTTCGTCGACTCCTCGTGGTACTTCCTGCGGTACGTCTCTCCGGACCTGCCTGACGCGCCGTTCGACCTGGAGCGCGCCAACGACTGGATGCCGGTCGACCAGTACGTCGGCGGGATCGAACACGCCGTGATGCACCTGCTGTACTCGCGGTTCTTCACCAAGGTGCTCGCCGACGAGGAGGGGCTCGAACACCGCGAGCCGTTCACGAACCTGCTCGCACAGGGGATGGTCCAACTGGAGGGCGAGAAGATGTCGAAATCGAAGGGGAACGTCGTCTCCCCCCAGCGGATCGTCGAGGAGTACGGCGCGGACACGGCGCGGCTGTTCATGATGCAGGCCGCCCAGCCCGAGCGCGACTTCGACTGGTCCGAGGAGGGCGTCAAGTCGACGCACCGCTTCTTGGCCCGCCTGTCGGACCTCGTCGAGGGGTACGCCGCCGGCGACGTCGAAACCGCCGATCGGGACGCCGACCGCGGGACGGTCGACGAGTACGTCGCCGACGAGACGGACGCCGCCGTCGCCATCGCCGGCGACGAGTACGACGACCTCACGTTCAACGTCGCGTTGCGCGAGGCACAGGACCTCGTCCGGACGCTCCGGAGCTACCGCGAGCACGCGGAGCCGCACCCCGCGGTCTACGAGCGCGGGCTGGACGCCGCGGTCCGGCTGCTCGCGCCGGTCGCGCCGCACCTCGCCGAGGAGCTGTGGGAGACGCTCGGCCGCGACGGGTTCGTGGTCGAGGCCGACTGGCCGACCGCCACGGCCGACCGCGAGACGGTCGAGCGTCGCCGCCGGCTGGTGGCGAACACCCGCGAGGACGTCCGCGACATCGTCGACGTCGCCGACATCCGCGACCCGGAGCGGATCGACGTCGTCATCGCGCCCGACTGGAAGTACGACGCCCTCGAGATCGCGATCGACAGCGACGCCGACAACCTCATTTCGGAGCTGATGGCGGAGGACCACATCCGCGCGCGCGGCGACGAGGCGGCGTCCTACGGGCAGGACCTCCAGGCGGAGCGGGAGGCGCTCTCCGAGACGCTCTCGGGCGACGAGGAGTACGCGGCGTTGCGCGCGGCCGCCTGGCTGATCGAACGCGAGTTCGACGCCCCCGTCGTCGTCGAGCGCGCCGCGGACGCCGACCCGGAGACCGCCCGCCACGCCGAGCCCGGTCGTCCCGCGATCGACATCGCGGAGTGATCGGTCGGCACGGAGCACCCGTCCGGCACGGCACTCGTGGCGCGACGGCGGGTCCACGAGCGATCCGCCCGCGGACCGACGGCCGCCGAGCACCGATGCGCGTCACACGAACGTGATCACGACCGGGACGGCGTCCATCACCAGGATCCCGAACAGGCCCTGCCGTTTGATGGGCCACGTCGGCGCGTCCCTGAGGGACTCCCACGCCGGAGCCGCCACGTCCAGATCGGAGAAGTCCCGCCGCGGCCGCCGGTCCTCGCCGTCCGTGGCCCGCTGTAGCTCCTCGATCCGCTTCTGTCGTCCCTCCTCCATCTTCCGGTGGAGTCGCCAGAAGGAGTGATACAGCCAGAACAACGCCAGCAACGCGTAAGCCGCGACGGGGGCGACGTACAACACGACCCACGTGAGGCCGAGGAGCGTCGGCTCGAGGCCGCCGGACGGAACGTTGAGCAGCCCCTCGGCGTAGAACCGATAGGCGACGTAGCCGCCGGCGACCACCAGGATCACGTTGACGCGGGTCGCGAACCGGCCGAGGTCACGGAACCCGCCGTGGTCGTCCGGATGGAACGGCTGATACGTGAGGACGTCCCGCCGGAGGAGGTCGGTGAACTCGTACACCAGGAGGAACACGTCGTAGAGCATCGCGATGACGAACAGGGTCACGACGGAGTAGACGACGTACGCGACCTCTCCCCACCCGGCCCACGGGCTCACGATGACCGGCAACGCCAGCGGACCCAGGGCGACGACGAGCGCGAACGCCGCCGACCGCGGCATCGATATCGGGCCGACGGCGAGCGTGTCGCCTACCGTCGCGGCGAGCTCGGCGTAGAACTCGTCGTAGGCCGGCTGCGAGACGATGGTGCTGTCTCTCAACCGAGCGAAGAGGTTCTCGGCCTTCAGAGCCAGTCCGTCATAGACGAGATGTCCGGCGACCAGGACGAACAGGAAGTACCCCGCTTGGACGGTCAGGGCCGGGTCAGCGGCGCGTCCGGTCGCCGTCACCGCCCCGTAGACCGCGTGGACGGTCCCGGCGACCAGCGGCACCGCCGTCGCGAGGAAGAGCAGGCTCCGGTACAGCCCGGAGCCGCGTACGACGGACGCCAACAGCCGATAGACGAGATACGCCCACAACGACCCGACGCCCAGCCCGCCCACGAGAACCGCGCCGCCGCGGAGCGTCACCCGTGGAAGCGCGAGCCGGAGGTCGCCGGTCGCGACGGCCCGAGCGAGGTTGATGCCGAAGTACAGCGCCATCGAGACCAGCACTACCGTCGGGAGGTGACGAAGCAGCAGCCGTGTGATCCCCGTGGTGAACCGTACTGCCGGCCGGTCACGCCCTTCCGCGTCCGGAGCGGGCTCGCCGACCGGATCGAACGGCCACACCGCACACGCGCGATAGAAGGGGCCGCCGTCGCCCGTCCACCGTTCCCAGTGTGACTTCTGTGCCGGCTCCGCGTCCCCGTCAGCCATAGTCTCGTTGACCTTTAGCTCCGGCTTCAAACTTGTGGCCACGACCGCTGAGACCCACCGACGGCTCCCGGTTCGTGCGCCGAACGGACCCCGGCGTCGGAACGCTCGCCGCCGTCGTCTCGTCGAGCCCGAGGCGCGGCCGTCAGACCGTGTGCTTCGCCTCCTCCGCCTCGACGACCTCCAGGCCGCGGTTGTTCACGGCGTAGGGGTCGAGCCCCTGCTCCTGGAGGAACTGCTTGTAGAGCCGCTCGGCCGTCTCGCCGTCCTTCTGTTTGTCGCTGGCGCGGTCACACAGCTCGATCAGGGTCTCGGGCACGTCGTTCTCGTGGACGATCCAGTGGTTGATCATGTCCGAGAGCCGGCGGATGGGCGAGGTGAAGTGGCCGTAGATGTCGAAGTTGAGCGCGTGATGGCCGCCGAACGGGTCGTTCATGTACTTCGCCCGCGGCATCACCTTCAGCACGGCCCGCTGGATCTTGTTGAGCTGGCGGTCGGGCGACTCCTCGAGGGCGGCGTTGACCGCCTTGCGGGGGTCGTCGCCCCACGCCGAGCCGGGGATCGAGACGCCGTCGAGCTCCTGGATCTCTTTGAGCGCCTCGCTCCACTGGTCGGGGGTCGGCTGCGGGTGGACGCGGTACATCGCCTCGACGCCGCGGTCCCACATCAGCGTGTGCGTCACCGCCTTGTTCGCCTTCAGCATCGACTCCTCGATGATGGTGTGTGCGCGGTCCCGGCTCGGGTTGAGGACGAGCGAGCCGTCCTCCTTGCGCTGTTCGTGCATGCGGTCGGCCAGCTCGTAGGCGAGCTCGTTCTCCTCGCCGAGCGGGAGGGAGGGGTCCTCGAGCCGGTTCTCACACTCGTTGTAGGTGAGCCGCTCGTCCGAGTTGATCACGGACTTGTAGATCTCGACGTCCTCGAAGGAGAGCGTCTCGTCGTCGATCTCCATCTCCACCGTGTGCGCCAGCCGGTCCTCGTTGGGGACGAGCGAACAGACGGTCTCGGCCAGCACCGGCGGCAGCATGTGGATCGTGTAGTCCGGCAGGTAGACCGTGTTCGCGCGCTCGACCGCCTCCTCCCACATCGCGGTGTCGGGCGTGACGTAGTGGGTCACGTCGGCGATGTGGACCCACAGCCGGTAGGCGTCCGCCTCGCGCTCGATCGAGATGGCGTCGTCGAAGTCCTGGGCGTCGACCGGGTCGGTCGTCCAGGTGGTGAGATCGCGGAGGTCCCGGCGCTCGTCGATCTCCGCTTCGATCTCCTCGCGGACGCCCTCGGTTCGGGCCTCCGCCTCCCGGAGGACGTCCGGCGGGAACTCGTCGCGGATCCCGAACTCCTCGAACAGCTCCGCCCGCTTCTCGGCCAGCCGCTCGGCCAACGCCTCGGTGACCGTCACGGGACCCTGGTCCTCGGCGGAGCCCTGTTTCGGCTCGTCGTCTGACATACGCGGACCAACGCGGGTCCGTTAGAAAGGCCTGTCGGGGCGGATCGGCCGTGATCCGGGTCGCACCAGTCGGACCGCTTCGCGCCCGGCGTTAGCCGTCGTCGTGCCGTTTCGCGGAGTCGGCGACCGCGTCCGTGTAGCGGTCGAGGAACTCCTCCTGTGAGAGGCCGTCGGACTCGATGGAGAGCACGAGCGACTCCAACCCGTCACGCGGCTGGTGACAGAGATCGTCGTCGCAGTCGACACAGAGGTACTCGAACTCCTTGTCCCGCCGGTCCCAGCGGTTCCCCTCCTTGTCGTACTCGCGCGCGTCCTCGCGCAGCACCGACTCCCCGCACGCGATACAGACCACGGTCCGCCGGTCCCGGCTCCTCGGGGAGCGCCACATACGTCTCCCCTCGAACCCGGTCCACTTAGCGTTTGGTGCCGCCGGCAGACGTCCGTCCGACGGTCCCCGGTCGGCGGGCGAGCCGGCGGCCCCCGACGGGTCCGCCGGAAGCTCCGACGCCGGCAGCGAACGCAGTGTACAGGACTAATACCGAGGGCGGTCGTACGCCCCGTATGACGATCACCGAATCCGACCTGCCCGGCGTCGGAAAGAAGTTCGAGATCGAACTCGACGACGGCGAGATGATCGTCGTCATCCACAACACGGGCAAACGGGAGCTGTTCTACCGTCCGGAGCCGAGCGCGGACAGCGAGAAGACCTTCGAGTTCGGCGACGACCTGGCCCGCACGATCGGGTCGATCATCGAGGGGGCACACTTCCAGCCGCTCGAGCCGGCGACCCAGGAGACCACCCTGCCGGGCGGGGTGCTGCTCGAGTGGTACGAGCTCCCGCCGGCCTCCCCGCTCGTCGGCGAGACGCTCGAGAGCGCCGACATCGGCAACCGGACCGGGCTCGCGGTGGTCGCCATCCAGCGCGGCGACGAGGTCATCGACAGCCCCGACGCCGGCACGGTCCTCCGCGAGGGCGACACGGTGATCGGGGTCGGCACCCGCGAGAACTGCGAGGCCTTCGAGGAGCTCCTGACGGAATGACGGACGGGACCGACCGTCGCACACGTCTCGGCGACCGTCGCACACGTCTCGGCGACCGGCGCGTCCACGCCGGCGGAGGTGTCCGGTAGTGGCCCTGCTGGACGTCGGCGTCATGTTCGCCGCGATCGCGGTCGCCGGCGCGGTCGCGAACCGGCTCGGGCAGTCGGTGATCCCCTTCTACATCCTCGTCGGGATGGCGCTCGGCGAGCACGTCCTCGGCCGACTCTCCCTTCCGACGGTCGGGACCGTCCACGTCCCGGAGACGGAGTTCATCGCGCTCGGCGCGGAGCTCGGGATCGTCTTCCTCCTCTTCTTTCTCGGCCTGGAGTTCAACCTCGACCGCCTGCTCGCCCGACGCTCGGAGATCGGCACGGCGGGCACGATCGACCTCGCGAACTTCGGCGTCGGGCTCGTCCTCGGCTGGCTCGTCTTCGGCACGTTGCTGCCGGCGTTCCTGCTCGCGGGGATCGTCTACATCTCCTCGTCGGCGGTGATCACGAAATCGCTCATCGACCTCGGCTGGATCGCCAACGACGAGGCCGAGCCGCTGCTCGGCACGCTCGTCTACGAGGACCTCTTCATCGCCGTCTACCTCGCGGTCGCGTCCGCGCTGGTGCTCGGCGGCGGCGACGTCGCGGCGGCGGCGGCGGACGTGGGGATCGCGATCGCGTTCATCCTCGCGCTCCTCGGACTCGTCAGGTTCGGGACGCCGGCGTTCGACCGCCTGGTGGCGACCGACAACAAGGAGTTCGTCGCGCTGCGGACGATCGGGGCCGTCGTGCTGATCGCCGGCGCCGCGCTCGCGCTCGGCGTCAGCGAGGCGGTCGCCGCCTTCTTCATCGGGATGGCCTTCTCCGCGACCGACCACGTCCACGAGGTGGAGTCGCTGTTGGAGCCCGTCCGCGACACCTTCGCCGCCGTGTTCTTCTTCTGGATCGGGCTCGTCACCGACCCGGCGCTGTTCGGCGGCGTCGCCGCCCTCGTCGCGCTCGCGGTGGTCGTGACGGCGCCGACGAAGCTCGTCACGGGGTACTTCGCCGGGCGCGCGTTCGACCTCGACGTCCGCCGATCGACGCGGGTCGGGCTCGGGATGACCACCCGCGGCGAGTTCTCGCTCATCATCGCGACGATCGCCGTCAGCGGGGCCACGGCCGGGACGTTCGACCCGGCGGTGGCCGCGACGATCAACGCCTTCGCCGTCGGCTACGTCCTCGTGATGGCGATCCTCGGAACCACGCTGATGGGCCACTCCGAGCCGTTCGAGCGGGCGGCCGTCTCGTGGTTCGGAGGGCCGTCGACCGAGCGGAACGCGGATCCCGACGAGTGATCGGGGGACCGACTCGTTCGATCCCCGGTCGGGTCGCGATCGCGTCCCACTCGATCCTCACTCGGCCGTCATGTCGAACGGCGGCTCGGCCTCCGGCGGCAGCGGCGTCTCGTACGGCTCGCCGCCGGTCGCCGCCTCGAACGCCTCCCGCGCGGCCGCCAGCGTCTCCGGGTCGGTCATGAGGTCGTGGGCCGCCCCGGCGAGCACCTTCGCGGCGAAGAGCATCCCCTTCCTCCCGAAGTCGCCGTTGGCGGCGACGACCTGCCAGGAGTGGCCCGGCGCGCCGACCGGCCAGGTCGCCGCGTTGAACTGCCCGGTGGGCGCGATGTAGCTCACGTCGCCGACCTCGGTCGACCCGCCGGAGACCTCGTCCTCGTTGAACGGCGGGACCGGGTCCGGATACAGCGCGTGCGGCTCGACCGTCTCGCGGAGCTCCTCGGGGAGGTCCTCGAGCCGCGACTCGCGGTTGCTCTCGGAGACCGTCTCGAGCAACTCGCGGGCGAACTCGCGGTCGACGTCGTCGTACTCGATCGGTCCCACGGCCTCCATGTTCTCCCAGATGACCTCGGTGACGGGACCGTTCGCGAGGTAGTCGTGACAGCCGGAGAGGAACCGCTCTTCGACCGTCGTCCGCGTCATCGTCGCCGCGCCCTGCGCGATGTCGCGCAGCCAGTCGGTGTTGCGCTCGACCTCCTCGCGGCTCGGCGCGCGCACGAAGTACCACACCGACGCCTCGGCGGGCACGACGTTCGGAGCGTCGCCGCCGTCCGGGATCGAGTAGTGGAGCCGGGCGTCGTCGGAGATATGCTCGCGCATGAACTCGACGCCGACGTTGGTGAGCTCGACCGCGTCGAGCGCGCTCCGGCCGGAGTCCGGCGAGCCGCCGGCGTGGGCGGCCTCGCCCTCGAACTCGAAGAGGAGCGAGTTGAGCGCGTTCGAGCTGCCCACCCGCGGCGTGTTCAGGTCGCCGGGGTGCCAGGTCAACGCGGCGTCGAGGTCGTCGAAGACGCCCGCGCGGGCCATGTACGTCTTCCCGACCAGCGTCTCCTCGGCGGGACAGCCGTAGTAGCGGATCGTCCCGGCGAGGTCGCCGTCCGCGATCGCCCGCTTCACGGCGACCGCGGCCCCGAGCGTCGCGGTCCCGAAGAGGTTGTGGCCGCAGCCGTGGCCCGGTCCGCCCCGCTCTATCGGCGAGCGCTCGGCTTTCACCTCCTGTGAGAGGCCGGGGAGCGCGTCGTACTCGCCCAGGATGCCGATCGTCGGGTCGCCCTCGCCGTAGGTCGCGACGAACGCGGTCGGCATCCCGGCGACGCCCATGTCGACCTCGAACCCCTCCTCGCGCAGCGTCGTCGCGAGCGCCTCCGCCGACTCGTGTTCGTGGAGGCCCAGCTCGGGCGTCTCCCAGAGCCGCTCGGCGAGGTCGTACAGCAGTTCCCGCTCCGATTCGACCGTCTCGTACACCGTCTTCGCGCTCATCGTGGTGGCTCGCCCAAGGCGGGCGGAGCCATTGAACCTATCCCCGCGGACGGCGGGAGCGGATCGGCGCCGTCAGCCCAGGGCCGCCGCGGCGACCGCCATCCCGGCGAGCGCGGCCGGCGGGATCGTGAGGTTGTCGTCGAGGACGACCCCGGAGACGATCGGCGGGATGCCGTCGGCGACCGTGGCGGGCACCGCGCCGGCGACCGCGACCACGACGCCGACCGTCGGGCCGAACGCGGGCACCGTGAACGGGAGCGTCACCGCGAGGGAGACGACGAACATCACGCCCCACACGAGGGGACGTTTCGCCTCCTCCGGCCCGTTCTCGCCGATCGCGCCGCTCACGGGGTCGCCGACGGAGAGCATCCACATCGTCGGGACCGCGAGCGTCGGCGTCGCGAGCGGCGTGGTCGCGACGAGCGCGACCGCGGCGGTGCTGACCTGGTACAGCGCGTAGCCGGCGACCGCGTCCGCCTCATACTCGCGGGTCAGCGCGCGGTACACCGCGTGGTCGAGCCCGATCACGAGCCGGAGGAACTCCAGGACCGCGACGACGACGACGCTGGCGACGAGCAGCGCTGCGGTCTCCATCCACGTGATCCAGCCCAGCAGGTACGGGACCGGATAGAGGGTGCCGCTCGCGTGGACCAGTCGCCGCTCGAACTCCACGCGCTCGCGCCACGCTGCCGCCGGGAGCGCCACGGTCAGTTCTCTGTCGTCTCCACGGCCGTCTCGACGGCGTCGTACCGGTCGAGCAGCTCGGCGAACGCCCCGCCGGCCCGGAGCGCCGCCAGCTCGTCGGCCAGGTCCGCGACCGGGACCCGGACCTGCGCCGCCGAGTCGCGCTCGCGGACGGTGACGGTGTCGGGGCCGTCGCCCTCGATCCCGTCGCGGTCGACGGTCACGCAGAACGGGGTGCCGACCTCGTCCTGTCTCCGGTACCGCCGCCCGATCGAGCCGGAGTCGTCGTACGCGACCGCCAGCCCCGCCGCCCGGAGGTCGGCCGCGACCCGATCCGCGAGGTCGGTGAGTCGGTCGTCGTTCGTCACGAGCGGGAAGACGGCCGCGTCCCGCGGGGCGATCTCGGGGGCCAAAGCGAGGTACGTCCGCTCCTCGCCGTCGACCTCGTCGGTCTCGTAGGCGTGGGCCAAGAGCGTCTGGACGGTCCGGCCGACGCCGAAGGAGGGCTCGACGACGTGCGGCGTGACGTGCTCGCCGTTCTCCGTGACCTCCTCGACCGAGAAGTTCGCCACGTCCGCGTCGACCTCGACCTCGCGGGTCCCGTCGTCGCCGTCCTCGTCACCGTCGCCGCCGTCCCCACCATCGCCGTCGATCTCGACGGTCACGGCGTCCGCCTCGAAGGCGTCGGGGTCGCGGCCGGCGAGCGTCTCCAGCGCCTCCGCGACCGCCGCGGCGTCGCCGCCGAACTCGGGGCCGAGCACGGACATGTCGGGGTCGACGGTCGCGCGCTCGACGGTCCGCGGCTCGTCGTACCGCTTGAAGACGGTGAAGGCGTCGTCGCCGTACGCGTCGTGTTTCGAGAGGTCGTAGTCGCCGCGGTAGGCGAAGCCGGCGATCTCGATCCAGTCGCCGTCGACCTCGCTCTCGGCGTCCCAGCAGTCGGCGGCGTAGTGGGCGCGCTCGCCGGCGAGGTGTTGGCGGAAGCGGAACCGGTCCATGTCGACGCCGACCCGTTCGTACCACTCCTGGGCGACCCCGAGGTAGTAGCCGACCCACGGCGACCCGATGATCCCCGCCTCGACCGCCTCGCCGACCGTGGTGTCGAGGTACTCGCCCTCGTCGTCCGCCTGCTCGGTCGCGGGGTAGAGCCGGACCGCGACGTCCGCGACCCGGTCGAGCGGCGGCTCGTCGGCCTCGGGGTCGATGAACTGTTCGAGCTCCGCCTGCGTGAACTCCCGGAGCCGGAGGAGGCCGCCCCGCGGGGAGATCTCGTTGCGGTAGGCGGGGCCGATCTGGGTGATCCCGAACGGGAGGTTGCCGCGGGCGTACTCCTTCAGCCGGGGGAACTCGACGAAGATCCCCTGGGCGGTCTCCGGGCGGAGGTAGCCGGGCTGGCCGTCGCCCGGCCCGATCGAGGTCGCGAACATGAGGTTGAAGTCCTCGACGTCCCGGCCCGCGAGCGGCGAGCCGCAGGAGGGACAGGCGACGTCGTGGTCGCGGATCAGGTCCTCGACCGCCTCGCCCGGCAGCGCCTCGGCGTCCTCGATGTCGGCGGCGTCCTCGACGAGGTGGTCCGCCCGGTGGGACTCGCCGCACTCGCCGCACTCGACGAGCATGTCGTCGAACCCCTCGAGGTGGCCCGACGCCTCGAAGACGGCCTCGGGCATCACGGTCGGGGCCTCGATCTCGCGGTTCCCCTCCTGGAGCGTGAACCGGTCGCGCCAGGCGTCCTCGAGGTTGCGCTTGAGCGCCGCGCCCTGCGGGCCGAACGTGTAGAAGCCGGCGGTCCCGCCGTACGCGCCGTTCGCGCCGAAGAAGAACCCGCGTCGCTTCGCGAGCTCGACGAGGTCCGCGCCGGCCATCAGATACCCTCCAGGAGATCGATGTCCCGGACGACCCCGGACAGCTCCGTCCCGTTCACGAGCGGGACCTGCTCGATGTCGTTGGAGATCAGCTCCTTCGCCACCTCGCGTGCGGTCCGCGTGCCGGCCACCGTGACGAGGTCGTCGGTCATGAAGTGACGGGTCGCGCCGGCCGGGATCTCGACGTTGCGGGTCGGGAGGTAGCGCGCGCCGGTCGCCTTGATCCCCTCCCAGGACCACTCGGAGTCCTGCTCGGCGATCGAGTCGCCCGTGCTCGCCTCGCCCTCGACGACGCGCGCGACCTCCAGCACGTCGACCTCGGTGAGGATCCCCGCCATGTCGGCGTCGTCGTCGAGGACGACCGCGTACGGGACGCCGGCGAGGCCGATCTCGCGTTCCGCGACCGGAAGCGGCGTCTCCACGTGGGTGGCGTTGACCTCGCGGGTGGCGAGCTCGCCCACCGCGCGGTCGCCGGCGACCTCGCCGCGCGCGATCGACCGCACCACGTCGGTGACGGTCAGTATCCCGACCAGCTCGTCGCCGTCGACGACCGGGAGCCGGCGGGAGCGCTCCGCCACCATCGTCTCCGCCGCCTCCTCGAGGGTCGCGTCCGCGCTCGTCGCCGGCACCTCGCGCATCAACAGCGCGAGCTGGTCCTCGTCCGGCTGGTCGATGAGGTCGTCGCGGGAGACGAGCCCGCGGTACACCTCCTCGCCGTCGACGTCCTTGACGACGGGGACCGAGGAGAAGCCGTACTCCTGGAGGTACTCCAACACGTCGTTCCGGCTGCCGGGGATCTCGACGACGACGAGGTCGGCCCGCGGCGTCATGGCGTCTGCTACGTTCATGCCCCGTCTTTCAGCGTCGCTCCTCTTGTATCCCCCGAAGGGCGGCCGCAGACGGAACGCCGACGAGACGCGCCGTTCGGCCGACGTGGCGCGGTCGACGCGGCGGTCCCGCCGACGCCCCGCGTCCCCGAGATCGTACCCGAGGTCCGTCGGATCGACGGCGTATCCGGGCGATCGCCGTCGATCCCGGAACGAGCGGCCGCGCCCCTCGACGGATCTCGGTTCCCGGTTCGCAACCCTTTTGACTGTCTGTGAACTAATCACAATCATGTCACGGAGTTCCACTCCCTGGGACGACCCGGACCCCGACCGCCGGCGGACCGCGCTGCCGACGGACGCGGAGGCGACGGCCCCCGCCTCGGCCGACGTGATGGCGTCCATCGACTCCTCCTCGTCGCGACCGGAACTCGTGATCGCCGACGTCTCCCGCGAGAACGCGTGGCTCTCCGTCGACGAGCGGAGCGCGACCGTCCTCGAGGAGTGGTGTTGACGCCGGGAGGATCCGCCCCGCTCCCGGCTTCCCGTTCCGTGTTCTTCTCCCCGTTTCCGCTCACCCGGTCCGGAGCCCCCGGCCCGCCTCCCACGCCCGGATCAGCGACGCCAGCGTCCGACACGTCGACGCCGGGACTCCCCGCTCGTCGGCGCGTTCGAGGACGCTCCCGTAGATCGCGTCGACCTCGGTGCGCCGGCCGGCCGCGACGTCCTCACCCATCGACGAGCGGTTCGCGGCCGTGTCGCGGGCGACGCTCTCGAGCGCCTCGACCGCCGCGGACTCCGTCAGATCCGTCCCCTCGGCGCGGGCGACGCGGGCGACCTCGCGTGCCGCCTCGCGGGCGGTCCCCCCCGCCGGCCCCTCGACCGTCTCTCCGTTCGTGACTCGCGCCAGCGCGGAGGGACCGTTGATCCCGGCGTTGACCGCGAGCTTCTCGTATCGCCGCCGGGGCATGTCCGCGGCGGCGACCGCCTCGATCCCGGCGGCGCGAAACGCCCGCACCGCCCGATCGGCGAGCGCGCTCTCCCCGCCGGCGAGGGACCCGACGGCGACCTCGCCGACGCCGGTACACCGCACCCGGCCGGGCTCGAGGAGGCGCGCGCCGTAGCTCGCTGTCCCCGCGAAGACGGGACACTCGAGCGCCGCGACGAGCCGCTCCTCGGTGAGTCCGTTCTGGAGCGAGCAGACCGCGCCGTACTCTCCCGCGGCGAGCGCCCGCGCCGCCGCGTCGGTGTCGTACGCCTTGGTGGTCACGAGCGCGAGGTCGGCCGATCGCCCGCGGCCGTCCGTCAGCGCCCGCGGCCGGACGTGCGCCTCGACCGCACCCTCGATCCGCAGCCCGCACTCACGGACCCGCCGCATGTGCGGATCCCGCCCGACGAGCGTCACGTCGTGGGCGCGCGCCAACAGCCCGCCGACGAGGCTTCCGAGCGCGCCGGCCCCGTAGACGAGGACCTCCATGCGGGGTCGAACGGGCCCTCGGCGAAAATGGGTGTCGGTGGCGGCGTGACCCGATCCGGGCCCCCGCTCGCGGGGAGCGACGCTCCCGGCCCCTCAGGTCTTCAGTCCGCTCCCGGTCAGCGGCACGACGACGTCCTCGTCGTCCCCGATCTCCCCGGCGGCACGGAGTTCGCGCAGGGCGGCCGGCGCGACCGCACACGTCGGCTCGGTATAAAAACCCGCGGCGTGGAGCCGGTCGAGCTCCCGCCGGCCGGCCGTCCCCGTGACCGCGACCGCGTCGCCGCCGGTCCCGCGGATCGCCTCGAGGACCTCCTCCCGACGAACCGGCTCGGCGATCCGGATCCCGTCCGCCGCCTCGTTACGGTCCCCGTCGGGAGCCGCCGCCTCGGGGCCGTGAAGCGCCCGGACGATCGGCGCGGTTCCGGCCGCCTGCGCGCCGTAGAGCCGCGGCACCTCGTCGATCCAGCCGGCCTCGCGGAGCCGGCGGAACCCGCGATACGCGCCGAGAAAGAGGGTGCCGTGGCCGAGCGGCGTCACGAGCGCGTCGGGCGCGTCCCAGTCGCGCTGGCGGGCGATCTCGTAGGCGACGGTGGCCGTTCCCTCGAAGAAGGCCGGGTTCCAGGCGTGGCTCGCGTACCAGGCGGGAGCGCCGTCTCCTCCCCGTCCGTCGTCGGAGCGGTCCCCGTCCGGATCGAGCGCGGCGACGCACGCGTCGGTCACGTCCCCTCTGGAGCCCTCCACCCTGACCGGCGTCGCGCCGGCCCGCCGGATCGCCCGGAGCTTCGACTCCTTCACGTCCGCGGGGACGTACACCTCGGCGTCGATCCCCGCGCGGGCGGCGTACGTCGCGACGGCGGCGCCGGCGTTGCCCGAGGAGTCCTCGACGACGCGGTCGACGCCGAGCTCGCGGGCGCGCGTGAGCGTCGTGGTCGCGCCGCGGTCCTTGAACGAGCCGGTCGGGAAGACGTACTCGAGCTTGAACTCCGCGTTCCAGTCCTGGGACGCGCCGCCGCCGGTCCCGTCGGCGCCGACGAGCGGCGTCGCGCCCTCCCCGAGCGTCACGCGGTCGGCCGGGGAGTCGCCGACCGCGAGGAACTCCTCGAAGGCCCAGAGGCCGGACCGCGCGTCGACCGTCGCCGGATCCGGCGGCCCGCCCGCCGGGACCGGCGGGTCCGCGAACTCGAGCGGGGCCCCGCAGGTACAGCGCCACCGGTCGGCGAACGTCGCCCCGCAGTCGGGGCACGCGAGCCGGCGGGGGACGTCGCCCGGAGCGGTCGCGTCCGCCATCAGTACTGGTCGACGTTGGTGCCGACGGAGCAGACGTACTCGCCGGCGGCGACCTGGGGAAGCCGTCGCGTCCGCCAGAACACCCCGTCGGCGTCGGCCGTCACGCGCCCCTTCCGCTCGCCGAACGTGTCGGTCACCTCGAAGAGCGTCTCGCCAGCCGACACCCGGTCGCCGAGGTCGGCCTCGAACCGGACGAGGCCCCCCGCCGGCGAGCCGTACTGGTCGAACCCGCGAGCGCGGACCTGCGACTCGAGCGCCGTGCTCTCCTCGAGAAAGCCGTAGTGACGGAGCACGTTGAACACGCCCTCGACGCCGTAGCGGATCGACTCCTCGTCCCACCCGACGCAGCCGCCGAGCTCGGGGTCGATGGTCGGGATCCCCTGGTCGGGGCCGGCCCGCGCGAGCTGTCCGTCGGGGCCCTTGATGTCGAGGACGTGGCCGCAGCCGAACACCTTCGCCAGCTCGAGACAGTCCCCGTGGAGGTGGTGTCTGATCCCGCAGCGGACCCGGGTCTCGTTTATCATGCGGCTCGTCGACCCCTGGTGGAGGTCGACGATCAGGTCGGCGCGTTTCGCCTCCTCGAAGGTCGCGTGGGCGATCCGCTCGCTCGTCGTGCCGTCCGCGTCGCCGGGGTAGCCGCGGTTCATCTTCCGGTCGTCGATCGGGTTCCGGTGTTCGGCCACCTGAAACGCGAAGTAGTTGACGATCCCGACGACGAGGATCGTTCCCGACAGCTCCGCCGGATCGACGCGGGGAACGAACCGGTTCACCACGCCCAACCCGTTGAGCTCGTCGCCGTCGCTGACCGCCTGTACGTACAGGGTCTTCCCCTCCGCCGATCCGTTGATGACGGCGACGGGCAGCCGGACCGGACTCCCGTCCCGCGTCTCGCCCACCTCGAGACGGCCGGTGTCCGTCTCGCCAGGGGACGCTCGCGCCGTACCCAGCGTGATCATTACGCGAACGTGGGTCGGCGACCCCTTTATCCGTTCGGTCGGCGGCGGTTTCCGCCCGCCGACGCCCGGCGGCGGACGATCCGCCGCGCGACCGGCCGCCCCGGACCCGCGGGAGAACGCGACACAAGGTTTACACCCGCTTCCGTCGAACTGCCGGTAGCCAGCGCCGCCTCGACGCCGGACGGCGGCCACCCGCAGATGAGCATCGACATCGACCCGCTGTGTGACGCGCCCGGTCTCACGGTCACGGACCACATCGAGAACACGCAGTTCGAACTCTACACCGATCGGCGGGTCGATCCACGGCCGTCAGCGGTCGAGGACCACTACTTCCCGGTCGACGCCAGCGTGACGGTCGAGACCGAGTCGATCGAGATCCCGCGGATCGCGGTGGTCGAGACCCGGTCCAGCGACGGAACCCTTCTCGCCCGCGGTGACGACCTCTCGATGCCCGCCGGACGGTACCATCTCGGGATCGACCCCGCGCCGACGAAGCTGTACCTGTACTTCCGGTCCGGCTTCACCGTCACGACGACGGACCGAACCACCCGGATCGAGCTGTCGGGGGCGACGGAGGTGACGCTCGGGTTCCGGTCGCTCCACCAGCGGCCGGCGGGCACGATCACGACCCCGACCGACCCCGAGCCGCTGATGGAGGCGGTCTCGTACCTGGGGTCGGCGCTCCAGACGACGAGCCCGGAGCGCTCCTTCCCGACGCTGCGCGGGCACCCGCCGCTCGTCGAACCGGGCGACGAGTTCACGGTCCCGACGCGGATCGAACGGCCGGAAACCGGCGTGCGGATCGTCGTCCCTCCGACCTATCGGGCGCTGTATCCCGTCGTCCCGCTCGCGTACTACTTCGGGGCCGAGGTCGTCCCCGGCTCGGTCGCCCGCATCGAGGGCGACGGCTGGGAGCACTCGCTCGAGCCGGACGTGGAACGGCGGGCCGCGGAGGTGCTCCGGCAGTCGTTCCACTTCGACTGTATCGCCCGGACCGAGGGGTTCTATCCCGTCGAGCTCCACGAACGGGAGACGACGGCGGTCGACCTCGACTGGGCGTCGCTGTACGAGGCCCCGATCGCCGAGCGGCTCGGGACGTACCTCGAGGTCCCGTTCGACCGGGTCGAGCCGGAGCTCCCGCAGTGGACCCTCACGACCGACGTCCGCCCCGACCCGGACAACGTCGAGGCGCTCCCGTTCGTGGCCGGGGAGCTCTCCATCGTCCGGTCGCCGGAGACGGTCACCCCGGCGGAGTCCGGCCCCGGCGGCGGGATCGGGTTCCTCCGCGCGCCGGAGCCGGAACCGGGGACGCTCGTCCGCGGCGGGACGGGCGTTGACGGGGGGGCCGCCGGAGCCGCGGACGCCCCCGGCGTCTCCGATCCTCGCGGCGCGGACCCCCGCGGAACCGACGCCCCGAGCGAGGCCGGGGGCGCGCTCGGCTCTGCCGACTTCGTTCGGCCCGAGCCGGTCGAGACGGTCGAGCACGCCTGGGTCGGCGACGGGGTCCCCCTCGACGCCAACAAGGCCACGCTCGACGCCTACCGCCGGCGGCTGGAGACCGGGACCGTCGAACAGTCCCGGATCTCGGTGCTTGTCGTCTGTAACGACGAGCAGATGCGCGAGGAGGGGAAGGTCTCGGACCTCTACGGCCTCCGTGACATGGTCCAGTTCGACATCGAGGTGCGTCACGACCTCACCCGCGCGGAGATGCGCGAGGTGCTCGCCTCCGACGTCGACTTCCTCCACTACGTCGGCCACGTCGACGACCGGGGCATGCAGTGTACCGACGACTACCTCGATCTCACGCAGGAGGACCTCCGAGTCGACGTCAGCGCGTTCCTCCTCAACGCGTGTCAGTCCTACGAGCAGGGCGAGGCGCTGATCCACCGCGGGAGCCGCGGGGGGATCGTCACGCTCAGCGACGTCGCGAACTCGCCGGCGACGAAGCTCGGTCGGATCGTCGCCCGGCTGATGAACAGCGGGTTCAACCTCCGAACCGCGCTCCACGTCGCGAAGCGGGAACTGCTCACCGGCCACCAGTACATCGTCGTCGGCGACGGCGCGACCACGATCTGCCAGAGCCGGAGCGGGATCGCGGCCGTCATCGACATCGAGCCGGACGGCTCGGCATTGGACTTCACGATGTCGGCGTATCCGAACGGGCCGTACGGGGTGGGAACGATGTACAGTCCCACGATCGAGGACGTCTCGGAGAACTATGCCGTTCCAACCGACGCGAGAATACGGGAGATCAGTTCCGAGCGACTGACCGATCTGCTTCAGCTCGAAACGGTCCCCGTGTTTTACGACGGTGAGCTCTACTGGAGCGACGAGCTGCTGCCGCTTTGAACCGTCTCGATCCTTACGGGCCGGGCGTGGCCTGTGCCACGTTCGCCGAGGCGGGGGCCGCCTGCGTCAACAGCAGCAGGGCGGTGAACAGGACGCCGGTCATCTTCGGGTGCTCTGCCAGGTATGCCGCAACACTTTCGGGCATATTACACCAAAACGCGCGTGAGATTAAGTTCTAGTCTTATACGAAGTGGCACGTTCTGGATGTTTGAACGTTATAACATCTGAAACAAATTGGTCGGGGTTGCTCCGGAGTCACGGGCGGCGGACGCCGATCCCGCGCGACGGACGGTCGGGTCGACGTCTGACGGCGTCGTTCGCTTCGACGACACGGTTATGTCGCGGGTGACCGTACGCCCGTGACAGACGATGGCGTCCGACAGCGGACACGACGACGCGCAGTATCTCGCCGGGTCGACGGTACGAGTCGCGATCCTGCGGGCGCTCGACCGGAAACCGCGGCGTCCGGCCTCTCTGACCGACGCGGTCGACGCGACACGAACCACCGTCCAGCGGATCCTGGCGGGGTTCCGCGAGCGCCGGTGGGTGGTCAAACGCGACGGCGCCTACCACGTGACGCCGACGGGCGAGCGCGTCCACGACGCCTACGAGAACCTGCTCTCGGAGATCGATCGCGCGGACCGGTTCGGCCGGTTCGCCGCCGGCCTGGAACGGGCGGGCGCGGAGTTCCCCGCCGAGGGGCTCGAGACGGGAGAGCTCACCGCGGCGACCGACCGCGACCCGCTGGCCGCGCTTGACCGGTTGGTGGAACTGATCCGCACGATCCGCGGGTCGGACGTCCGGGCCGTCTCGCCGATCGTCACGACCCAGTACAACGAGGCGGCCGCGGCCGCGCTCGACGCGGGCGCGGAGATCGAGTTGATCATCGACCGCGAGGTGTTGGAGACGTCGATCACGGAGTTCGGGCCGGCGACGGACCGCGCCCTCTCCGACGAGGGCGCGACGGTGTACGTCTCGCCCGACCCCATCGAGTACGGACTCTTCCGGTACGACGACGTCGCCTGCGTGGTCTCCTACGACGGGCACAACAACCCGCGCTGCGTGTTCGAGTCCACGGACCGGACGGTCGTTCGGTGGGCCGACGAGCGGTTCGAGGCGCTCTCGGAGACGGCGGCGCCGCTCTCGGCGGTGGTCCAGGAGCCGTCGGCGAGCCGGGAGTGATCGGCGGCGGCCCCGCGGCCCGTCCGCGACGGGGGCCTACCGGTCCGCTTCGGTGGCGCCCGACTCGCGATCGTCGCGCCGCTCCGGGTCGAAGTTGACCGGCACGACCGTCGGGTGGTCCATGCCGAACGACGAGGTGGTGGCCGTCATGGTTCTACCGCACACTACCGGCTCCGTCCTCTAAAAATTACCCATGCGCATAACACATCGGCCGTCGGCGGGTCATACGTGTCGGTTATCCCTCGAGACGGTCCGTCCGGGCCGTCCGGACCCGACCTCGGGTCCGCGTCCCGCCCCTCGGGGCCCGACGCCTCAGCCCCCGAACTCCTCGTCGTAGAGGTCCTGGGCGTGCTCGACGGCGTCCTTCGCCGCCGCGGCGTCCGCCCATCCCTGCGTCTCGACCTCCTTGCCCTCCTCCAGGTTCTTGTACGTCGAGAAGAACTCGTCTATCTCGTCGCGGATCTGCTGGGGGACGTCCTCGAGGTCCTCGATGTGGTCGAACCGCGGGTCCTCGGTCGGCACCGCGATCACCTTGTCGTCCTGCTCCCCGTCGTCGTCCATCCGCATCAGCGCGACGGGACGGGCCTCGATCACGCAGCCGGGGAACGTCTGGTCCTCGACGAGCACCATCACGTCGAAGGGGTCCTCGTCGTCGTAGTACGACTGCGGGATGAAGCCGTAGTCGTACGGGTAGTGGACGTTCGAGTGGAGCACCCGGTCGAGGACGACGCCCGGAACGTCCTTGTCGTACTCGTACTTGTTGCGTTCGCCCTTGAGACACTCCACGACCGCGTAGATCTCGTCGGGGGCGTCCGGTCCCGTCTCGAGATCCTCCCAGAGGTTCACCATGTGTCGAACACTGCGACGAACGCGTGGAAAATCCTTTCGGGACGGGGTCGCCCTCGATCGCGACGGTCTCGACCGGCGTTCCGGCCGGGCGCTGTCCGGCCGATCGACGTTCTGACCGGTCGGTGTTCCCCTGAGATTCGCTCACGACTCCCCCGACACGCACGAGAGATGGCCTCGAGAGGAACGTGGGCGGATCGGTTCCGATCCCCGGCCGATCCACGGTTGTGGATCCGTCACCGAAACGCCGATATCGTCGAACGACGGCCGTGTCAGCCCGGACGACGCCGACGGATCGGGGTGTTCAACCGCGACGCCGGATGCCGCGCAAACGGGGCTCAGGTCGGCTGACGCGTCCGTTTCGGAGGATCTCGGGCGCTGAAAGCGCGTAAATCCTATGAACGTTGAGAAAGGTTATAAGTCAGGGAACCATTCTCTCAGGCATGTCAGAGGCACGATCCGTTTCCGAGGCAGCGACCACGGCACACGACTTGACCGCGTTCCAACAGAACATCCTGACGATCCTCGCCGAGGAGCCGATGTACGGGCTCGCGGTCAAACGCGAACTCGAGGCGTACTACGGCTCGGAAGTGAACCACGGCCGGCTCTACCCCAACCTCGACGACCTCGTCGACGACGGGTTCATCGAGAAGAGCGAACTCGACAAGCGCACGAACCAGTACGCGCTCACCGACGCCGGCCACGACATCGTTCTCGGCCAACTCGAGTGGGTGCTCGACCGGTTCGTCACCGACGAGGGCCGCGCGGCCGAGGTGCGGGCGCTCATCGAGAAGTGAGAACCCCGCCCGGAGCGTGAGTCGGGTCGCTCCGTCGTCTTCGCCCCGACGAGCCGCGGCTACGGTGCGGGCTCGTCGAGGTCGGCCGCGACGCGCTCGATCGTCTCGAGCGACTCCTCGAGGGCCGCCCGCTGTTCGTCGGTCGGCCAGCCGTTCCGCGGGAAGAACTCCTCGCGGAACTCCGCGCGCATCTCCGGAGTCGCGTCGTCGATCGCGCGCACGTAGTGGTTGCTCATGAACGCCGCGAGGCTCTCCGCCGTCTCGGCGTGGACCGCGTCGGCCCGCTCGGCGACCGCGTCGACGACCGCGTCGTTGTAGGCGGCGACCTCGCGGTAGCGGTCGGGGTCGCCGGGGCCCGAAAGGGAGACCTCCACCGCCCGGTCGGTGTCCTCGATCCGGTCCAACTGCACCGTCCCCGACGCCATCCACTCCTCGGGGTACAACACGAGCGTGTCGTCCTCCTCGCGGAGCCGCGGCGTGTACCCGTGGTCGGCCACCAGCGCGTCCCGGCGGTCGCGGTACCCCGCCGCGGCCGCGGAGTCGGTCGCCTCCCGCGCGAGACGAGTGAGCCGTTCGGCCTCGTCGACGACCTCGACCGGGACGTCCGGGATCCGGTCGGCTCCGTCCTCGTTCGGGTCGGGGCGGTCGCCGTCGGGGTCATTCCCGTCCGCGTCGTCGGCCGCCATCAGCTCCCGTGCCCGTTCTCTCGCCCACTCCGGTGGCTCGTCGTCAGTTCGCGTCATCGAGTGCCTCGTTCGCCAGATCGTCGGCGCGTGCGTTTATCTCCCGCGGAACGTGTGCGAGCGACCACCGGTCGAACCGGTCCAGCAGCTCGCGGGCCCGGACCCGCCGCTCGCGCAGCTCCGGGTCGTTCGCGTCCCACTCGCCGCGCACCTGCTTCACGATCAGCTCGGAGTCGCCCCGGACGTCGATCTCGTCGAAGCCGTACTCGTCGGCCGCCTCCAGCGCGCGGATCAGCGCGGCGTACTCCGCCCGGTTGTTGGTGACGCGGCCGATCCGCTCTCCCCCCTCGGCGACGACGCCGTCGGCGGTGACGAGACACCAGCCGACGGCGCCGGGGCCGGGGTTTCCCCTGGAGGCGCCGTCGAAGTAGACGTGCGCGCGGCCGCCGCCCGCCGAGAGGAGATTGGTCAATCGAGCGGGGTCGCTCCCCTGGACGACCACCTTGTCGTCGTAGGCGACCGCGACCGCCCCGTCCCGCTCGGCGCGCCACCGCTCGTGGTCGGTGTTCCCGGCGTCGATCCGGACGCCGGCGTCCTTCAGGCGTGCTCGCGCCTCGGCCGGATCGCAGTCGATCGTCGGCATGTGTCGGCGGTCGGCGTCCGGCGCGGATATGGCTGTCCGTCCCGGTCGGGTGGGGCTCCACGACGCCGGTCCGTCGCCGCCCCGATCGGGGCCGCCTCCGAGAGAAGGTTTAACACCGTCCTCCGACAGGCCGAACACGGTGAGCGACTCGACGCGGCCGGACCGGGACGACGGCCTGCCGAACAGGACGCGGGCACACCGGGGCGGGGGACACAGCCCGCGGCGGGGTCCGCCGGGGCGGGAGACGAGCGCGGCCACGTCCACGTATCGCCGCGAGTTCCTGGCCGTCGGCGGTCGTTCCGGGACGGAGAAGGACCGGATCGGGGCCCTCCTGACCGATCTCGGCCGGATCGCCGGCGAGGTCGGGATCCTCACGCTTCCGGTGATGCTGTACCTCTCGGTCGCGCGGGGCCGGGCATCCGTCGCCCTCTTCGAGACGTGGCTCGTCGGGCTGACGACGATGGTCGTCGTCGGCACCCTCGTCAGGAACGGGCGGATCGCCCCGCCCCTCACGGACGCTCCGGGGTGGGCGCGACTGTTCCCGACGCTCGTCCTCCTCAGGCTCGTCTGCTTCAACGCCACCCTTCTCGTGGCGGTCCACGGCGGCAGCGCCGTCACGGGGGGAACGGGCGCGGTCGTCCTCGGACTCCTGTGGTCGATGGTCGTCGGCGGAGTGGGAACCCTCCTCTTCCCGCGGGCGGTCGACGAGTGGATGGCCCGTCGCGGCTGACGCGCTCGTCCGACGTCTCCAACGCTCGTCGGCCGCGATCCCCGATCGGGTCGCGTTAAGTTTGGCGTGAATTGTGGTAGACGGCGACGGCTTCGAGCCAATTTTGAGCTGTCTTGAGCGCGACATTGCTGAAACTATTTGCAAACGATGATGTTCGTCGTTCTATTTCCCAAAAGACACGTTCAATGGCATTCCGATTTCCATGTCGAATGACTTGAAATCGATAGCCGTCTTCAGCGAGGACTGAGCCGAGATAGTCTGCGTCATCGACGAGAAATTCGACGTTGTTCAGCTGATAGCGCCGGTGGAGCTCGGTCAGAAACCATCGCGTCGTCTGTTTATTTGTTGTTGGATAGAGGCTCACGTGGAGAATCTCGTTCGTTTGTGGATCAACCGCGCCGTACAGCCAGAACTTCTGGCCGTGGAGGCGGATCATCTTTTCGTCAACCGCGATCTGATCCTCTGAGACGGTCGAGATCGGCTGTAGATCGGCTTTATGAACCCAGTGATGGATAGCGACATGACTTCGATCGATCCCAAACCTTTCGAGATGCTTACTTACCTCACGCAGTGACATTCCGGCCAAGTGACAGCGGATCCCTACTTCAATCGCCCAGCGCGGCGTTCGATCTCGCTCCACAAACGACAAGTCGATCCACGCGATACCTTCGCTGAGGCGGTCGAATTCTGGCATAGACACTCAGAAATCGTCCGCCTCATTCTCTAACTTAACGCGACCCCCGATCGCTCACGAACTTTTAAGTCAGTCGGTCGACGTAGTATATAAATGCGATGACACGGCCCACCCGGCAACGGGATCACGACCGGCAGCGCGTGCGGGACGAGGACGTGGAGGGATCCGAGACCGACGAGGTGGACGTCGAGGAGGTGGATCCCGCCGAACTGGACCCCGAGGACCTCGATCCG
This sequence comes from Halorubrum halodurans, assembly GCF_002252985.1. Classification (GTDB taxonomy): domain Archaea; phylum Halobacteriota; class Halobacteria; order Halobacteriales; family Haloferacaceae; genus Halorubrum; species Halorubrum halodurans. The sequence continues at coordinate 742 of NZ_NHPJ01000040.1, read as the reverse complement.
GCGGAGCTGACCCGGACGGCCGACGGCGAACTGATACACGAGGAGACCGGGATCATCATCGAGGAGGAACAGATCGATCCCGGTCCGGAGTGGCGGGCGTTCAACCACTCCGAGCGGCAGTCGAAGTCCCGCGTCGGCGCGCCGACGACGAAGACGATGCACGACAAGGGGCTGACGACGACGATCGACTGGAAGGACAAGGACGCGTACGGGCGCTCGATCTCCTCGAAGAAGCGCTCGCAGATGCACCGGCTGCGCAAGTGGCAGGAGCGCATCCGGACGAAGGACGCGGGCGAGCGCAACCTCCAGTTCGCGCTCTCGGAGATCGACCGGATGGCGAGCGCGCTCGGCGTGCCGCGATCGGTCCGGGAGGTCGCCTCGGTCATCTACCGCCGCGCGCTCAACGAGGACCTCATCCGCGGCCGCTCGATCGAGGGCGTCTCCACCGCCGCGCTGTACGCCGCCTGCCGCAAGGAGGGCATTCCCCGCTCGCTCGAGGAGATCTCCGACGTCTCGCGGGTCGACCGCAAGGAGATCGGCCGAACGTACCGCTACATCTCCCAGGAGCTCGGCCTGGAGATGCGGCCCGTCGACCCCCAGAAGTACGTCCCGCGGTTCTCCTCCGAGCTCGGTCTCAGCGAGGAGGTCCAGTCGAAGGCCAACGAGATCATCGAGACCACCGCCGAGCAGGGCCTGTTGTCCGGGAAGTCGCCGACCGGCTACGCCGCCGCCGCCATCTACG
>NZ_NHPJ01000078.1 GCF_002252985.1 Halorubrum halodurans | reverse complement strand
CGTAGATGGCGGCGGCGGCGAACCCGGTCGGCGACTTCCCGGACAACAGGCCCTGTTCCGCGGAGACGTCGATGATCTCGGTGGCCTTCGACTGGACCTCCTCGCTGAGTTCGAGCGCGGAGGCGAACCGCGGGACGAACTGCTTCGGATCGACCGGCTTGAGCTCCAACCCGAGCTCCTGGGAGATGTAGCGATACGTCCGGCCGATCTCCTTTTGGGGTACCCGCGAGACCTCCGCGACCTCGTCGAGCGAGCGGGGGATCCCCTCCTGTCGGCAGGCGGCGTACAGCGCGGCGGTGGAGACGCCCTCGATCGAGCGGCCGCGGATGAGGTCCTCGGAGAGCGCGCGGCGGTAGATGACCGAGGCGACCTCCCGGACCGATCGCGGAACGCCGAGCGCGCTCGCCATGCGATCGATCTCCGAGAGCGCGAACTGGAGGTTGCGCTCGCCCGCGTCCTTCGTCCGGATGCGCTCCTGCCACTTGCGCAACCGATGCATCTGCGAGCGCTTCTCCGAGGAGAGCGAGCGCCCGTACGCGTCCTTGTCCTTCCAGTCGATCGTCGTCGTCAGCCCCTTGTCGTGCATCGTCTCCGTGATCGGCGCGCCGACGCGGGACTTCGACTGCCGCTCGGAGTGGTTGAACGCCCGCCACTCCGGGCCGCGGTCGATCGTCTGTTCGTCCAAGACCAGCCCGCAGTCCTCACAGACGAGCTCCTGGTCCGCGTCGGTGACGATCTCGGCCGAGTCACACTCGGGGCACGTGATCGCCTCCTCGTCCGATTCTCGCTCGGTGTCCCGCTCCCGTTGACGCTGCCGGCTCGGACGTTCCATTATAAGGTTTCTGGTCACTGCCGTATTTAAGACTTGTTCACAAACATCGGAGAGGAAACACGAACGAGCGGCGGCGGCGAGAACGGCACGTCCGGCCTACATCTCCCCTACCAGCCGAATTCGGCAGATCGGCGCGGGAGCGGGAGGCGGGTCGGCGTCGAAACGGCGGCCTGCCTCGCCCGCGTCCGAACACGAAACGTGACCGCCGCTTCGTCGCGGGGTGAGTATTACTACTAAACATTCAAAAAAGCTTTTGTATAACCAGAAACTATGACAGGTATGAGCACCACGGAGCCCAGCGGGATCGACGCCGCGATAGACGGCTGTCGACCGGCCGAGATAGACCCGATCGTCGTCGACGCGGGAGACCTCGAGAGCACCGCTCCCGAGTACCTCCGGGAGTTCAAATCCGGTCTCGCCGCGCGGGGGTACCACCCGGCGACGTTGGCGGTCGACGCCTGCTTCGCCGACGACTGTCCGATCGCCGCCGGCGAGGAGGCCGACCGGCTGCGCGGGTTCGTTCGCGCGGCGGCGTTCCTCGGCGCCGGCCGGATCGAGGTCCGGATCGACGAGGTCGCGGACGCCGACGCCGTCGAGTCGACGCTGTCGGCGCTCGCCGAACGCGCCCGGCGGGAGGGGGTCGAGTTCGTCCGCACGGGCGACGCCTCGACCGACGGAGGCGTCGACGGGTCCCGACGCGGGGACGGGACGGCCGCCTGAGCATGGCGACGAAGCGATCGCTCGCGACGAAGCTCGGCGTCGTCGCCGGGTTCGAGAACCCCCGTGCGGCCCTCGAACAGTACCCGACCCCGCCGGACCTCGCCGCCCACGTCGTCCACCTCGCGGACCTCCAGGGCGACGTGGACGGCCGGACGGTCCTCGATCTGGGCGCCGGAACGGGGATGTTCGCGCTCGCGGCCGCCCTCCGCGGGCCCGCGCGCGTCGTCGGCGTCGAACTCGACCGCACCGCCTTGACCACCGCGCGCGACAACGAGCGACGCGTCGCCGCGAGCGCCCCGGTCCACTGGATACAGGGGGACGCGACGCGGGCGCCGGTGGCCTTTCGGGAGCCGGTCACCGTCGTGATGAACCCGCCGTTCGGGGCACGGGACGGCAACCGCAACGCGGACCGAGCGTTCCTCGCGACCGCGAGCGAGCTCGCGAGCGTCTCCTACTCCGTCCACAACGCCGGGAGCCGCGACTTCCTCGAGGCGTTCGCCGCCGACAACGGCGGCGAGGTGACTCACGCGTTCGCCGCCGACTTCGCGGTCGACGCCCAGTTCGACCACCACGCCGAGGAGTCCCGCGACCTCGACGTGGAGGTGTACCGGATCGAGTGGCGGTAACGCCCGCGCCGTCGACCCCGGTTTCCGCTCGTCCGTTCCGCCCGCCGGCCGCCGGAGCCGCCGTCAGCTCCGCTCGCGCCCCTCGTACCGTTCCCGCTTCGCGACTCGAACCCGCGAGTCGCCCCGCTCGGCGTAGATCGCCTCCGTCTCGCGGACGAACTCGACGCCCTGGAGCGTCACCGACCCGTTCACCGTCGGGATCCGGGACGTCTCGTTCGTCCCCTCGTGGGCGACCCGAAGGTCGAAGCGGTCCGGCGCGGCCGCGATCGTGACGCGTCGACCGTCGAGGACGGGCTCCGCCTCGACCGCGTCGCTCACGAACAGGGTCGACCGGTTCCCCTCGTACACCCCGTCGACCCGGTAGGTCGCGTTGCCGCCGACCGCGACCCAGCCGGTGCGCTGTACCCAGACGGTCTCGCGCCATCCCGTTCCGCCCACGTCGACGGCACGGTATCCCCAGAAGGCGAGGTTCCCGCTCGAGACCGCCGTCGTCCAGATCTCCCGGTCCGGGTTCGCGACGATCACCCCGGAGGTGCGGACCGACGTGGACCGGCCGAACGCCTCGACGTCGACCGCGCTCACCGTCCGGTCCTCGACGTCCTCCGCGTACGTCACCCGGTACCCCTCGACCTCGATCGGGTCGCCCGGAAGCCCGGCCTCGTCGACCGCGACGAGGTTGGGGACGACTGCGGGGCCGGCGACGGCCGCGAAGGCGACGAAGAGCAGGAGCAGCCCGACCGCCGCGGGCGTCGTCGACGCGACGCTCTCGCGTATCGTCCGCGGGGTCGGCACCGCCAGCGCCGGGCGGAACGGCGTCTCCCGGCCCGCGACGGCGACGGCGACGATGGCGGCGAGCACGAGGACGCCGCCGAGCCCGAGCGCGCGGTACAGCTCGTACCGCTGGTTGCCCAGATACCAGTACACCGCCCACAGTCGGCGTGACGCGCCGAACAACAGCACCGCGGCGAAGACGACGACCGCCGGGGTTCGCGACGTGGCGACGCGTCCGATCGAGACGGAGCGCCGACGGAGGAGCCAGGCGCCGACGAGCGCGCCGCCGATCAGCCCGAGGGCGTGGCCCTGGATCGCGATGTTCGCCCACCCCGGCGGGCCGAACGAGGGGGTCGCCTCCGCGATCTCCACCGGCGTTCGTACCGTCTCGTAGACGACGCCGACGAGGGTCGCGGCCGTCAGCGACGCGATCGTGCCGATCGGGTAGTGGACGAGCGCGAACCCCCACAGCGCGAAGACGACGCCCGAGAAGCCGATCACCGGCCCGAGCGCGAAGAGGGAGGAGACGAGGCCGAACGCGAGGATCACGCCGGGGACGACGCAGAACGCCCGAACGTACGGGTTCGTCCGGAGCGATCCGAACGTCTCGCGGCCGCGCTCGCGCGGGAAGTGCCCGTAGGCGTACTCCGCGAGCGTTCCCGCGACGAGCGTCGACAGCAGGTTGCCGGTGACGTGCCCGCGGCTCGCGTGGGAGAACCCCGCCCAGAGCATGCCCTCCGGGTAGAGGTACGACCACGCGCGAAACGGGATCACCACGGGTCGGTTCGGGTTCTCGAGCCCGCTCTGGACGAGGAGGTAGACCCCGATCACGAAGCCGACGGCGACGAGCGTCCCCCAGGGAACGCCAAACAGCAGCCGCGAGCGGAGCCGCCGTCCCCACGCTCCGGCGGGACGGTCGGCGGCGTACACCGCCGCGAGCGCGACGAGCGACGCCGCGCCCGCGACCAGCAGGTGGACGGCGTCGACCGGCAGCGGCTCGAGGGCCATGTCCCCACTACAGCGACCGATCGCATATCAATTCGCGGGTCGGTGCGGCGGAGGCGGGACGGTACGGCGAAGGC
>NZ_NHPJ01000059.1 GCF_002252985.1 Halorubrum halodurans | reverse complement strand
CGGCGGCTTCAACCCGAACTGTAAGCTTTGGTCGCATCAGGGGTTTAACTACAGCGTCGACCTCTACGACGCCGACGCCCGCATCGCCATCGAGGTCGAGAAGAGCGAGCGGAAGAACGTCAGCGACGATCTCCTGAAGTTCCAGAAGGGGTACCGCACCAAGAAGGACGGCCGACCGAAGATCGAGTTCGGCTGTCTGGTGGTGCCGATGAACTACCTTGGCCGGCATAACCTCTACCAGCACAGTCTGACCAAGCTCGACTTCATGAAGGGCGTCCTGTTCATCGACGACGTCGCAGTGATCGGCTATCACGACCCGCGACCGGACTGACGCTGTCCATCCTGACTGTTTGTCGGCGCCGGGAGGCGTGCAGCGCGCGACAGTGTACGCTGCGTGACTCACCATGCCGAGTCCCGATCTGCACGACGACACGAGTCGCGACTACGAACGGTTCGAGAAGGAACAGCTCGCCCAGGACCGCGACGCCATCCGCGTCGACACGGCGGACATCGACGACACGACGGCCCAACGCCTGGTCAACGACCTCGCCGACGCGGACGTCGTCACTCCGGTTCCCAAGGACCAAGTTCTGGTTCACGAACCGAGCGGCCGGNNGTGGCTGGACGGCCGGCCGCGACGCCGACGCGGGGGGTGAGTGATGCAGCAGACCCTCGTTGGCTGTGCGTTCTGTGATGCCCCGCCCGGTACCGAGACTGGCGAGGCCCACACCTGGTGGCAAGACAAACGGGTCACACACCCGATCTGTGTCGACTGCGCGATCCAGACGGAGCCGGATTCCCGACGAGCGCGATCACGTCGCCTGTGACGGCTGTGGACTGGTCGTCGACGCCCTCGCGGCGCTGACGCGCTTCCGTGTCGAACTGGGTCATCTCGAAGACCCATTGCAGCTGTGCGAGCGCTGTAGCCCGGGCGGGCTCGCGACGTACTGGACGCGTGACCTCAGCCCCCCATCTCGTCTCGGACTGACGCACTGAGCAACCGTCGTCACGAGTAGAACTCGGCCACCGTGGTAGTGTCGTGGACCTACTCGCTGCTCTCAACAGCGCTGTTTGTGTGTCTGTCCCGTTGCTCCGCTATCTTCAACAGACGGGCACTCCTCGAGATACCTATGGACTGTCCCGCCTGCGGCGCACCCCTCACCATTGAGGTCGGTGCGGAGCAGCCGCTTTCGACGTCGCTTCGGGACGCAGTCCTCACGGCCGAGCCCGACGAGCGCCTCGAGATTACGCGGGCCTGTTGGGACTGCGGGTGGCAGGAAGTGCGTCAAGTACGGGTCGAGTCGATCGACACGACTGCCGGCGACGAGACTGCCGTCGAGCGAGCCGCACTCATCGACAAGATTACCGATGAGCCCGCGGCGATCGAGAGTGTGGACACGCTTGAGGAGACGCTGGCTGCAATCCGCCGGCAACGAGCAACCGACCCTGCGACGACCGATACGGACGACGCCACGGAGTGATCCCTAATGCCTGATGCTGAGCCCCTCAATGACGTTCGTGAGCAAACCGGGAATCCTGAGCACGCATCGGTCGACGATGTGGTCGACCTCGTGATCCACCGGGCGCAGAACCCGCGAACCGAGCACGAGGATGCGCATTTCGATACGGCGGTCGCGGCTTTCGTCGACAGGTACGGAACGGAGTCGGTCCGGACAGTCATCCACCGGATCCTCGTCGACGACGAGCCGTTTCGGACCGCCACGAACGGCCTCGAGATGCGCAACGTCGACGGCGTTCGGATCGGAACCGCAGTCAGCTGGTTCCTCGAGGAGCTGAACGCACAGGACGACGGCTGAGACTGGCGGGACGGTTCCGTCAGAGGCCCTATGTGCAAGCTCTGTGCAAACGCCGAAACGGTTATCACTCTATGTGCAGAACTTGCACATAGAATGAGCGCAAGCGACGATCCGCGCCGGGTCCATTTCCAGTCGCCGGAGTATCTCGTCGACCGGCTGGATGCGATCGCGGAGCTCTTCGACAAGGATCGGACGGATCTGCTTGTTGAGGCGATTCGTGAGTACATCGAAGATACGGCCGACAGCGAGACCTTCCAGGAACTCGTCGCGACGAAGTACTACGACGACCAGCTTGAGTTCGAGACGGTCAAGCAGTTGGTCGGCGCCGAGACTGCCCAGCGCCTCCGGCTTCTCAAAGCAGATCTCGAGGATGAACCACTTGATCTTGCCGCCCCCGACGACGTCGACGTCTACGATGGCGACGCGACGGCGGTCGATACCGCAGCCGACGACGAGCGATGAGCGGCCGGCGACTGCGTACGGTCGTCGCCGACACTAGTGCGCTCGTCAGTCTCGCGGTTCCCCGCGCTGACGCGGCTGTCGACACTAACACTCCGGACCCGTTCCAGTATCTGCTCACCTCGTGTGACGTGTTCGTGCCGCCAGAAGTGGTCGCCGAACTCCGTGACATCACGCAGTACCAGGACATCCACGCCGCGGCTGCGAACAACGTCCTCGCGGCCCGTAGCTACTACACGGTTGAAGACCCCTACGAGCGCGAGGATACACCAGACTCGCGGCCGACGTTCGGGCTCGACGACGGCGAAACCGACGGGATCGTCCTCGCGAACGCGCTCGACGTCGATGGGTTTCTCACCGACGAGTTCGGCGGAACGAACTTCCCACTGATTCACGCCGTGCTACAGGGCCCGCGGATCGTCCCGACACCACGGCTCATCGTCGATTACGCTCGGAACGGACATCTGAGCCCCAAAGAGGCTCGGACGCTAATCACGACGATTAGCCCGCATCGGAGCTGGGAGAACAGTCCGTACGTCACACAATTGCTCCGCCGTCTCGAAGAGTAACCGGTCTCCGAGTAGCGATGCCGAACACCCAGCGCCGGCGACGACACCCGAAAGCCCTCGGCCGCTCGACGTCCCGCGACCACCGCTGCGCTCCTCGTCCCTGCGGTGCTTGCGGGGTCGGGGGACGACCGAGGCGGCCTCGCCCTTTCTGAGTCCGCCAGGCTAGTGAATGGCCGTCTGAGCGGCGCGGCCGGCTGGACAGGTGTGTAGGTTACGGCCCGCCCCGCTCGCCGCTGCCGCCCTCCGCGTCGCTCGCGACCGACCATTCCGGGCTGCCTGCCTGCAGTAGCGGGCGGGCTGCCGGGCTAAAGTGAATGTGCCCTCGACGCCAGCGGGTAAGCGCGGGGGGTTGCGCGGCGTGGCTGCTCACCCCCCACGCTTACTCCGCTGGCCGCTCGCTCCGGGCGGGTCGGCGCGCGGTGCTGGTTGGGGTCGACCGCACTCGGGCGCGCTCTCGCTCGCGCCCGGTAGGGCGCTCGCGAAGGCGCGAGCGAGAGCGCGCAGTCGGTGCTATCGGTCGTCGACATCGTCGGAAAACCGCGATGCTTGGGACATCGCGGTGGCGGCGCGCGAGCGCCTTCGGAGTTAGTGAACTCCAATGTCTAGTAACAACTCGAGTCGCAAGGTCGTTACGGTGGATGAACAGGCATTCGAACGAACCGAAGAGGCCGGCGTCGACGAGGACGGCTTCGAGGTCGTCGACGATGAGCCGGAGTTCCGGGCGACGGTCCAGCAGGAAACGCAGGCGAAGGTGGATTCCAACCACCCAGACGGCATCGTCCAGGACTTCTCGCATCTGCCCCTCGCGCAGGAAGAGAAGATTCGCGCCCGAGAGGCCGAACTGGACCACATCAGCGCCCAGGCGGAACTCGGCACCCAGGAGGGCCGGGCGAAGCGGACTCGCGAGGTCGTCACCGAACGGCGGCAGCGCAAGCGGGAGGAACGCACCCCGGACCGGACGGATCCGCGCGAGCGCCTCTCCCGGATGGAGCTGGCGAAGGTGAATCAGGAAGCAGACCGGATGGCACAGCGGCTTCGGACCGACCACAGTCGAGCGGCTGTCTCCCGGGTGCTCGCAAAGCGGGTCGCCCAGGGGCAAGACATCACCGAAGCAGTATTCGACACGATGGACGCGCTCAAGGCGGCCCCCGGCGCCATCTGCCCGATCGAGGACGTCCCGGACGTGCAGACTGACGAGGTGAGCATCGAGGGAACCGTGATCGAACTGTGGGATCCCTCCGATCCAGCCATAGCTCAAGTCGGCTTGATAGCCGATGACACGGAGAAAATCAAGTGGACGTCTTGGAAGGCCAGCAAGCCCGCCTTCGTCCAGGAAGGTGAACGGGTGCGGATGCGGCATCTCAAAAAGAACTGGTACCAAGGCCGGTGCTCTCTCGCAGTCACCTACGACAGTATGATTGTCTTCCCGGATCGCGACGACCGCTGGTGGGAAGAGTAGGGGGCGTAGCCCTTCTTTTTCTGGTGAGTGCCGGACCGGCCCAAGCCCCGCCGCCCCGCCCACCGCTCCGTGCTCACTCCCTGCGGTCGTTGCGCGCGCAGCCACAACCTCGAGGACGGGTCCAACATTTATCAGTGAAACCGGGGGAATCGGTGCGCGAATCAGCGTTGTCGTTTCGCGCCAAGAAGGGTGCAGGCGCGTTCCAGACAACACCCTCAGCTATGACCGGTGATGATGCCACCTCATCCCCTGCCGACGGATATCGAGATGGATACACGGAGCGCCTTCCGGACGAGTTACTCCTCCAAGAACTCAACCGACTTGCGGAGAAGCTCGGTCGTACCCCGACAGCCACGGAAATGAAAACGCAGGGTGAGTATGCGCCCGGGACGTACGAGAATCACTTCGGATCGTGGAGTACAGCCTTGCGTGAAGCGGGATTCGAACCAATGCAGGAGTACCAGGTTCCTTCAGAGCAGATTCTCGAAGAGATCACTCGACTCGCGACGGAATCTGGAGAGCCACCAACCTCAGCGGAAATGCGAGAACAGGGGCAGTACTCCGTAACAGTAGCGCAGAACCACTTCGGAAGCTGGAATGAGGCTCTCAAGGCAGCCGGCTACAACCCGCGAAAGCGAATGCAGGTTCCCGACGAGGAGCTCCTTGAGGAGATTTCTCGACTTACAGACGAGCTTGGCAAAGTCCCGACTGCGAAGGAAATGAGTGCCAACGGCGAGTTCTCGCACAAACCCTACATCAGACGGTGGAACGGCTGGCAGGCGGCCGTACGCGCCGCCGGCTACGAACCAGTCGGTCGGCCTGCGGGCCCAGATCATCACAACTGGAAGGAGCAACCAGTCCACGAGTGGCGCGAATATGGGGACAACTGGGACCAGCAACGACAAAAAGCGCTGGAACGCGACGACTATACCTGTCAAACGCCGGGCTGTGAGTGGACCCAGGACGCTCACCGGGAGGCGTTCAAGAGAGGACTCCATGTCCATCACATTCGCCCGCTGAGCGCCTTTGGGGCGGATGAAAACGAGGTGGATTTTGAGCAGGCCAATTGCTTAGAGAACCTCGTGACCGTCTGTGCCGAACACCACCATCTCTGGGAACGAGCGTCCCCGCTCCGACTCGATACGCGGTGAGCCGCTACGCGGTCCCAGATGCCGCCAGTCGAGACGGCGGGAGGTTAGTTATTTATCGCCGGACCAGCCCAAGCCCCACCGCCCCACCCTCCGCTCCCGGCCTCCCTGCGGTCGGCCGGCAGCCACAACCGGAGTCACAGCTTTGGGAGTGGTGTCCCGGGGAGCAACATCGCTGTTGGGACGGAGTCTGTTTATTTGTCCCCTAGAGGGGCGGAGGGCACACCAGACGTGCCCCCGAACGCCAATGTCCGAGGAACGTACCCTTACGGCGCGTGAACGGCTTCGCATTCACCTCCGCGAAGCCCGCCACACGACCGACTCGCCAATCGTAGAAGCACAGCTCGACGCCGCGCTGGACGCCTGGAACGACCTCCCGCCGACGCCCCTACGGGAGTGTCCCGTCTGTGGAAAGGTTGGCCTCCCAGAGCGGATTCAGCAACACACGTGTGAGTCGAAGCGATAGAAGACAGCTAATCGGTGAACGCGTCTCCGTAAGGTAATTCAAAAGAGTAGTCATATTACTTTCCAATTCTCATCCAGATGTGTGTATCATGGGACTCGGGAACTGAGGTGTGATCCGTGTTAGTTGCAGCCGGGATCACTGCCTTTGGGTTCCTGTTAGTCGGAATCATCTCTCAGCTGTTCGGGTACCGACTAGGCGGCACGATCGCCATTCCCGTGCTGGCAGTCTATACCCTAAAAAACGCCTGGATGCTTCCGATCTTCGTGCTGAGTACCATCCTCGCGTACCTCGGTCTGCGGATCGTAAAGCAACGAACGCTACTCTACGGTCGGGATGAACTGCTCGTCGCGATGGGGATCGGGAGCGGCGTTCCACTACTACTGCTCGTCGGGTTCGGATCGTTATTCCCGGAGTCCCTCCGGTCGGTTGTGTTTATCGGGAGTATTTTGCCCGGCCTTGCTGCGTACAACTACCATCAACTCAAACCAGAGTACCGAACCTATGATCTGCTCACGGCAACTGGACTCTACGTTGGGCTGGTGGCCTGTGGCTGGCTGCTCATCACGCCCGAACTGGCGACGACTCTGGGGGAGGCAACACCGCCAGCACTCTACACAACGACAACCGACGTGGCGGTGTACAAGAACGCAGCGCTCCAGACCGAACTTGAGCCGACAATCCTGGCTCGACCGGTCGCGGTGGGGCTCTTTGTGCTCGGGCTCTTCGTCTCTGAGCGCGTCCGTGGACGCTATGGGCTCCGGATGGGCCTGATCGCTCTCCCGCTCCTAGCGATCTATGCACTCGCGAGCAAATGGCTCGTCCTGCTGTACGTCGTGATGCTCGGCCTCTCGTTCGGCTTCCTCTCGCTTGTCCATTACGTCACGCTCCTATACGGGCGTGTCTTGATTTCGACCACCACGGCGTTCGCGCTTATCGCAGCGATCCCCATCACGCTGCTGCTCCCGATCACACGGGGACTATCGGCGTACTTCGTTGCGATTCTCGCGGGCATCGGCGCGTATAATTGGCACACTGCTCCGGGGCCGAAACGCAGGCTCTTCGTCCCATTACAGCTCGGCACCTTCGCGGTAATGTTGCCGCTCGCGCGAGCGACGGGTCGCATCCTTCCACGGGGATTCCCTCAGCAGTTTGCGGTTCCACAACTTGCTGTGAGTGTGCTCATCGCGGTTGTCTGTCTGGTAATCGTCGAGTACTACACGGTCTACCAGCCGTCGCACGACGACGTGTTCGAGTCGTCGATCCTCTCGGGCGGTGATCAAGAATGAACGAACAGGGGATGTTCGAAGTGGTGCGGAGTGAGGAAGGATGGCTCTGGCGGCTTAGTGACGCCGAGGTGTGTTTGGCGATCGGAACAGACCGATATGACACGTCACGAGCGGCACGGCAGCGAATCGATCGCGTTCGTGACGCTGCGGCGGAACTCGAATCACTCGACCCCGACGAGTTCGAATACGTCGATACGCCGTCGGCCGACGGGGGACCGACGCTTCGGGTTCGAGGTGACGAGTCACTCGAGATCTTTGACTGGACGCTCGAAGCCGACGGGGAGACACTCGCCGTTCCGAACTTCACCTACACCGAGCGAGCGAACGCTCGCGAAGCGATGCGGCGGTTCCGGCATCTCGCAACGGGAGCGATTCCAGTGTATTTTGTCGGGACAGAGGACGAGACTGTCGAATATGACCCGTTCGAAGTCGGGATGTCAACCATCCGTGGTGCGTCCTCATTATTGACTCGCGGACGAGAACACCGTAAGTTCCTCCAGAATATCGACACACGGATCGTGGTGTCGGGCATCCGCGGGAAGTCGTCGACGGTCAAGCGTCTCGATGACGTGTTCCGGCGGCGAGGCTACGACACACTAACGAAGATTACTGGCAACCATCCACTGTTGATCCGCAACGGGAACGTCATCCCTATCGAACGGAGGGGGGCGTACACAACGTTGTACGAGAATATCAACGTCTTACAGGAGTTCGGCCCGCAACTGGAGTCGTACACGCCAGAGGACGTCGGTATCTTCGAGAATCAGGGGATCACTGAGTATACCACGCGGCTGATCAACAAGCGGTTCATCAAGCCCCACGTGGTCGTCATAGCGAACGTACGACAGGATCATCAGGACACGCTGGGCAAGACCATCCGGGACCTCGCGCGAGCGTTCGCACGGACGATCCCACCCGGAACGAAGGTTGTCAACGGCGAACAGAACCCCGTCCTTGCCGAATACATGCGCGATGAGATCGAACAACAGGGTGGCGAAATGCGACAGGTGACGATCCCGGACGACCAGCAGGGCCGGATCGGAGCCGAAACTGTCTACGCGGTCAACGACGTGTTGCGGTGGCTGGATATGGATCCGGTGCCAGAGGAACAGCTGAACGCGTATCTGGATGCTATCCAGCCACGCTGGATTCGCCTCCCAAACGGCCGCATTTTTAATGGAGCTGAAATCAACGATATCGAGAGTACGGAGGCGATCCGACAGTCACTGGCCGGCGATAGCCATGTCTTGCCGTTCGTCTACCTTCGTGCCGACCGTCGGAGCCGCACCGCCTCGTTCGCCAAGTATCTGAATACACTGGCCGAGCGTGACCTAATCGAACGAGCGCGTGCTGGTGGCGCGTTCACCGGAGTGTTTGCCTCGAACGTCGATGTCCCGGTGACCGAACACAGTCGCGATGAAGACGCCGGCGCCGTGCTCGACGATATGCTTGAGGAAGGGTATCCGGTGTTGACGATGGGGAACACGGTTGATGACTTTATGCGCGATCTGGAAGACGAGATCACAACGCGAGCAAAGAAAGTCGCTATTGAGGAAGCTGACTGAGTGTTTCCGGGAGTATAGATTCAGAATCAAAGACGTGCCGAGCGGGTCGTTTAGCGATGTACAGCACGGCGAAACGGAACGATCGAGAATTATCCGCAAATGGGTAATTCTACCGTCTGGTCAAGTACCATTCGTATCCGTATCCCACAGTAGCCCCTATTGGGGCGATAACAGAGAAAACAATCACACCCCCGAACAGAGCGATTAGAGCAGTAAGGAACAGGAATTCGGAGACCCCACTACCGAATCTACCAGCGGAAATCTGACTCAGAGAGAGCATGAAGCCCAGCAAAACTGCGTATATGAAGAGCGACCCGATCGCTGAAACGATACCTGCAACGGCACCGTAGTTCGGGTCAGGTTCATCTAGCATCATCACACGCCAAACGACGGCCGCTACGAGTAGCGCGACGACCGGTGTGACGATCATCCCGAGGAAGATGATCTCACCCACTCCCGTGCGATATTCCGCTAGGCTCACGGAGTCGAACCCTCGGGCCCTGAACGTCTGAACGAAGTTCCAGAGGTTTACCAAAACGGCAGCGAGGCCAGCCCCGACATCTCGCCGAGACAGACCGAGATAGTCGGTCATACTCTGATGGGAGAATTCTTGTGGTTTCTCGGTCATAAGGGTGTGACGACAAACCTCCCGATTGACACTACTCACTCGTGACCGCCTCGCACTCTCTATTCAGCAGAGGTGTCGTGTCAAATCTGTTGGATTTCAACAGAGCCAAATTTGTCCAAGCTATTCTTGTTCTCTCTACTTCCGTGATGGTGTCGGCAGATGAATCTTGATTGTTGTCCCTCGATCGAATTCTGTGACTTCGATCTTGCCATCTAACGTCGTGATGATCCAATAACACAGCCACAGTCCAAGTCCTTGTCCGTGGACGAGTGGTGTCTCCTCGCCTGTCTCTATGACATCCCGTTCTGTATTCGGAAGTCCTGGTCCGTCATCGCGTATTTGACAGATTACTTGTAGATCGGACACATGCACATCAATTTCGATAGATGCAGGACTCCCCCCATGCTTTGCAGCGTTGTCCACAAGTTCAAATAACGCCACTTCGACGCGTGGAAGCGTCTCCGCGATCGCTTTGTCCGGCGCGTTAACAGTTATTGAGACATCCGAATACCGTGTTTCACACTCAGTGACAATACGATCGACCAGCGGCATGATGTCCGTCGGTTCCAACTCTGGCGAAATATCGCGGTTTTCCTCTATCTGCTGTGCGGATTCTGTCAGGTCAAGCAACCGCGTCGCAGCTGCCCTGATAACTGTCGCTTTGGAAGCCTGCTCGCCGTCCATCTCTTCGGCAAGCATATCGGCCCACCCTCGGATCACAGTCATCTCGTTTCGGACGTTGTGCCGGAGCACTCGGTTGATCACGCTGATGAGTCCTTCGCGCTGACGACGTTCCGTTGCATCACGGATCAGTAGCTGTATTCCGACGATGTCGTCCTCTGAGCGTTCCGACTCGGGCACGCCCCCGTCGTAGACTGGGACACCGCGAATATCCGTGTAGACGATGTCACCCGATTTCGATTGTAGTGGCAGATCTCGGGCTTCAGCCGGCTCTCCGCTCAGTATCTGTGAGCGATTGTTCAACGCCCGCTCGCTGGTCTGTGCGTCCGGATGGGTGATCGTTATCGGTTGACCGATCAGTTCTGCCGGCGAATAGCCCAACAGGTCCTGGACGCTTTCAGAGGCATACGTGAACCTTCCGTCGGTATCGAAGCGAAAGACGGAGTCGAAACTGGCGTCGATGACGGCTCGGTATATCTCTCGCTGTTCGTTCAACCGTTCTTCGCGCTGTGTGAGTTCTCGTTCGTATCGTCGTCGTTCGATGGCTTGCCCACCGAGTCGCGCGACCAGTTCAACGAAGAACCGCTCTGCGTCAACGAAGGGATCGTCGCGTGGCTCTGTATCGGCAAAGCATGCCGTCCCATACACCTCACCATCGACGATGACTTTTGCGCCGATGTATGCGCCTAAATCAAACGTCTCAACAGCGGTATCGGAGATCTCTGGGGACGCATGAGCGTCTTCGATGGCGAGTTGGCTCTCGATTTCGATGGTTCGACGACAGTACGCTTCGTTGAGCGGACAGCTCTCGCCGGGCTGGATCAACGGGTGATCTCCGGTCGCGTGAAGGATTTTCTGCGTACCATCAACAATACGCGTGAAAAAGCCCACAGAGAGATCGAGAAATTCAGTACCCGTCGTGAGTGCCTGCTTAATTTGAGTCTCAAATTCGATGTTCGGATCGGCAAATATCTCGTAGATTTGGTCTCGATACGCAACGGACTCCATGTCGGAATGCACCTCGTCAACTCGTATGGCTCTGTTGAAAACCTATTCTTCAGACAAATTCTCACCTGAAACAGCCGATCGATGAGAGCTACGCGTCTATCACGCGCTATCAAGAGATCGTCACCTCACAGATTCATAAAGTATTACCCTGGCCCCCGGGACAGTCCAATATGGCTATCTCGACGATATCTCCTCTCTTTCTGCTCTATGTTGGTCTCTTCGTCGTGGCTGCATTGGCCTGTTTTATAAGTCTCACACGCCTTCAACGTATCACAAATGCTGATACCCGACGGGGATTGTGGGCACTCCTCCTGACGAGCGGCGGGTGGGCGACCGCTCACGTCGGATTTCTCGTCTCTCCAACAATATCACTCAAACTCGCGTGGTATACGTTCGGGCTCGTGCTGGGACTCGCAGCTGTCGGCGCATGGCTCTACTTCTGTTCAGCGTATACTGGTCGGACCTACCATCGAAATCCGACATACCGTCGCCTTGCTATCGCCGTCTACATCGTACTTGTCGCGGTGAAGGTCACCAATCCTCTCCACCAAGGGTACTTCACGACGACAGCTGTCGCCACCCCGTTCCCTCATCTGTCCGTGTACACAGGGCCGCTACATTGGACTGCAATGGGGCTCTCGTATGCACTCGCCTTTGTCGGCTATTTCATGCTGTTGGAACTGTTCACCGAGATCGATCTCGACACACGAGCGCTCCTCGCTCTCGTTGGAATCACCGGCCTGCCCGTCGTGTTCGATATCATCGGGTACACCACGCCCTACCTCATCGATATTACCTACGAGCCGCTCGGGGTCGCCGTCTTCGCCGTTGGTGTCGCGTTCGTCTATATCGACCAGTTCGATGCCATCCAATTGGCCGGCGAACGGGACGAGCCAATTATTGCGCTTGACGCGAGCAACCACATTCGAGACACGAATCGCGCTGCGCAGACCCTCTTCCCTGACCTTGACGGTGCCGAGGGCACCCTTCTGAAGACGACACTTCCACGAGTAGCTCACTGTCTTGACAGCGACGACGCTATTTTGAAACTCCAACAAGAGGACCGCTCCCGGAATTACCATGTTACAGAGACACCGTATGGGACAGCAAAAGCTGGGCTCGGCCGAACCATCCTTCTGACCGACGTGACTGACCGTGAGCGGTACCGTGAGGAATTAGTGCGACAGAACGAACGTCTCGAACAGTTTGCCAGTTTAGTGAGTCACGACCTCCGTAATCCTCTCAACGTGGCCACAGGGCGGTTCGAATTACTCCGCGAGGACGTCGAGGAGGTTGCAGAGAATGAACACGCAGCAGCCATCGAACGGGCGCTAACTCGGATGGAGGACCTAATTAGGCAAATTCTCTCGCTCGCCCGTGATGGCCAACCAGTCGAGCAGTGGGATGCAGTGTTGCTCTCGTCGGTCGCACAGAACAGTTGGGAGATGGTTGAGACAAACGCTGCCGAGTTACGCGTCAAGGACGACCTGACGTTCAAAGCGGACCCGACACGGCTCCAACGACTGTTCGAGAACCTGTTTCGGAATTCAATCGATCACGGCGGCCCGGATGTGACGGTTTCCGTCGGAGTGCTTCCTGACCGGCCGGGATTTTATGTGGCTGATGATGGGCCCGGTATCCCTGAGAGTGACCGTGAGTCCGTGTTCGACCCGGGGTATACGACCCGCGAGGAAGGGACCGGGTTTGGACTCGCTATCGTCGCCGAGACAGTTGTTGCACATGGGTGGAAGATACAGGTGACTGAGAGTGAGACCGGTGGAGCTCGCTTCGAGATCCTCGGCGTTGAAACCGTAGCGTGATTCTGTACTGACAGGCTCTGACTGTTCTATAAAATGTGTCCGCTGTACTGAGCGATTGGAGGTGTGAAACTATCAACTTCTGATGATTTCAACAAAGCCACTCGTATGAAAGTTGTGTGGCCCAATCAGCTCGTACTCTCTCCTCGTAAATTCGGATATACATCGCCGAAAAGAGTTTAGCTGTAAGATAGACGCTCTGTATGTAGCACAGCCTCAACGGACTATCAGAGACCACGGATATCAACAAAGCCAGTCATTCGTATACTTCAAGAGACTCCTCAAAGGCTTCCTCGATCAGCGTGGTTAGTTTCGGATACTCAATCACGAGGTCGAGGAACGCATCAAGTAGTCCTACTGTATACGCGGTGAAGAAATCATCGTGGTCGCTCACTGGGATCTGATACGAGAGTACAATTGGCCCGGCTCGTCGCCGGTTATTTCCGTCGTAGGAGGGAGTTCACTGATATTTTTATTGATCTTCGCAGCAATTCGCTCTTTAAATTTATACATAAACTGATCGCCATTACTAGTCCCATGCCAGAGCTCTAGTTCGAGTGTCTGATTTTCGACCGCTTTGCGGCGATTCTGTTCTAATCGATGAAAGAGAGAAATTCGAACATCGTTTTTGTCATCGGGTATAGTATAAACCGGAGTCCGGTCGGCTTTGTTAAGCCACCAGCCTTCTTTGACAAGCCCTGCCCAATCTGAACTCCCCTGTCGGAACATCCAGCGCTCAGAGTTATTATTCGGTTTCGTAACTTCGATAGCAACGTGGCTCGCAGGGTGAGTTGGGAGTTCAATAATGTCGGCAATATCGATCGACTCCGCGAGCCGTGTTCCCCAGGTATCCGCGTATTCATCCCACTGAGCCTCAAACGCAGACTCGGCTTCCTGAATTTCATCGTAATAATCGAAGTACAACGCTGCCTTTTCTTGTTGGTTTTCATGATAGTCCGTCATCAGTAACTCGTTTCTGATTGTACGAATGAAGCTGTTGAACTGTCCAGTCGTCTCAGATGGGTACTTACCGTGACCAGCTGTGAGAAACGACTGAAATTCAGCCGCAATCCACTGCCACGAAATCTGTACAAACTCGTCAGCTGTCGGCGCTGTTGCGTTCTCAGGTGCGAGATAAATATAATGGCGGTTTTCGACTGGAACATCAGCCTTTGTGAGATCGATCCCGTTGAATTCTTCTGCCTGTACGTAATCGGTGGTTTGCCCACTATTTTCAACCGCAGTAACCTTGAGCTCCCAGCAAATGAACCACTCATCCTTCACCCATATCACTGCATCCGGCCGGCGCTCGTTCGATGTCGGAACTTCTGTTTCGACATGAATATCTGTAAGATCAAACCGCGAAAAAGTATATTCCACATCGTCACGGTCGGTAAGAGAAGTCAGAAGATGCTCTAAGAAAGCGTGGTCAAGTCCGTGCGGCCGTTCCGGTGAGAGAAAATGAAACAGTAATCGCTGCCAATCCTGCTCCAGCTGCCCGCGCCCGAGTACCTGGAGTGTTGTCGGAGGTGGTGCGTCGGGTTCAGGCAGCAGATCTACCTGACGTTTGAATTCGGAAAGACGATCATTAAGACGCTCTGACACGCACTCACACACACCAGGACACTAAATCAAATTTTCCCGTTCAATTCCAGATTAACCATATCGAGAGTCCAGAGAGAACTATTCATAATATATTTGTTGTTATTCAGTATGCAACAGATTTGTGGTTCATACTCGATAGCGTTTATTGCCCCCTCAATGGGTGAGGGGTTCGCCGTACTGGCGAGTTCCCAAATACGGTGAGAAAAATGGCAACGAGAGACATCTACGCGACTGGCTTCGACGAAGACGTCCGAACGGAATCGAGTGCGAACCAGTGTCCCGAGTGCCACGGACACGTCACTACGAACGTCAAGGAAACGGTCTGTGAGGACTGTGGCCTGGTCATCGACGAGCAACGTATCGATCACGGGCCGGAGTGGCGGGCGTACGACGACGAGAAGCGCGAGCGAACGGGCGCTCCACTCACTGCGGCTCGCCACGACCGCGGCCTGTCGACGGAGATCGGTCGCGGCACCGACGCGAAGGGGAACGAACTCTCGGGGCAGAAACGCCGACGGCTGGCCCGGATGCGACGTGAGCAGACCCGTGGCCGGTGGCAATCCAAAGCGGAACGGAATCTCGCACACGGGTTGGGCGAGGTACGCCGGCTGGCGAGTGCGCTCGAACTCTCCGAGTCGATTCGTGACCAGGCGTGCCAGCTCTTCCGGAGCGCTCAGAGCGAGGATCTGCTTCGTGGCAGATCCATCGAGGCCATCGGTGCAGCGAGCATCTACGGTACCTGCCGATGTAACCAACACCCGCTTCTCCTCGAGGATGTCGTCGACGCCGCCCGAGTCGAGTCCACTCGTGTCACCAACGCCTACCGAACACTGAATCGCGAATTAGAGCTCCCGGCACCACCAATGCGCCCGACGTCGTTCGTTCCGCGGCTGATCTCGGAGCTGGAGTTGGACCACGACATTCGCCGACGCGCGAACGAACTCGCAGAACGCGCCGAGGGGACAGCCCTCACGAACGGCTGTCAGCCATCGGGCGTCGCGGCCGCCTGCGTCTATCTGGCCGCCCAAGAGCAGGGCGCGTTGGTTACCCAATCTACCGTCGCGTCGGCAGCAGAGGTGTCAGTCGTGACGCTCCGAAGCCGGCGAGACGAACTCCAAGCGATCTGAGACGCCTCCGGTGGAGGAGTACCTACATACAGACGGGGCGTCTATCACGGCGTATGGACCTCGAAGAGACTGTCGAGTATCTGTCGACAGAGCTCGATATCGAGCGGAGTGAGCACGTTCGCGAGGTCGGTCGAGCGGTCGCCGAGCTCCGTGACTGACTCCGTCGCAGGCAACCGGATTTATTTCGTCGGGGCCGAATCCGTCCCCCGCATTTCCTCACCCTTGAGTGTGAACTACCCCACCCTACTCGCTTACGGCTAACGCCGTTCGCTCCTTGAGGGTGGGGCTTCCTGTTTCAACGACGCACTTTGCATCCACGACGGTGGACGACCCACCAGTCGCGGACGTAGGGAGTGCAGTCTCCGCAGGCGTCACTTCGGCGTGTCCCACGCCTAACTCTGAAAGACCGCGTTGTAGCACGTTGTAGGCAGCGTTCTCGTCGCGGTCGGTCTCGAACCCACAGGTCGGGCAGGAATGCTCGCGCACCCACAGTTCTTTCTCAACCTCAACCCCGCACTCGGCACACTCTTGCGTCGTGCCCTCAGGTTCGACTTTCACGAAGTGCGTGCCCTCGCGCTCGCATTTGTATTCGAGGAAGTCGATGAACGTCCGCCACGACGCCGACGCTCGGTTGCGACTGTTCGACGGCAGTTGCATCATCCCGTGAACGTCAAGGTCTTCGACCGCCATGAGGTCGTACTCCCGAGCGTAGTAGTTTGAGAGTTTGTGCAGGAAGTCGCGGCGTTTCCGTACAATACGAGCGTGGATACAGGCCACACGGCGGCGTTGCTCGTGCCAGTTCTGCGAGCCTTCCTGTTTGCGACTCAACGCTCGTTGCTCGCGTTCGAGCCGCTCGTACTCGGATTCGAGGTCAAGACTGCCGACCATCGTGCTGTCGGTGTCGTGAGCGTACTTGATGATACCCACGTCGATACCAACCATATCCTCGCGGTCAACCTCATCCAGAGCGGGTTTTTCGGGCGCGTCGTCTTCTGTTTCGATGCCGAAGATGGCGTACCACTCACCCGTTTTCTCTTGTTTGACTGTGACTTGTTTCACGCGGGCGTTATCGGGGATGTCGCGGTGGAGGTGTATCGGCATCTCACCAATCTTGGAAAGAGAAAGGATGGTCTGGTCACTCGTGTTCTTGAGTTCGAAACCAGACTGATTGTAGGTGAGGCTCCGATACTCTCGCGGTGACTTCCAGTTGAGCATCCCGACTTTGCGCCCGTTGTCTTTCTTTTCTTTGAGGCGGTCGAGGTTGTCGCTGGCGCGGCGGGCAACCATCTGTAACACTTTCGAGTACACGTCGTTGAGATCGTCCCACCAATCTTTCAGGTCGGGAAGCATATTCTGCATCGCGGTGTACGATAGGTACTCGTCCGTGTTGCGGAGTTCGTACAAGTAGTGGTTGTACAGTTGCCTACAGGCATCTATATGCCGTTCTAGTTCAGATTGAACGGCTTCGTCGGGTTCGATGCGATACCTGTAGTTGTAGTTCATCGTGTTACTCGTCTTGGTCGTCGGGTTCGTCGGGGTCGCTGACGCGGATGACTTTCACGTCTGCGCCGCGCCAGTCTTTGGGAACTGTAACGTGGGCACTCCCGCCGAACTCCTTCGCTTCACGGTCAATGATTTCTTCGCCTTCCAGTTCGAATGTGCCCATACACAAATATATATTGAGTATATATTATATGTTTCGGTGGAGAATGACGATAGCTTACGGCTGTATCCCCGCCCTACTGCGCTACTCACTCGCTTTGCTCGTTGCGTTGCTCCTTGAGGACGGGGACTTAGCCTGTAAGATTTAAATACCAAACCGGGGGGAACGCGGAGCGAATCGATGACGAACCGCAACTCAGACCGAGACGCGTTCCAACCTGTCGGGGAAGGCGCTCTGGTGCCGGACCCAGCGCTGGATCAGCCAGCGGACGGCCAGCCAACCCGCCAGCGTGAAGCCGCGCATTCGGGTGGGTATCCGGATGGAACAACCGATACAGACCGAGCCTGTGGCTCCTGTGGCGCATCGATCCCGGCGTCGCAACGAAAATGCCGGTTCTGTCTCGAATACGAACTCGACGCCGCCTCAGCGTCGGATGCTGCGAGTTCCGAGCAAACACTCCGTGGTGTGATCCAGTTCCTCGTCGAATCCGGGACGTTCTATGGTGCTGTCGCGAAAGGGGCAGCTGCAGCGACACTTCTCACGTCAGGTCACGACGAGCCCATTGACGACTGTACGCTCATCTACGATCTCGACGAGGAGCCCGCACCCCAGCTAACCGAGCGCTGGCCTACGCTCCCCGCTGCTGCCGAGGTGACCGCAGCGGCTGGCGACACGTTACTAACAGCGGCCCGTGAGCGGACAGCGTGGGACGAGACGAGCGATCGTTCTCAGACGGAGATTCCACGCGTCTATGATGAGCGTGGCCAGGGAATTCGTGCTGAGTCGTCACTCGAGCACACGCTCGCCGACGGCGACCAGCTGTGGATCGTCCCAGCAATCGCTGTTGAAACAGTACCCCACGAAACGGAATCCACCAGTACCGGGGCCGATATTCCGACCGTGACAGCCCTGGAGTGCCAGCACTGTACGAGAGAAACAGAACATCGATTCAGGACACGCGAGTCGGTCCCTGACGAGACCTGGACGGGCCAACCAATCTGGGAGTGCCAAGTGTGTGGCACAGGTCGCTACGGGCCTACCCCCGAATAGGGCAGGAGGAATCTCGCCGATTAACCAACAGTCGCCGATAGAGATGGCTTCTGTTGGTTAATACGGTGAGTACCCTCAAGTCCGACGTCAGTCACGGCGAGTGTTCATTCGGCAGGGGTCGCAACAGCTTGCCTCCACAAATCGGGGCGGGAACAGGGGTAGTGGGTAACGCACCGTAACATCACCGAGTCCGGAAACGTCACGCCGACCACGGCACGGACGCATCACCAGACGCTCGATGAACTCGCTGTCTAAACGGGCCAGGTCGGGAGCGAGGGCGCTCCATTCTTCCAGTGAATCGCATCTAGCGCGGGTGGGAACTGCTGTAGTCGGTCATCGAGGACGGCGAGTGGATGGGCATCGAGAAACGTCGCCTCGTGGCGATCAACCGGCGTGTCTTCGTGATTGAGTTGGATGTGACAGGGCCCAAGGTCCGGATGGTCGGCGTCTTGGTGGAAGCCGAGCATCAGATTTCGGTCCGGTTCGACCCAGTTTATGCGGTAGTATTCGTGGTCGACGCCGGCGGGGTACCAGAAGCGAATCTCCAGTCGTGCGGTCGCCGCGTCGTACGAGTCACTCAGGAACGTCGTCGGATCGACATCCGCGATGACGTAGCGGGGTCGGCGTCGAGACGGGCGATAGCGGACCTCTTCACACCCCGGCTGGTTCGTCAATCGGTCGTGAACGTCGCGAAGGAGGGTCCGCTGCGTATAGCGGTCGCGACCGGCGAGAAAGATCATTCTGTGAGAGAGGAGGATTAGCTCGTGGCGCGGTCAGCCACGTCGGTCATCTGCTCGCGGGCGGCTTCGACGTCGGAGTAGAGTTCCAGTGCGTGCTTGATGAGGCGGCGATCCTCCTCGTTCTCGCGCCAGAACGCGATGACGTCGCGGCGGTTCCGGAGCTCCGCACTTGTGAGGTCGCCGTCGGCGAGCGACTGTTCGAGTTCTTCCCACGTCTCGACGTTGTAGGTCGCCTGCCACTCCTCGATCTCCTCGGTGATCGCGGCTAATTCACTCCGCAGCTCCTCGCGGGTGTTTTCCTCAATGAGCGTGCGGATCTCCTCGAAGAGCAGTCGCGTGTAGTCCGGCTGGTAGCGCGTGGTCTCGCCGGCCTCGACGCGACGCAACTGGCCCTGGTCGACGAGATCCTGAAGTTCCTCGTTGGTCGTGCTCCAGGCGGCGTCGGCCTGCTCGCTGATCCAGTTAACTGAGCGGGGTTCGCGAAGTGACTCGGCGACCGCCCGAATGCGGTCGCGGGCGCTCATCGACTCAGTCCACGATTGGACCCCATCTCGCGAGGATTCGGTCATGGTTGGCACCTCTTGGGGCAGTGTTCGCGCCCTACTCTCATATATGTTTGTACTGTCTCGCATAATCAAGAGTGTCTTGCGAGCGAAGCCGTCCGGACGTTGAAATGCGATACCGACAGAAGGTATGGCCAACCGATGTACGACCGATATTCTGACTTTGAGGAACTACGGCCGACCGGCGAGGCATCCCCCATCCCGGACACGATGCTGGACGACGGGTGTGAGAGTGACCTCCTGGCGGCAACGCGTCGCGACG
The DNA here is from genome assembly GCF_002252985.1 of Halorubrum halodurans. Classification (GTDB taxonomy): domain Archaea; phylum Halobacteriota; class Halobacteria; order Halobacteriales; family Haloferacaceae; genus Halorubrum; species Halorubrum halodurans. The sequence goes on along the minus strand of NZ_NHPJ01000059.1, from coordinate 73,825 downwards.
AGCACTGGTGGCGACGCTGATGCGTCGACGACAGTCTCGTAAGGAGTCTTTCTGCGCCGGCGAGTGGTGAGGCGCTACCGATGAATCAGCAAGTCGAACAGGGCTACCGGATGCATCGTGTGCTCAGCAATCTCAACCGGCTCGATGTCGACCAGTTGGACGACGCGGATCGAGAGCGAGTCGAGACTGCAAGAAACCTCCTGGAAGAAGTGAGCCTACTCACGCGACCAGAAGACGGGAGCGGGACAGACGCCCCAACAGACGACTGATCGGCGTCGCCGTCGACGCCAGGGGCACCTCCAGTGGCGGTTTATCGCCCCCCAAGAGGGGTGCGGGCCTTCCCCGCGAGTCCAGACATGGCGACACTACAAGCTGCGACGACGTCAACCGGCGCAATCGTATCGGATCCACAGGCAGTCCGCGAGCTCTGTGAGAGCTACTGCTTCGGGACGCTCGACTGGAAGGTCACCGACAAGGGCGAACTCACCAATCACAAGCGCGCCGAAACCGCCGGAGTCAACAACGCAGATCAGAAGCGGATTGAGGCAGCGAAAGCTCTCCTGCAAGATGTGAGTCTGCTCTCCCAGCCGGAACACAGCGGGGACGCTGGAACACAGATCGAGTCCTGAGCGGCGGTGTAACGATGAATACGAATGTCTGGCTCCTGAGACTGTTTATTGTCCCTCAAAAGGGTTGCGGGAGAGAGAACCACGAGGCCAACAAATGACCCACATCACTGAACAATTCCATATTCCCCGAGAGTATCACACCGCCTGTTCCCGAATCCTAGAACTCGGGCAACGCCATCTTCGTCGATTGCTCAAGGAGGAATACTGGCAAGACAGGCACCTCGAAGCGATTCAGTCCCGTAATAGCAACGACCACACCTACGTCCGAGACGACGAGTACGAGCCGTTCGAGGACACAGACGCATACCTCTACAACCGATTCAAGCGATGTATCTACCATCGTGTTACTCGGATTCTAAAAGCTCATCGTGAGAAGTACCGTGCCTTCCGGTTCATAGTCGACACTGTCCGGGAACGAAAAATCAGGCGTGTTGGATGGCAGCAGCTTCGAAGCCGCCTATTCGAGAGTGGAGACTCACCGTACATCCAGTGGAGCAATATCGAAACCGTCGTCGAGCAGCTAAACAATCATTACGACCGGCATGGCCGATTTCCTGAAGTATACACGGACCTCATCGACTGTCCCCAACCCGACGACACGGTTCCCTTCGGCCCGGACAGTCGTGGAGACATCCACGAGGTCCAAGCCACGGGCGGAGAAGTGGTGGTGACGCTGAAGGCGCCGGATTCGCTATCGCCCAACTCGTATGCCGACTGGACAGAGCACGAAATACGGTTCCCAGCCCACCAACGGTTCAACAAGATGCTTGAGGTAGGGGAGCTGAAAGCGCCGACACTGCATTCCTCTGAATACGGCTATACGCTGGACGTGCCAGTAGATGTTCCCGAGACCTCTGTAGACACCACTCCCGACCGTGTTCTCGCCGTGGATCTCGGCGTGAAAAAGCAGGCAACTGCGGTTGTATTAGACGGATCTGAAGACGGACAGGAGGAGATTCAGATCGCGCCACCTGCCTTTGTGGACCACCACTCGAAGGACAAGCTGTTCCGAGTGAAAGCAGACGCCGAAGGCATAGACAGCCGCCTTGCCGAACTCCGCCAACTGGGCAAGGCACATACCGAGCAGTTCGCTCACCTCCTTAGCGAATATCGCCGGACGCGACGGAAGGAGCGACGTCTCCGCGACCAGATCCAGCACGATGTAGCGAATCAGCTGGTGTGGCTCGCGGCCGTTCACGAATGTGAGACGATCGTCCTCGAGTCGCTAGGGCAACTGGAGGCCGAAGAGACGAGTGGCGTGACGGCATGGAGCATCTCGACGTGGGCCCACGGGAAGTTGCTTGAGCGGATCCGGTACAAGGGTGACCTCCTCGGGCTTGACGTCGAGACGGTGAATCCCTGGGGGACATCACGATACTGTCCGCGATGTGGCGAACGCGGCAAGACTGTGAAGGCACCGACGGATCACACCGAGTTACGCAACGGCGGCCACTTCTACTGTCCCAGCTGTAAGTATGAGTGCGACCGGGATGTAGTTGGTGCGATCAACGTCGGACGGAAACACCTCGCTGGAAGTCAGATGGAAACAGCGAATCCCTGTGTCTACACGGCGCAGGGAAATCACGCCAGCTTTCCATCACGCTACACCTGCGAGCGTGTCCGTTCTGAGGCCGGCATGGAGGATTCAGAAACCGTGTCGGTGCCTGGCGTTCAGTCCGCGGCCAACAGTAAACAGGATGTGGCGAGTGGCCGTCAGACCCGATTGTCCGAGTACCGTTCTTCGTCCCTCATTACGACACGAAGCCGGGCAGAGGGAGGACTGCAACAAAATCAGAGCAGGAAAACGGGACTGCGGTGTCCCAGCGGGAGCATTACGAGGCAGTGCTTGCTCGCCAGCACTACCGATCCCCACGAGGTGCTTCCAAATCCTGCCGAAAATTAGAACGGCTACGATGACTTTGAGGTGAGCGATACTTGTGGAGTTCCCGGACTACGAGGGCGGGATCGTGACCCACGAGTTCCTGCGAGAACTCGCCGACCATCTCGAAGCCGACGAAGAGTTCGATATCCAGACGGCGGGATTTACCAAGTGTCGCTTCCCAGTGCTGGCGAAGCGGTACGTCGTTCGCGACGGCGAAGTCCTCCACGCGGACCTCAGTTCCCCCGACCCGATCGACGAGTAGCGTTGTTCGTCCCCCCAGAGGGGTGCGGGGCGATCCAGTCGCGGTCGCCCTGCGAGGTGAGTGTTCAAATGGGTCACCGCGCACTTGTTGCGTACGAACGCACAGACGGACAGTACACGCTCCACTACAGCCACTGGGGTGCAGCAAATCTGAAGCTCAAACATCGAATCTCGGCGGAGTCGCCGTTCGGTGGCGAAGACACCGACTCCAAGTGGGCGAAGCAGCTCCTCGCGGAGTTGGCCGATGGCCTCGAGGCAGACGCCGTCGACGGCTACCTGGCCGGTGAGGATCGACCGCCGACGGTCGTCGAGCCAAAACCCCGTGCTACAGGCCTCTCGCTTGACGAGATCGTCGCTGACCATCTCGACTACCTCCACCACGAGGCGTTCTACGTGGTGTCGACGACGTTCGAGGTGACCGCTTATCGGACGCTATGGTTCGGGCTGCAGTACGATTCAGAGACAGTCGAACAGGGAGAGACGGTGGGGAACGGCGCGCTCGCGACGGTGCGCTGGTACGACGGCGAGCCGGTCGGCGACGGCCACCTGCAGGGACAGTTTGCGGCCCTCAAAGACGTCGTCGGCGATATGCTCGACAAGGGCGTCTTCACGCCGTCGACGGCGAGACAGTACCTGAAACGGAAGCTGGCCGAACGAGTCGGAGACCGACAGGAGCTGCTCATTCCGACCGAAGAATCACCCTTCGAGACAGCGAGTCTCGGCAAGCCGTAACACCAATCCCTTAGTGGATACCGGGGAACACACAAGTATGTCAAATCAATCTGAAGACGGTCTTCGTGTCTGGCTTGTCGAACGAACGTACTCCGATGACGAACAGAACCTGATCATCCTCACCTACGCGACGCCCGATGGAGAACAGTACTATCGGAAGGAACGCGCACTCACGTCCTTCACCGACGTCCGAGACACGACAGCAGCAGTCGATGCTGAACCCGGCAATCTTGGCATGGTCGATGACCCCGACCTCCAAGAGCAATACGCGGCCGAAGCACAGCGAATGCAGGAAGTTCACGACCCTGACGACGTAATCTGAGGTCTACTGGTCGACAACGCTGCAGGCCATGGGTTATGTCGTAGCAGGCCTTAGACGGGGTATGCGCGAACTCGTCTTCGCTCTCGAATACGAGCCCGGCTGTAACAGGGTGGCTGACGCTCTCGCCGACCACTCCGACGCCCGCGTCCGCTCGCTCTCGCTGCACGCCACTGCCGAACGTCTCTGGCGGGTCGACCATGCTACCGGAACTCCTGAGGCGCTCGACGCTATCGAGGACGCCTTTCTCACCGGCGACTACTACGCCGACTGTCTGGCGACTGAGGATTGCGGCGCCACACAGACCACCCGCGTCCTCGACCGCACGGACGACGCGCTCATCCTCTACTCAGATTGGGAGCGCACTCCGACCTGCGCCTCAGTCCCCCACATCGCTCGCGACCACCTCGGCGACGGCGTGCTGTTCGAGACTCGTCACGAGGGCCGCCACTACACGTGGCGACTCATCCACTCCGGTGAGGGCGACATGGCGGCGTTCTTCGACGCTCTCAAAGTCGCCGTCGGGGAGTGCGCCCAGATGGAGATGCTCCGCACAGCGGACACAACATCAGCTAGGGGACGCGACGGGACACCGAGCGGCCTCCCGCCAGCCCAGGAGGCCGCGCTTCAGGCCGCGGTCGAACACGGCTACTACGAATCACCCCGTGAGGTCGACGTCGGCGAGCTCGCCGAGCATCTCGACGTGCCACGGTCAACACTCACCTACCGACTCCGTCGGGCGGAAGAACATTTGGCGAAGCAACATGTCGCCGGCGAGCGGGTAGCGGAAGAACGGCTGGCATCCCACTGAAGGCCGTAGTTGGAATATTCCAATAAAGACATATCGAACTCCCGCTCCTACCGTGACGTGATGACAGAGAATCCGGACGCAGCAGGAGGAACGAGCGGCGGCGGGCAGCGACGTGAGCTGACCGCCCGCCTCGCCGTTCCCGAGATGGACTGTCCCTCTTGCGCCCAAAAGGTGGACAAGAGCCTCCAGCGTGTCGACGGCATTACTGACGCCACGCTCCAGCCGACCACCGGCACGGCCAACGTCACGTACGACCCTGATCGGACTAGCGAAGCCGACGTAATCAAGGCGATTGAAGGCGCCGGCTACGAGGTCGTCGGGGGCTCGGACGCTGAGGGCGATGATGAGGACAACCAGGCGACCGACGGCGTCGACATCGCGCCACCATCGGAGGTCTGGACGAGTCCTCGCGCGAAGAAGACGTGGCTCGGCGCGGCGTTCCTCACCGCCGGGCTCCTCTTCGAGTTCCTCCTCGCAGGACAGAACGTCACGGTGGCGAGCGTCCTCGAGTACCCGCTCCACATCGCAGATGTCCTGTTCCTCGGCGCCGTCGCCGCCAGCGGCATCCCCGTCGTCCGTAGCGGGTACTACTCCGCGAAGAACCGAAGCCTCGACATCGACCTGCTGATGGGGACGGCGATCATCGCGGCGACCGGTATCGGCTACTTCGTCGAGGCCGCCACGCTGGCCGTCCTATTCAGCATCGCCGAGCTGCTCGAGGACTACGCGATGGACAGGGCACGGGACTCCCTGCGCGAGCTGATGGAACTCTCGCCCGACGAGGCGACCGTCCTTCGCGATGGTGAGGAAGTGACCGTTCCCGCCGAGGAGGTCGACGTTGGCGAGACCGTCGTCGTCCGCCCCGGCGACAAGATTCCGCTCGACGGAACGGTCATCGACGGCGAGAGTGCAGTCGACCAGTCGCCGATCACGGGCGAGAGCGTCCCCGTCGACAAGACTGCCGGCGACGAGGTCTACGCCGGCGCGATCAACGAAGAGGGGTACCTCGAGGTAGAGGTCACCTCGACCGCTGGCGATTCGACGCTCTCGCGCATCATCGAGATGGTACAGGGCGCACAGGCGAAGAAGACCGAGTCTGAGCAGTTCGTCGACCGCTTCTCCGGCTACTACACACCCCTCGTCGTCGTGCTGGCAATCCTGACCGCCGCTATCCCGCCGCTGGTTATCGCCGACCCCATCTCGGTGGACGTGGCCGGGTACGGGTTCACTTTCGCCGGCGACTGGCAGACCTGGTTCATCCGCGGGCTCACCCTGCTGGTAATCGCCTGCCCCTGTGCGTTCGTCATCTCCACACCCGTCTCGGTGGTGTCGGGCATCACCAGCGCCGCGAAGAACGGCGTCCTGATCAAGGGCGGCAACTACCTCGAAGCGATGGGCGAAGTCGATGCCGTCGCGCTCGACAAGACGGGGACGCTCACGAAGGGCGAACTCGCCGTCACCGATGTCGTCCCGGTCGGCGACACCACTGAGGATGATCTGCTCCGTCGCGCCGCCGGGCTGGAGCGGCGCAGTGAGCACCCCATCGCTGCGGCGATTCTCGCCCGTGCTGAGGAGGCGGGCGTGGGCGACCTGCCCGACCCGAGTGGCTTCGAGAGCCTCACGGGGAAGGGCATCCGGGGCGAGATCGACGGCGAGACGTACTATGCGGGCAAGCCCGCGCTCTTCGAGGAGCTGGGCTTCGACCTCGCTCGAGCACGCCGCGAGACAGACGGCGGCGTCGTGGCGGAAGAGGCGACCGAGGCCGACGACGGGGCGTTCGCCGAGGACGCGCTCACCTCACTGGAGCGGGAGGGCAAGACGGTCGTTATCGTCGGGACGGAGTCGGAACTGCTGGGTGCAATCGCCATCGCCGACGAGGTGCGCCCGGCCTCGAAGCGGGCTGTCGAACGCCTGCACGAGCTGGGCGTCGAGCGCGTGGTGATGCTGACCGGGGACAACGAGGGCACCGCCCGCGCCATCGCCGAGCAGGTCGGTGTCGATGAATATCGCGCCGAACTCCTACCCGACGAGAAGGTCGACGCAGTCGAGGAGTTACAGGCGGAGTACGGGGAGGTCGCGATGGTCGGCGACGGCATCAATGACGCCCCCGCGCTGGCCACTGCGGAGGTCGGCATCGCGATGGGCGCGGCGGGCACCGACACCGCCCTCGAAACGGCTGATATTGCGTTGATGGGCGACGACATCGGGAAACTCCCGTACCTGTACGACCTGTCGCATACGGCCAACGGCGTGATCCGGCAGAACATCTGGGCGAGCCTCGGCGTGAAGCTTCTGCTCGCGCTAGGCGTGCCGCTGGGCCTGGTCAGCGTTGCGCTGGCAGTCGTTGTCGGAGATATGGGGATGAGCCTCGGCGTCACCGGGAACGCGATGCGGTTGTCACGAATCGAGCCCGATCGAATCATCGACGCCTGATTCTGCGGCGGGAAGTGCGGGCAGGACGCTCTTCTTTCGGGACTTACCTCCGCTACATCGAGACTAGTTGTGGTTTGTCTGGGGCAGAAAGGACTGAGCCCCACCGTTGGCTCGTGATTTGATGCCCGAGAATTCAGACGACGATCCATTCCACGATTGCGAGTTAGATCCCGACGCAGTCCTCGGGACGCGCACCTTCCACGATGTCCTGTTCACCGATGAGACGGAGACACCGGTGAACGTGCTCACTGGCGAGACGCCCGCACATTCACAGGCGACCGTCGAGGAAGCGAAGGAGTTCGCTGCGAGTATTGACACCGACACGCCACAGATTGCACTTCCGGCGTCAGTTGAGACGCAAATCGAGACGCAGAGTAAGCCCTACACGTCGGCTGCGTTCTTCCACTTCAAGGCGACGGGCTCGCTAAGGCGTCACCGCGCCTACCACGCCGCATATGACTCGGATGCGTTCACCGTCGACTTCGAAGCTGACTACGAGTCCGGAAACCTGACCATCACAGTCGATCGAACGAACGAGTCCTAAGAATCGACCGCTAGATCAGGGTTTTTCGAGCGCCGGCGATGGGTGCCGGCGCAGCTGGAGCGAGCAACGATTCCCGGTGCGTCGGCGTTTCGAGGTGTTCGAGATGCACATGGTAATTTACGCTCTGGTAGAAGAATCGACCCACGACGACGCACTGGCCAGCGGAAAGTCGGTGTTCGACCGCCTGGTCGGCGCGGACCCACACGCCGGCGCTGTCTTCGACTACCACGTGACGTTCGATGAGGAGGACACGTCCGTTGCGGGGAAGGCGCGATGGGGTGAGTTACCGACTGCAGCCCCCGTCGACTCCGATGACGGCCAAGACCTGCTTGAGTGTGGCTGGGAGGCGACGAAAGAGGAGTTCGAGCGCAATCTCGAACGGGTGAGGGAGGCACTTGACGAACTTTCCGATGAGGAGATCATGCGCGACGAAGATCTCGCTCGGCACGCCTTCCACCAGGTCGGCGCCTACGACGGGCCAACAATCTTCCTGTACAACGAATATGCGAACGGGATCCGTCACCGTGAGCAGCTGGATCGAGTGCTGGAGGAGAGCGAGGAACTCTGGATCGTGCCCGCCGACGTCCACTTCTAACAGATGTCCCGGATCACAAATTGGAAGCGCGAGAGTCGGTCGCCCACACTCGCATACCGGAACACCGAGACCGGAGCTCGGGCAGTCTTACACCGAGCACCGGACTCGTACCGCTACAAGTGGCGTGGCGTAATCCTCGTCGACGGCTACCCAGTGTGGTCGCGGGGGTACGAGACGAAAGACGCGAAATCGTTCCGTAACGAGCTCCGGGAACGGCCAGCGCCCGAACTGAGTTGTCCCGAGTGTCCGAACAGCGATGTGGCAATCGGCGGAAAAACGGCTGACGGCGCGAAGGTTCAGCGCTGGGTCGAGTGTCGGAACTGTGGGTACGAAACATCCTCGCGAATCGTGTACGGCGCCGAGCGCTGATTGATAGGAGCGTATCTGCGGTGACGTTTATTTTGGGCCGGAATGGGTGGCCCGTCTCAATCGGGCCAGATTCACAGATGAGTCTGGAAGTCATCGACCGCCACAGCGAAGCACTGTTCGAGTTCCTCTGGTGTCCCGTCTGCGGGCACGAGATATTCAGTCACATTCCGTTCGAAGGTGTGTTCTGCAAGAACTGCAACACACAGGTCGAACTCCAAGAATCCCGAGAGACACGCGGCTACGAGGAGGCCGTGCTCGCCTGCTTCGATTCTACCACGACCTGGAACCTCCACGTCGACGAGAAACTGCGCCGCGACCTGCCTGATGGGTCGGCGCGCGTGAAAATCTTCGGCGCACCGGGCGCCTACGAGGTCGACTGGTGGAGTCCGGAGCCAGGTGAGGACTGGGAACCTGTCGAGCGCGGCGAGTTCGACGACGTCGAGGAACCATCAGAGGTGTCGCATCTGGCGTAGAGCACGCGTTAAAGCGGTGAATCTACGCCCGACACACGTCGCAGGACCCGCATCCACGAGGGGTTCGCTCGTCGAAGTAGAGACGGCGCCATCGAGCAAACTGATCCGCATACATGTCCTTGCTGTACGGGAATTGGTACAGATTGACCCCGTCCGGCAGGTCTGTGATTTCGGGCGCATCTATGCCAGGGAATCCGTTACGAAACACGAGATCTTCTGTTTTGGACACCAGCTCAGGAGCAACTGTGGATGGGTCCGAGGCCTTCAAGAAGTAGAGTGATGGGATGAACTCTTTCGGGTCGAAGAATCCGTTTGCGTGAAGAATCCACCCACAGAGCCACAGATACGCCTTCTCACTCGAGAAGAAGACTCCGTAGTGGTTGTCCGATTGCCGGCGTTTGTACACGAACACGGGGAGACCATAGCTGAAGCCGACTCGCGTTGGTTCTGCGTGGATATAGCAGTCCTCACGGTCGATGTAGTGGACCAGCGGAGCTTGACACAGCTTGCCCGGGTGCTCACCAGTACCGATCTGCTCCCACAGCTCCGAGACGGAAGCCACGTCGGCGCTCTCATCCTCGAGAGTCGTATCATCGATTGCACGATGGACGGGCGCAGCAGACTGAATCTCCTCGGGGAGATCGTCGCTGGACAGCTCCGCCGTTTCTCGGTCAGGGAGTGTCCGATAGAAGTGTTTATAGAAGCCCTCACGACGCCGCTTGTCGGCGAGCGCTTCGCACCGGGCGCAGTCCTCGATGAACATCGCTGGCACCACCCGGTCTGGATTCTCGGCGGTCACCTCGTACAGACTACGCTGCCGTTCGGCCCGCCTGGCGATCTCATCCGAATCGGGGAGCGGTGAGCTCCTCTCAGACTCCGATGACATACGCATACCTTTGGGCTGGAACAGCATCAGTTTCCGAGCAAGGACCCCGCCCGACTGCCATCTTGCGAATTTCGGAATCCATTTTTAACCGGGTTTAAGTTAGCCAGTGACAACCCTTCCTCGAGATTCCAGCGACTCCACTCGATTCAGGAGAGGTTGTTTCTGCGCCGGCGATGGGTGCCGGCGCACACGCGCCGGCGGTGATCGATGTCGACACGAAGTCAACTCCGATTCATCCAACGGAGCGAGACCGCAGGCGAACAGTCCGATACCGACCGCATCGCACAAATCTACCGCCACTCGGACGGGTATCCCGATAGCGTCCTCCATGACCTGGACCAGCTGAAGCAGCTGCTTGACGAGACACGAACAGAGCGCGGGGCTGCGTACGCCGCTGCCCAGTTCCTGTTCCTCGACACGCTCTCGGCGATGACCCTCTACGTGGACGAAGGGCGTGACCGGAGCATCCACGCTGACCAACCCTCGGATCTCCTCGACCCGGACAATATGGAGCACCTCGACCAGCCGATGTTTCTGCTCGGACACGGCGTAGAGAACCCAGCCGACGGCATTCACGGCGACGAGGAGTATCTCTACGTCGTCGAGCTCCCGACCCGGAACCCGTTCGAGGAGCCGTCCGAGTGGACCGTCAAGGTGAGTGGTCACTCCGCCTTCCCGCGCTGGGATGGTCCGACCGAGGAAGCCTTCGAGCGGGCCAGCTGGCAGTTCCACGGCCCGCTTGAGCAGGCGCTCGAAGAGATGGCCGCTGAGCCGGCGTGAACACTGAGCCCGCTCAGATGATGCCGCCGATGACGAGTAGTCCGACGACGAGCAGAATCGTCGCAACAACGCTTCCCCCGGCCAGCCACTTGTTCTCCATCGCCTTCTCGTGAAGCGGCATCTCGGCGTACTCCTCGCGGAACGCCTCGAGATTTTCCTCGTCGTAGAAGTACTTCGTCTTCAGCGCAAACCGTTCCGTCACGGCACAGCCCGTACAGATCGGCTCGCCTTCCAGCCGCTCCGTTTTGATGTGGCTGGAGCAGGCGATGGCCCCGCAGTTCGGACAGTAGGTGTACGTCTCGTCGCCGCCGCTCGTGTCACAGTGGACGCACCGATGGATGCCGTCCTCGGCTGTCACTCGTGACGGGCCTGCCGCGTAGTACTCGTAGGGGTAGGTGTACTCCTGGAGGTCGGTCGTGTGCCGAACCTCGGGGAGGTACACTGGTTCGATCGACTGGACGGAGATGTCCGAGCGGTTCGGCTCGCAGGTCTTGTTGTACGTGACGTTGTTGTCGCCGGTGTAGGTGACCGTCGTCGTGTGGTGTTGCTGGAGGCGCTCGACGGCCCACTCCTTGTAATCCGTTTGGGTCTGTCCGAACCGGCGCTCCTCGACGGCGTCGAACACCTCTCCGAACTGCTCGGCGTCAAGGTCGACCGTCGCGTGAAGGTTCTCGGTGACCAGCGTTGCTACATCCTCGTTCGCGACCTGTGGCTGCCCGCGTTCGGCGTGGGCAACGAATCGGGTCCGGTCGTTGATCCGGTGGATGACGCCCACCGACGTCTCGAAGACGGCGTTCGTGTCCGCGGTGACCGCGGCCACCGGCCGGAACGTCACCGCTGAATGCGGTTCTGGCAGGTCGGCAGCCTCGATGTTCTCGATGTCGCGGAACGCCTCCGTGACCGGCACGTCGACGTCGGCGGCAGGGTCGTACGGGCGGAGCGTCTCGTCGCAGAGAATCTCGATGCGCCCGTTGTAGAGGTCGAGGCCGATCTCGTCGGCAATCTCCCGGAGGTCCTCGCCATCGAGCAGCTCGATCGGGTGTGGGTCGTCGTTCTGCTGGAGGCGGTTTGCGTACTCCTGAGCAGGGTTCGTAAACCGGCCGGTCGTGACGACCATTCCGCGTTTGGGGCCGTCGAAGTCGAATGTCGCGATGGCGGAGTGGAGCTTCTGGACGACCGGCCGCCCGACCGTCCCCGTGTGCTTGCACTCGACGATGATCGCGCGCCGCGTGCCGTCGACGACCTCCTCCATAATGACGTCGCGACCCTCGTCAGCCGTGCGGTCGGCCTGGCGGACGTTCTCGTAGCCGAGGTTCCGGAACACGTCCTCCATCACGTCCTCGAACTCGAATCCCGAGAGGTCGTCCAGTACAGCCATCCCGATATATCCCAACAGTGCGGTGGGTCTGTCAAATACGTTGCCGAACGCAGCCTCGCTCTGTTTATTTGCCCCCGAGAGGCTGCGGGGTGAACTCACTCCGCGTCACCGAGCTATGACCGATACAGAAAATTCGTGGCGAGATGAATCGCTCCTTGGAGGGTTCTACTTGGAACAGGAGTTGCGTACGAGGTCAAGAGTTTATAACGCATTACGGGGGAACCGCGGAGGGAGGTGACGAAGCCGTGACAGAGCATATCTGTGACTACTGTGGCGAGTCGTTTGCGACCTCCAACGAACTGGGCGGGCACGTAACGGCCGTCCATCGCCGCGACCAGATCGTAACGGATGTAGACGTGATTCTCAACGACATTCAGCGTGTCGCAGACAAATTAGGAAAACCACCGACAGCAAAGGAGATGAGCGAGCACGGGGAGTATTCCCAACGCGTCTGTCAGAACAAGTTCGGGAGTTGGAACGAGGCGCTTCGTGAGGCTGGCTTCGCTCCGAATCGAAAGTACCGACTCACCGATCAGGACTTGTTGGACGAAATTAACCGCCTTACAGATCAGTTCGGTCGTCCGCCATCGAGCGGCGAGATGAACCGAATCGGGAAGTTTCACAAGTGTACATATCTCGAACGGTTTGGTGGATGGGAAGAGACACTCACTGAAGCTGGCTTCTCACAACCACAGTCCTATCAGGAGCGGTCGGCGATCCCCTACGGCCCGAACTGGCCAGAACAGCGACAAAAAGCGTTGAAACGCGATGACTACGAGTGTCAAACACCATGGTGTGGGATGACCCAAGTAGATCATCAAGAGCAGGTGGGAAAGGATATCTCAGTCCACCATCTGGTTCCGCGGAAGTTCTTCGTCGATCCCGACGGGCGGTTTGACCACGAGCAAGCAAATCGCGTCTCGAATCTCGTGACCGTCTGTTCGAAGCATCATCTCATCTGGGAGGCCGTCGCCCCACAGCGACTGGATACGATTGTCGACAGCACACAGCCGCAAGAGATAGCCGGGGGAGAGTGTGTTGGTCTCCCCCCACGAGGGGGTGAGGGGTAAGGCCCCAGTGGTCTAAATGCGAGAGACAGACGAGTCCATCCCGACACCAAACGCAGACGGTCTCACGAAGAGAGAACGACTTCACTGGCACCTCACCAGTGCCCTCGCAAGCGCCGAGTCGCCGGAAACGAAAGCCCATCTTCGAGGAGCACTCGTGGAGTATCGGAAGCTCCCGCCGACACCACTCGTTGAGTGTCCGTTCTGCGGGAAGGTCGGGCTTCCAGAGCGGATCCAAGCCCACGAGTGTCAACGACCGTAGGGTCGTTTTTTGCGCCAGTGATGGGTGGAGGCGCAGACCAGACCGCATCGCGCCTTCGGAGTAGATATGAAAGACCCAGAGACAGCGACAGTCTTCGCGGGCCTCGATGGGCGAACCGACACTGAACTACCTGAGTGGTACGCGGAGCAACACGCTACCCCCGATCCAGTCAGCTTCAGTCAGGCGATTCGAGAGCTTCCACAGGCGATCGAGACAGCAGTCGCGTATCGCAACCCCTACACTGAGGAGTGGGTCGAAACCGAGCGGTTCAACGCACTCGTCGAGCCGTCGCGGTTACAAGCAGAAGCGAATGGTGGCACCGATGCGGAGTCGCTATTTCACATCCCGGCTGACTCGTACGCGATCATCAACCCGGCCGACGTCTACAGACTCAGGATCTCAGGACTTGATTTAAGGGAGGTTGTAGAGGCCATCATACCACTTTCACTCCGGATGGCTGAGTTTGAAGAAGACAACACTCCGAATCGAAAACGGAAGTAATGCCGTCGAAACAGGCACTTGTCAAGACATTAGACTTCCAACTTGAGATACAAAGTGGCAACGAAAACCTGCTGTACGGTGCCTGTATCGAATCCCGGAGGGTGTATAACGAAACGATCCGTCTTGCCAAGAACGGCGTGGACTGGGACATGATCCCCGACCGTGTGGCTGCCGATGTCGACCTCGTGAAGAACACGACGCAGCGTGTCGTCGCTAAAGCACTCGGCGCGATGGAGAACTACTACGAGTACGACAACTTTGACCAACCGAGCCACACGAAAGATGGCATCTACCCACTCCGAGCCAACTACGAGGAAGGGTACAACTTGTTTCTCACCGACGATGGCGACGTTGCGTTCCGCATCAGCGCGAAGCCGTACCAGCATGTCGAGGGCCTCCTCAAGGGGAGTGACGCCCATCTCGATATCCTCAAAGTCGGACTCGAAAGTGATGAGTGGGAGATTGGAACGGCCGAAGTCCTATTCCATAACGACAGCCCCGAGCTACACGTCAACGTCACCAATACCGATCAGACCGTTCGGGACAAGCAGGACTCGCAGACGGTCGTCGGCGTGGACGTGAACGAAGACAACGTAGCCCTCACGGCGTTCTCTGAGGATGGCATCAAGGATACGATCGTCATCGAGTTTCCGGAAATTAAGTTTGAACGTCACCGCTATTTCACGATCCGGAAGCGTGTCCAGAATGCGGGAAAGCGGAGCGTTCACGACACGCTGGAAGATCAGGAAGAGCGGTTTGTCCGCGATAGGCTCCACAAAGTATCTCGACACATCGTGAAATGGAGCCGGCAGTTCGAGGACCCGTGTATCGTCTTTGAAGACCTCAAAGAGATACGCGACAGTCTCGACTACGGCACGCGGATGAACCGGCGCTTACACCATTTACCGTTCCGTGCGCTCCAACATTACACATCATATAAAGCCGGTTTCGAGGGCATACCAACGGCCTGGATTAACCCCGAATACACCAGCCAAGAGTGTCCGATGTGTGGACACACGGAGCGTACGAATCGGAATAAAAAGCGGTTCAAATGTCGAGACTGTGGACATCAAGACCACGCGGACCGTGGGGCAAGCGTCAACATTGCCGCGAAGGGTATCAAAAACCATCAGGAGTGGACTGTGCCTGCTCTCAACAGCCTTCCCACTGTGCGGACGGTGCGACGGCAGGCATCGGGGGCCGTGGACGCCCCGACCGTGACCCACGATACCGTTCGAGGATATCAGACCGATGGTATCACGGGAGTGTCCGACTAATCCACGGGAAGTCTCAGGACTTGATCCTGAGACAGTTCACAGCCTGCTGGGCTTCCCGGACTACCTAGCCGAGCGTGCCGCCGGCGATGCAGAAGCCAATGCGGCGTCCCCCTTCGAGATCGATATGTGGACGCTGCATTCCGGCGCGACGTACGCGCTCACCCACTTCTTCCAGGGGAAAGAGGGAGCGTCCCTCGATCAGTACGTTCGGATCGCCAACGACATCCTGTTCAACCCGGAAGGCACGATCGAGCGCGTCGAGCAGGCCTACGAGCAGCAGCTAGAGGCGGACGGTGACGACGGGTCACAGGCCTCACTGGCCGGCGAACGAGCGCTGGCGAGCATCGAACGGGTCAGCGACGACCTGCAGGAGAAAGTCGAGCAGTTCGAAGAACGCGAGGACGCGCTGCGTGAGCGGTTCCAAGAGGCGATGGCCTGACGCTGCGATGATGAGGTAGTCGGCTGTTCTGTTTGTCTCTCCCCTCGCGAGGTGGAGGGCTACAAGCGGGGGATCGCTCACAATCGACGGCGGGAAAATTGACGCGAGTATCATGACAAACCCTCTATTTGAAACCCTACATGAGCAAACTGGATTAAGTACATGTGTATGTACTAACATACGTTTTCGGTGTTACAATTAAAATGATCGGATTAAAATAATGTTAATACTATTCTCTTTCATTAATAATTCTTATTAAAATATACCCCTTTTTTCGCAGTTGATTTAATAAGACTGTAGCAGTTAGTGGGGCATAATGACCCCATCCGACGATGATTCACAGACAGACCAAGGTGGACCACCGAGTCAAACACATAATCATGAACCGGGATCGCAGCACAGTCATGACACCAAACAACACACGAATGACATCGATGAGTCCTCGCTATCACGGGAACAGGGGACCGTTACACGGTTCGCAGTGCCTGAGATGGACTGTCCCTCGTGTGCGGGGAAAGTTGAGAATAGCGTCAAGCGGCTAGACGGAATCAACGACCTAAATCCACAGGCAACGACGGGAACCCTGACCGTCTCCTACGACGACGAGCGAACGAGCGCTACTGCAATAGCCGAGCGGGTCGAAAAGGCAGGGTATACAGTCGAAGACGAGAGCGAGACATCGATCAAACTCACCGTTCCGGAGATGGATTGTGCCTCGTGTGCCGGGAAGATCGAAAACGCACTGAAGAAAACGGGAGTCACGACGTATGAAACCCGGCCGACGACCGGAACCGTCGTCGTCACGTTTGAGTCATCGCGAGTGAAGGAAGCTGATGTCATTAAGGCGATCGAAAGTGCGGGGTACGGGGTCACAGAGACGAGAACCGACAAATCAGGAGATCACAAAGCGGGCGGAGAACGTGAGAGTATCTGGACCAGTTCGCGCGCACTCAAGACGTGGGTGAGCGGGGGATTCGTCGCCCTCGGCTTACTCTTCGAGTTCTTCCTGACCGGCCAGAATATACAGATCGCAGGTCTCCTCGGTACGGAGCTACTGGTTGCCGACGTATTGTTCCTGATTGCAGTGGCCACCGGTGGCCAAGAGATCCTTCGCAACGGCTACTACTCGGCGCGGAATCTGAACCTCGATATCGATTTCCTGATGTCGGTGGCTATTCTCGGCGCACTCGTTGCGAGTCTCGTCTTCGGTGAGGCACTCTACTTCGAGGCCGCCACCCTCGCGTTCCTATTCAGCATCGCGGAACTGCTGGAGCGGTACTCGATGGATCGCGCCCGGAACTCCCTCCGCGAGCTAATGGATCTTTCGCCGGACGAAGCGACCGTCAAACGTAATGGTGGCACGGAGACGATCCCCGTCGACGAGGTCGCCGTAGGAGACATCGTCGTCGTCAAGCCGGGGGAGAAAATCCCGATGGACGGAGCCGTCGTCGACGGTGAAAGCGCCGTCAATCAGGCACCGATCACGGGTGAAAGCGTTCCTGTCGACAAGACGGCGGGCGACGAAGTGTACGCCGGCACCATCAACGAAGAAGGGTATCTCGAGGTGGAGGTCACCTCCGCGGCCGGTGAGAACACGCTCTCCCGCATCGTGGAGATGGTCGAAGACGCGCAGTCGAACAAGACCGAACGCGAACAGTTCGTCGAGCGCTTCTCTGCGTATTACACGCCAGTCGTCGTCGTCTTCGCAGTCCTGACGACAGTGGCAAGCCCGTACGTCCTCGGTACGACCTGGTCTACGGCCGTCGTCTACGGGCTGACGCTGCTGGTGTTGGCCTGTCCCTGTGCGTTCGTCATCTCGACACCTGTCTCAGTGGTGTCGGGAATCACCAGCGCCGCGAAGAACGGGGTTCTGATCAAGGGCGGCAATCACCTCGAAGCGATGGGCGCCGTTGACGTCGTCGCGTTCGACAAGACGGGAACGCTCACGAAAGGCGAACTCACCGTCACGGACGTCGTTCCCCTAAACGGGAACTCGGAGGAGGACGTGCTCCGGTGTGCACGGGGACTCGAACAACGGAGTGAACACCCCATCGGTGAGGCGATCGTCGCGGAAGCCGGTAGCGCAGGGGTCGACGAGCGCGAGGTCGATGACTTCGAGAGCATCACCGGAAAGGGTGTTCGCGCCAATCTTGACGGGACTCCCCACTTCGCCGGTAAACCGGGGCTGTTTGAAGAGTTAGAGTTCGACCTGTCACACGTTCACGCGACGACCGAGGGGGGTGTCGTGACGCAGACAGCCCGGCAGCTGTGTGACCGGAACAATTGTCTCGATCTCCTCGAAGAGACCGTTCCCGAACTCCAAGCAGAAGGCAAGACCGTCGTTCTCGTTGGGACCGAAGACGAACTCGAAGGCGTCATCGCGGTTGCCGACGAGATTCGGCCGGAAGCGAAGCGAACGGTGGCGCGATTGAAGCAGCTCGGTGTTGCCCGAACGGTGATGCTGACGGGTGACAACGAGCGGACCGCCCGCGCGATCGCCGATCAGGTCGGCGTCGACGAGTACCACGCAGAACTCCTTCCGGAGGACAAGGTAACCGCGATTGAGGAACTCGTCGACGAGTTCGACGGCGTCGCAATGGTCGGTGACGGCATCAACGACGCCCCGGCGCTCGCGACGGCGACGGTGGGGGTCGCAATGGGTGCGGCCGGGACGGACACCGCGTTAGAGACGGCCGACATCGCTCTGATGGGCGACGACCTCGCGAAGCTCCCGTACCTCTACGAACTCGCGAACGACGCGAACGGCGTCATCCGACAGAACATCTGGGCGAGCCTCGGAGTGAAGGCCGGACTGGCGCTCGCGGTCCCCTTCGGGTACGTTCCGATCTGGCTCGCTGTCCTCGCCGGGGATGCCGGCATGACGACCGCGGTGACCGGAAACGCGATGCGACTCTCGCGGATCCGTCCTGCGATTGACGATAGAGACACGGTGCCCGACAGCTAACCATCCTTCATCATTCGATACGATGTCACCCATACGCACGAGCACGACGACGACAGTGGTGGCCAGCGTCGAAGTACAGAGCGGAGTAGGCGACGGTTGGCGTTCGTGGCCGTCATCAACTTCGTCGGCTTCGACATCGAGCTTGGCGAACCTACTGACAACGAAACCAGCCTCGTCGGGACGATAAATCACTCTCACAAACGATGTCCCACGCAGCATCCAATCGAATATTCGAGGTGTTAGACGAGACGAACGAGAACCTCGTTGCGATTCGCGTCGGGCGGGGGACGAGAGCAGGCTATCGAGACTGTACTCGCTTCTCGTCGAAAAAAGCGACCAGCACGAACACATCCACGTGTACGAGGAAGTTCCAAACTGGAGTTTCAGGACGTTTCTCACACACCTCCACGGGGTCGTTCCCGATCTGCGATACGGTCCCGACTTCGACATCGACCGGTACGCAGCAGTCGGCAATTCGAGGTGGGCGAAGCTGCTCTTCGACTGGTGGCGTGTCGTCCGGCCGATCTGGCCGGTCGCGCCCGACGAGATGCGATATTTCGACAGTACCGAGCGCGAGAGAGCACTCGACTGGTTTTCCGAGAAGGGATGAGTGATAGATAGGATTCGGTTCCCGTACCACAAACAGCACGTTCCTGCCCCGGAAGATTGGCATCCCAGCGTATGAGATACGTCTCAGCCGTGAGTTTCGATGAGGAATCAACAGTCCCACCGTAGTACGGCAAGCGAGAAGTGGTCACACGACTGCGAGGAGCGCATCCGAAGCGGCGCTGACGATCGCTTCCCAGAGGCTGTTGTGACCGAACACCGCTTCCGGGCCGGTCGCTATCCCTAAAATCGTATCCACCCCGAAGAACCCAAACAGTGCCGCCCCGGCGTAGTGGGCCTTCCGGACGTCGAAGCGGTGTGAGAACGTGTGGAAAAAGTACGCATTCGCAAGGCTCACCGGGATGATGACCAACATTTCGCCTGCCCAGATGGCAGCACTAGCCCCGTACTGTGCCGCCAGCCCGATGGTGACAAGCTGGGTCTTATCGCCGAACTCCCCGGCAGCCATCATCGCGAAGATGGTGAGGAACTCGCCCAGTTGCCCGCCAATTGAGTAGCCGAACGCTTCGAACTCCGGGTTGATGTCCGTGATTCGTGTCCCGACGACGCCACCATCCGTTTGAGTGCCGCTCTCGACTGGGACGTTGTGCCCACCAGGGGCTGACCGGACGAGTAACACCGCGAACAGCAGGAAGAGCGCCGCCGTAATCCCGTCGAGGACGACGCCCGGGAGCGCCTGCTGGAGCGCCTGACCGAACAGGATCTCGAGGACGGTCCAGCCCGCGAACGCTGTCCCAGCCGCCGCGACGACCACCAGTGGTTTGAACCGGGTCGAGAGCCCGGCGATGATGAACTGGACCTTCTCGCCCGGCAGGACGGTGAGCTGCGCGATGGCCGCGATTACGACGATCTCCAGAAACGGCGTCATGCGTCACCCCGGTGGTCCACGCTCACCGAGTCGTCGACGTCGTTCAGGGAGGTCACGCGGATCGACGTCGCAACCTCTTCGGGAATGGCTTGCTCAGTGCCGTCGACATCCAGAGTAATCATGCCGAACGGGGCGACATCGACAATATGAACAGCTGTGCCCGGCGTGATCCCGACATCGGCCAAGTACGCAAGATCATCCTCGTTGCGATCGCTAACGCGAGTGATGACCACTCGATCGCCGACCTCACAGGCTGACAGGGGTGTCATGGGGTC
Source organism: Halorubrum halodurans (assembly GCF_002252985.1). GTDB lineage: Archaea > Halobacteriota > Halobacteria > Halobacteriales > Haloferacaceae > Halorubrum > Halorubrum halodurans. The sequence continues at coordinate 53,452 of NZ_NHPJ01000059.1, read as the reverse complement.
CTGATTCGGTGGCTCTAGATCTTCACCTGGAATCGGATCGCCGTGGGGGTCTCGCCGGGGATTCTCGAGTGTCTCGGCGAGCCGCCGTTCGAACTCCTCGCTGATGTGGTGTTCGAGTCTGTCGGCTTCCTCGTGGACCTGCTCCCACGGGTAATCGAGGTGGTCGGCCAGATAGGTTTCGAGGAGCCGGTGATGCCGAAGTACTTCGACCGCAACAGTGCGGCCCTTGTCAGTGAGCTCGCACCCCTGGTACGGTTCGCGTGTGATCAGTTCCTGGTCTTCAAGACGGTCGAGCGTACTCGTGACCGTTGCTTGTGCCTTGTCAAGCCGGTCGGCAATGGCAGACGTCCCAACCGGTGGACCCGCTTCCTGCTGGAGATGGTAGATCGTTTTGAGGGTGTCTTCGATAACTGGACTCGGAGACATTTGGGTCATAATTTAGCCTACCCTAATTTAATACTTTGGCTGTACGCGAAAGTGCCAAATATACCAGATTTCTGAAAGGGAATAGTAGAACGTGTCCCATTACCCGCAGGTGAGATATATACACTGAGAGAAAGCTCTAAAAAATGGATTGAACAGGAAGCCTACAAACACATCCTCGTCGAGTTGGCACTTCCGAGGCGTAATCGAGAGGGCTGGCCCGGAGAGTAGGTAGCGGGGCTCGCGATGGGCACAAGAGACAGACTGTTGTGTACGGGTCACAAAACGACGATAATGGTACAGAGAGGTTATGAGAAGAACACAGACGGTGGCGAACCAAACTCTCGCAAGAGGTTGATCCGTCTGTTTGTCTTGGTTCCGGTCGGGATCGGCCTGCTTTCACTGGTCCCGACGGCTTCCGCTCACGGTGCCGCAGAGTCGTCAGCACTCTCACAATCGCACGGGTTGGCGATCGCTGGTATCGGTGCCCTCGGAGTTGGTGCGCTCGTCTTCCTCAAGCGAAGCAAGCGGATCTCGCCGAGAACCGCTCTGTACGGAATTGCGGTCGGCATCGGTGTTGCTATCGCCGGCGCGATCATCTTCGAAGGCCTGGCCCCGGATCCGACGTATCAGGCGGGATCGATGCCGTTCCCGCGGTCGTGGTATCAGCCGCTCGCGATCGGAACCGGCCTGTTGGTCGTGGTCGCGAGTTTCATCACTGGACTCGTGCGATGGACGACACGTCCCCGGTACATGGCTCTCGGCATGCTGCTCGGTGGCTGGATACTGTACCCGTATCTACTGCCCGGATTCAGCGGCTACACCAACCCGATCGGGTACGGGATCGTCCTCGCAACACCACTACTCGTCGGCTACATTCTCTGGAACGACGTTGGCACGGCACTGTCGACGATCCTTCGGGACCCGGTGGCGCGTCGGTTCGGATTCAGCGTCGGAGCCATGGTGAGCCTCTTCTTTATGGCGACGACGGGATACCTATCCTTCTTTAGTGAGGAGGGCGCTCCGCAAGAGACGACCGTGGCGGTCCTGAACGTACTGTATCAGATCGTGCGATGGCCCACCCTCGAGATCCTGCTCCCCGACGTTCCGTTTTTCATCGCGATCTCTCCCGGTGTAGTCATCGTGCTCGGACTTCTCGGCGTCCTCGTGGGGTTGAACGCGGCCGCCGTCGCTCACTCGTGGCGTCTCGATCAGCAGGCGGGAGCGACACAGAGCACGGCCGGGACGGCGACGGTCGTCGGTGCGTGTACGTGTGGGTGTTGTGGCCCCCTCGTCTCCCAAGTCGCTGTCATCGCGGCCGGCCCGACGATCGCGGCGCCGATATACTGGATCTTCGTCGATTCGGCGTCGCCGCTCAGTTCGATATTCCTGTTAGGGAGCATCGCACTGTTCACCGGAACGCTCGTGTATTCGATCGACTCCCCGACGCCCGTCCGGCAGGACGCGTCTGAGCTCAGTGCGGGAGTCACCGAGTAAACATCCCGGCCACGTCGATCCTCGGCTGCTGATCGTTCATCGAGACTTGTTGAAAACGAAGTATGGACAACCAGGGGTGGTAACCGAATGAGGACGCTTCAGACGGAGTGACACTGTGAGTTTGGGGGCGGTGCCGGACAGGGCCGCTACGGACTACCGCGGAATTCGCCGTGTTTCATCCCGAAGAAGTACGCGACCACCGAGAACGCGATCATCGAGGGGAGAACCATCATGAAGACGGTCGAAGGTGCCATCACGGCGGTTAGCGCGACCGTTGCGACGGCGACGATCACGGCGAGCGGAGCCACCGAGCGCACGAAGTCGAGCTCCATGGTTGTAGTAGTGTCTAGACAAGAATAGTCCTTTAGAAACAGAAACGAGTCGGAGTCGGGTGACGACCGCACCGATTGGATCGACGACGTCCGAATAATAGATGGCCACTCTTCCACGTCAGTAGGGCGATTCGGATCCGAGGTCCGTCGGCGACCGTACCTCGCTACCCGAGGAGTTTCCGTCGAGTGTTTACGGCGAGCAACCCACCACTGGCAATGACCGCGGCCGCTGCCGTCAGCGGATTGAAGAACCCGACGGCCAACGCCGCGAGCGCGATACCGTTGTAGGAGAACGCGAGAAGATTGTTCTGTTTCACGCGACGGCGAGCCGCTCCCGCGAGGTCGAACGCGGTTTCGACGGAGCGGATGTCGTTATCGACAATCGCAATGTCGGCGGCGTCGGCGGCCAACGCCGTCCCGCCGCCCAGCGAGATGCCAAGATCGGCGGCGGCGAGCGCTGGGGCGTCGTTGGTGCCGTCACCGACCATCGCAACCTGCCCGTCGGATTTGAGTCGCCGGATCGTCACCGTCTTCCCCTCCGGCGGAACCGTCGCAAAGACGTGCGTCACGGCGTCGTGTCGCTTGAAGAAGTCCGTCGCCTCCTCGTCGTCGCCGGTCAGGACGACGACCTCCGTGCCTCGTTCCCCGAGCCGAGAGACGGTGTCGTCCCAGCCGTCCCGCGGCTCGTCGCCGACGACTATCAGCCCCTCTGCCGCCCCATCACGACCGATCACGACCGGCAACTGACCGAATCCCCGAGCGTCGGCGATCCGCGACCGGATGTCGTCGTCGACCGTCCACCCCTGTTCCGCGAACAGATCGAGGTTCCCAACGAGATACGACGTGTCGCCGATCACGCCTTCGATACCGGACCGGTGGTTCGTGAACTCCCGTATCTGACCGACGCCTTCCGTTCCGACCGCGTCGTCTGCCGAGTCCAACTGATCCTCCGTGTCGTCGCCCCCGTCCTTGTCGGCGAAGGCCGTCACAATTGCGTTCGCGGCGGGGTGTGACGCCCATTGTTCGAGTTCGGCGACGGCGTCGAGCAACTCGGGGGGCGCGTCCGCTTCGATCACCTCCATCTCTCCGGTCGTGAGCGTTCCCGTCTTATCGAAAACGACGATGTCGACGTCGCGGAGCCGTTCAAAGACCGTTTCGTCGAAGATGATGATCCCGCGCCGGAGCGCACTGGAGAGGCTCTTCGCGACCGACAACGGCGTCGCGAGTCCGAGCGCCCACGGCGAGCCGGCGAGGAGGACCAACAGCGCGAGCAGGGCAGCGTCGGGCGGGGCCATCCCGAATGCGAGCGCCCCGACGCTGCCGACCGTGACGGCGGCTCCGACGACGAGGAACACGGCGTACGACGCGAGTTGATCGGCGTGCCGCTGGACCCCATGCGTCGCGCTCTGTAAGTCCCAGACGGCGGTCGTTATCCGGTCGATACTACTCGTCACGTCCGGGCCGACGCGGACCAACGCAGCGCCGTCCGTGACGATCGACCCCCCGATCACGTCGTCGCCGGCGCGTTTCACCACCGGAAGCGACTCACCGGTCACGATCGCTTCGTCGACGGTACAGCTGTCTTCGACGAGTTCACCGTCGACCGGCACGCGTTCCCCCTGTCGAACGAGGACGACGTCACCCGCCTCGAGGTCCTCGACGCGAACGTCCTGAGTGGTTCCGTCTGAGTCGTACGTCCGCGCCTGCTCGACCTGCGATATCGTGAGCTCGGTGAGCCGGTCGAGTGCGCGCTGTTTGATCGACGACTCGTAGAACACCATCGCGGTGACCGCAGCCGTCACGACGATCGCGAGGTCGTAGAAGATATCATTCTGTCCGAGGATGACGGCGGCCGTACTGTACAAATACGCGCTCACCGCGGTGATCGCGACCAATAGGTCGGTGTTCGGCCGACGCATTTTCAGACTGATGTACGCACCCCGCAACACCGGAAGCCCGGTGAAGACGAGGATGATCCCGGTCATCACGAAGTAGAGTCGGAGGAACACGAACGCGCCCTGACTGTCCAGCCGGAACGCGCCCTCGAATATCGCGAGCGCTTGCCAGTCGAATATTGACGCGAGTTGCGCGGGATACAGAATCGCGACGTACGGGACCAACAGGAACGCGCCGAAAAGGAAGCCAACGGAGTACCGCATGCCCAGAAGTTGATCGTCTCGCCGCTTTCGAATGCCACCCATCTCCCGCGACCGGCGCGTCGTTCCGCCGGCTGTATCCGCCTCTGTCGAGGCGTCGTCACGGAGGTATGCTGTGTACCCGAGTGTACTCAACGCGTCACGCAGTGTCTCCTTCGAAACGGTAGCCGGATCGTGGTCGATTCGGATCGTCTCGGTAACATAACTTGCCTCGGCGGAGATGACTCCCGATTGGGTTTCGGCGAGCGACTCGAGATACGCTTCACACGTCGCGGAGTACATCCCGTCGATCCGGAGAAACGTCTGCGAACCGTCCGAATCGGGCAGCACATCCTCTTCCTGTATCCTCTCGCTCTCAGATGCGGCTTGGGTGTCGTCATGGGAACCGGTCGCTCCGAGTGTCGTGTACACGTCGTGACACCCGCTCGAACAGAACGCCTGCTCACCAGGAGCCTCAAAAGCGGATGACTGAATCGATCGACCACACAAGGAACACTTATCGCTCATTTTGCGACGGACGTGACCCGTTTCCCCAGTCGGATAGCACGCAGACTCAAGCGGACATCACAGTACATAGTTTATGAATATAGGAACAGTGGAATTGTAAAGAGACAGTTAGTCATAGTAACGTATGAATGTCGCGTTTATGTGGCTATCGCTATCTATCGAACAGAATATCGTCCGAAGGTCGATGTGAAATTTGTTAGTCACATCTATAATCAGACGGTGTATCCGGTAGTATCCGACCACCACCCTTCCTCAGGCTCGTCCTGTATGATTTGTTTATCGTATCACCCGCAGACATCGGTGGTTCGTATTCGTTGACGGATCGCCAACGTGGCTCGGCGGTTGCGCTCGGACAGGTAGACCTCTCTCGCAGGGGGCTGGGTTCCATGTCGACGACGGGTCGCAGGCGTCGCTGGCCGGCGAGCGGGCGCTCGCGAGCATCGAGCGCGTCAGCGACGATCTACAGGAGAAGGTCGACCAGTTCGAGGAACGTGAGGACGCGCTCCGTGAGCGGTTCCAGGACGCGATGAGCTGAACCGCGAATTGTCTTAGCTCAGCTGTTTTCAGTTGCCCACTCGAGTAACGGCTCCAGTCGCGTTCGAACCTCGTCGCCATCGTCGGTCAACGCATATTCGACACGCGGCGGGATTTCATTATACTGCGTCCGTGAGACGATCCCTGCCTCCTCAAATTCGTCGAGGCGTTTCGAGATTGTCGAGGTACTCGCCGTTGGGAGGTGCTCCTCGATCTCCGCGAACCGCAGTGAGTCGTGTGCGCCGATGATGCTGACGAGTTGCATCGCGTATTTCCGGCTCAACGTGTCGATAACTCCTGTGAGCGGACAGTAGCACGTCCCCTCGACATCGCACGCGGGCGCTGATGAAGTAGTATCTGCCATAGCTTCGTAGCCTCCAACCTACTCTATAGCTTTGGACTCTGGAGTATAAGAACTTCCCGTCGTAAAGTATAGACACAGATGGCCCAGACGTCCGACTATGATCTCGTGATTCTCGGCGGTGGCGCCGCAGCCTTCGCCGCGATCACTGAAGCGAGCCGCCGAGATCTTTCAACGGCGATGGTGAACACCGGCCTTCCCATCGGCGGGACGTGCGTGAACGTCGGCTGTGTCCCGAGTAAGCATCTACTCGCCGTCGCCGAGAGTGGCGCTGCAGCGTCGGAGAATCCCTTCGACGCCGTCACATATCCCGAAGAGCCGACTGTCGACTGGGCCGACGCCCTCGACGGCACCAACGAACTCGTCGAGCGGTTCCGGCAGGAGAACTACGTCGACGTCGCTGAGCGCTTCGAGACCGACATCTACGAGGGCTATGGCCGGCTCGTCGACGACACGACCATCGAGGTCGTCGACGGCGCCGACGAGGGCGCGCGCATCACTGGAGAAAAGGCTCTCGTCGCGACCGGGAGTTCACCGTGGGCACCACCCATCGACGGCCTCGACGACATCGACTACTACACGAGCGAGACAATCCTCGAGGAGCGCGACCTTCCCGAGAGTATTCTGATAGTCGGCGGCGGGTACATCGCGCTGGAGTGGGGCCAGATCCTCCACCGTGTCGGCGTCGACGTAAGGGTTCTCCAGCGCTCCGGTCACGTGCTCTCAGGTATGGAAGGCCAGCTCGGCCGGGAGATGGAACGAGCCTTCCGCGAGGAAGGGATCGACATCATGACCGGTAACGACTTCCAGCAGGTTCAGGGTGTGGCTACCGACAATAGTGCTGACTCTGGTCAGCAGGGCGTCGCTGTGGAGACTGTCATTGAGGGCGATAAACGAGCGTTCACCGCCGAGGCGTTGTTCGTCGCGACAGGCGTCCAGCCCAACAGCGAGGACATCGGCTTGGAAGCAGTCAGCGTCGAGACCGAATCCGATGGCGCGATCCACGTCGACGAGCATTTCCAGACGACCAATCCCGACGTCTACGCAGCGGGCGACGTGATCGGCGAGCCCGAACTGGAGACGGTCGCCGCCAAGGAGGGCAATCACGCCGTCAAGAACGCCTTCGGCAACGAGGGCGTCAGCATCGACTACGATACAGTCCCCGCAGTCGTGTTCACCAGCCCGGAAGTCGCAGCCGTCGGGACGACAGAACGCGAGTATATGGACGAGCACGGCACCTGTTCGTGCCAGACCATCCAGATGGCGGATGTCCCGCGGGCGAAGGCAGTCAAGAACACGGATGGCCTCGTCCAGGTCGTCAAACACCACGAGACCGACGAGATCGTCGGCGTCCACATGGTCGGGCCGCGTGCCGCCGACATGATCATGGAAGCCACGCTGGCTGTGAGGTTTGGGCTGACTGTCGACGACATCATCGACACCGTCCACCCGTTCCCGACGTTCAGCGAGGCGTTCAAACACACCTGTCAGGCGTTCCGACGGGACACGTCGACAATGAGCTGCTGTATCGAATGAATCTCACTCCGGGTCGGCCGGCGCAGTACTGCGGAGGAGCATCGTCTTCACGCGACCGACCCCATCGAAATCACGGAGCCGATACACGAGTTCCCGCACCCGCGCCGCATCGCCATGACAGAAGACGGTCTCTAAACACCACTCGCCCTGGTGGGTGTGGCTCATCGTCTCGATGACGTCCTGAAACTGGTGCTGGGCAGTATGGAGATCGTGAATCACCTCGTGGTGCTGGTAATCGAACGCCAGTACAGCGACGACCTCACCCGAAACCTCTTCGAGTTGTGAGTGCCCCTCGATGTATTCCTGCATCGCTTCACGAATCGCCCGCGAGCGGGAATCCAACCCCTCAGCCTGCCACGTCTCGTCGAACTCCTCGAGAATGTCCTCAGACACGTTCAAGCTCGTGCGCATACTCCCCAATTGATCCCCTACTGTCTTGACCCCTCGATTATTACGGGACCCCCGTTTCAGTCTTAACAACCGCTATACAACGCAGGGATAGAGAGATAGATGAATGCTCCACGGCGAGGCGTTACCAGTATTGGTCGGCGCGATTGCTCTCGGATTTGTACACGGCATCGAGCCCGGACACGGATGGCCGGTCGCTGCGAGCTATGCGCTCGATCAATCCAACAAGTGGCTCTACGGACTCGCCAGCAGCTTGCTAATCGGCATCGGCCACCTCATTAGCAGTCTGGCGATGGTCGGCGTGTTCTTTTACGCGAAATCCTATTTTCGGTTGACGCAGGTGAACGAGCCGATCTCGATTCTTGGCGGCGTTTCCATCGGCGGTCCGGTCAGCATCGTCGCAGGCATCTTACTCATCGGACTCGGGATTCGAGAGTACACACACGGCCATTCTCACCAGCACGAGGACGACCACGATGGGCATACGGAGGAGCAGTCGACCCACCACAGTCACGGCACGTCACCCACGCACGAACACGCCCCGGATGGGGTTCTTACCTGGGTGAAAACTCGGCTTGGAGAAATCAGAGGGCACTCCCACGAGCACAGGACCGATCCGGCTACTGACGCCGACCGCGGGCTACTCGGAATCGCCTGGTTCGCATTCGTCCTCGGGTTCGCTCACGAAGAAGAATTCGAGATTATCGGCCTCTGTGCCGGTTCGACGTACTGTCTGGAGCTGATGACTGCGTATGCGCTGACGGTCATCGTCGGCATCGTCGGGTTAACGATGCTCCTCATCGCCGGCTTTCAGGAGTACGAAGAAACGGTGGAGAAGTACACACCGTACCTGCCGCTGTTCTCAGCGATCGTCCTCGTCGTCATGGGACTCGGCTTCATCGCCGGCGTCTTCTGAATCACGCCGAACGCTCTCCACCGTCCCATTCTCAGTGAGGTCAATAAGCGCGCGATTTAGCAGTTTCCGGAGGACGAACTCCTCGTAATGCTGTGTTGCACAGTACTCGCACGGCTTCATTTCTCGTGCCACTGCCTCGATCTCGTCGCCGTGCTCCCCATAGAGCGTCTCGACGAGTCCTGCTAATTCGGCTGTCGCGGTTTCCTGCGCCCCAGCGAGCGTCTGCTCGGCGTCCTCTGGAAGGTCATACGAGAAAATCCGCGTGTTCGACTTGTAGAACTTCCGCGTCCCGCCGCCAGCTTCCTCAAGACGGGCGATCTCGACCATCCCGGCGTCCTGCAGGACGTTCACGTGGTGGCGCACCGTCGTCTCGGCCTTCTCCTCACCGCGACGATGCAGTTCGTCGTGGATCTCCTCGATCGTCATTTCCTCGGTTGCGAGCATATCGAGAATCTTCGCCCGGACGTCGTTCTCCAACGCTTTCGCTTTCTCCGGGGCCGTCGTCACGACTTCACGGATCGGCACGTCGGATTCGAGGAGCGCCATTCTTGTGAGGACGTAGGGGAACGACGATAGTAAGAGTAACGCTACACATTCAATAGCAGTCTTAGTTGTTCGATACCGCTATAATACTAGTCGTAATGGTTATCCACTTCGCTGGTTAACTAGCGACCACGATGGGAACGACACACGAACAATTCAACGTCGGGGGAATGTCCTGCTCCTTCTGTGCCGAGAGTATCAAGAAGGCCTACAGCCGGACCGACGGCGTCGAGGACGTCGACGTAAGTCTCGCCCACGAGGAGGTCCTCGTCCAGTACGACGATGACCGCCTGAGCGAGGTCGAGGTGAAGGACACGCTTCGGGATCTCGGCTACACCATCCGAGATCCGGACAAGGCGAAACGATACGAGCAGCAGCAGGCCGAACTCGCCGACGGGAAGCGCCGTCTCCTCATCGCCGGCGGCGCATCTATCGTTGTCGCTGCCCTGATGGGGTGGATGATTCTCGTAATGGGACGCTTCGAGTCAGCGTCACCGGCGATGGATCTGGTGGCCGTTGGGCTGGCCCTCGGGACGATGTTCGGTCCCGGTCGCTACATCAAACAGAAGGCGTTCCAGAGCCTTCGCCGGGGGATCTTCAACCAGCACGTCCTCCTAGAGGCGGGCGCCTTCGCAGGGCTCCTCGGTGGGTTACTCGGCCTGTTTGTCTTCCCAAGCTTCCCGACCGTCCACTTCTTCGCCGTCTCCGTGTTCATCACCACCTATCACATCCTTTCGGAGTACACCAGCCTCATCGTCCGCACGCGGTCCTCGCAGGCCGTGCAGAACCTGCTCGACCTCCAGCCCGACACGGCACGCCGCATCGGTGAGGACGGTGACGTCGAGGAAGTCCCCCTCGACGGCCTCGACGTCGGCGACTACGTCCGGGTCAAGCCCGGCGAGAACATCCCCGTAGACGGTGAGGTCGTCGAGGGTAAATCCACAGTCGACGAGTCGGTTGCCACCGGTGAGTCCATCCCCGAGGAGAAGGGGAAGGGCGACGGAGTGATCGGCGGCAGCGTCAACGAGACCGGGACGCTGCTCATCAAGGTAACTGCAACGGGCGAGGACGCATTCCTGAACCAGGTGGCCCGCGAAATCGAGGAAGCACGCGCTATGAAGCCCGGCATCATTCAGCTCGCCGACCGCGTCCTCAAGTACTTCGTCCCAGGCGTCTTGACGATTGCCGCGCTCTCGTTCCTCTTCTGGGTGGTCGCACCGCTTGCGTGGGGTGCAGCCCCCAACGTCCAGCGCGGGCCGTTCGCAGCGCTGGCGGTCCTCGTGCTCGGCTATCCATGTGCCCTCGGGATGGCGACACCGCTCGCGCTAATTCGGGGCGGCGGGAAGGCCGCTGACCGAGGCATCCTGATGCGCTCCGGTGACGCCTTCCAGATTTTCCCCGACGTCGACCACATCGTGCTGGACAAGACTGGCACGATCACCGTCGGCGAACCCGCCGTCAGTGAGGTCGTCGCCTTCGGTGCCGACGAGGTGGATGTACTCACGACTGCGGCCTGCGCGGAGGCGTTCTCCGAACATCCACTTGCCGATGCGATCCTCGAGGCCGCCGACGAGCAAAGCTTCGAGTACGGAGACCCCGACGCCTTCGATTCCGTGACCGGCAAGGGCGTCCGGGTAACCGTGGCCAGCGACGACGTGCTGGTCGGGAAACCGGGATGGCTCAGCGACGAGGGAATCGACCTGTCGAAGAGGGCCGACGACATTGAGCGACTTCAGGGCCGCGGCCTCACCGTCTCTGGGGTCGTCCGTGGTGGTAACCTAATCGGCCTGATCGGCATCGGCGACGAAATCAAAGCCGATGCCGCCGAGACGATCCGGCGGATGCGCGACGCCGACATCACGCCCGTGATGATCACCGGCGACAACGAACGCACCGCGAACGCGGTCGCCAAAGAGATCGGCATCGGCCGGGTTATGGCCGACGTCCTCCCTGACGAGAAACGCGAGGAGATCGGGCGCCTGCAGGAAGCCGACCACCGCGTGGCGATGGTCGGCGATGGCATCAACGACGCTCCTGCACTCACGCAGGCGGACATCGGCATCGCCATCGGCGCTGGGACCGACATCGCCATCGAGTCGGCGGATATCGTCCTGATGGGTGACCGGCTTGGTGGCGTGATGGACGCCTACGAGATCGGGAACGAGAGCTACCGGAAGACCCGCCAGAACCTCGCGACGGCCTTCGCGTTCAACGGGGTCGGTGTCGCCGCCGCGACGACCGGGCTCGTCCACCCGGTGTTCGCGATGCTCGCGATGGTGCTGTCTGTCTCGGCCGTCCTCGCCAACAGCTTCGCTGGTCAGCTCCTCTCGGGTGAGGGTGTCAACACCGAATTCGCCCTCGACGAACACACCGAGGGCGAGCGGGAAGACGGCCGAGCGGCGGCCGATTAGGCCTTGACGTCGTAGCCAGCCTGTTCGATTGCCGCGTTCACGTCGTCGTCTGCGACTCCATCCTCGAGAACCACGTCGACCGTGTCAGCGTCGTGATTGGCCTCGACCCGACTCACACCGTCGAGGTTTCGCAGGGCGGTCTCCACGTTCTGTTCGCACCCGTTGCACGACATCCCGGTGACGGAGATCGTCTTTCGCTCCATACGGGCCTGTAAACACTCGCGGGGGATGACCATTACGGTAGCTGTTATACCGGTATTATCTCTATTAGAGATGAGGCGTTATCGTCCGGAGAGTTGTTTGTGTCGGCCCCAAAGGGGTGGAGGCTCTTCGAGATGGGAACTACTAACGACGAAGAGAGCGACGAATTCCCGCCAGAGAAGCGGCTTGAAGCATCGAACACGCACCTGATCAAGGCCGGTATCGCGACGATTCCCGATATGGAGACCCTGCAAGAGTGTGTTGCCTACGAGAACGCCCACCAAAATCGAACGCAGATTCTGCGCCGGCTCAAGTGGAAGGCTGAAGAGCTGCGTGAGAACGAAGAGTAAGCTCTGTTCTTAACCAACACCTTCCGCGTCGGTTTCCTTATTGTTGGTTAATCGGCTGTACCAGTACTGTTGGAGCCTTATGAGTTGGACGCCAACTCTGGGAATCGACCGAGAGAAAGAATGCCTAGTGGCCGGAAGAAGCCCGGATATCCCCCTGTAAGAGGGCTGTTCCAAACCGTTATTTAATACCCCGAGAACAACCCTTTATCTGGATAATGAATCCCCTCCTTCTAGGTCACGTCATAATTTTCGCACTATCTGCGATTGCCTGCGTGGCGACTATTCCACAAGCACGGAAGATACAGCATCCGGAGACACGTGAAGGACTGATCGTCTTCCTCGGTTCTGTTGCTCTGTGGTCTGGAGGGTACATTGGCTATCTTCTCGCACCGACGTGTGCGGGGAAACTCGATTTCTATATATTTGGCTTCATCTTTGCGTTCGTCGCCGTTGGGGCCTGGCTCTACTTTTGTGCTGCATATACCGGTCGGCCACCTCGACACGCCCCATTCCGAAACCTCATACTCGGGACGTTCCTCTTTTTCACCGCTCTCAAAGTCACGAATCCACTCCACAATCTCTACTTTACGACGGAATGGGTCACAGAACCATTCCCACACCTCGTGATCCATCACGAACTGCTCTACTGGATCGTCTTGGGGTTATCATATGCCGCCATCGCTGTCGGATTCTTCGTACTGATGGAGCGGTTCCATCATACTGGGAGTGACAGCCGTCCGCTCGTCGTGCTCGTTGGACTCTCAGGCCTCCCAGCTGTTGCAACGATTATTGGCGGCCAGGTCGACTGGCTGCTCCCATTAATGTATGAGCCGCCTGGCGTCGCCCTCTTCGCCGTTGGAACGCTCTTCTTCTACAGACAACGGTTTGAGGCAATCCGATTAACCGGGGAGTCAGAGAAACCCGCAATCTTCCTCGACCAAGAAACCCGGATTCAGGATTACAATCAAGCGGCTCGCAAACTGTTTCCAACCCTTGAGGATTCCTTTGGCGAACCGCTTGAGGCTGTGAATACCGCACTCGCAGATCATCTCACCAAACAAGATATCCTGACAATTACGCAGGAAGGTGAAACACGGTATTATGACGTGTCGAGCACGCCATTCTTAGCAGGTGAGGTAACGACCGGCCAATTAGTGACGGTTACCGACGTAACTGAACGCGAGTCATATCGACAGCGACTCGAAGAGAAAACCGAACAACTCGAGGCGTTAAATCGCGTGGTTCGACACGATATCCGGAACGATATGACCGTGATTCTCGGATGGGCCGAGATCCTCAAAGACCATATCGATGAAGATGGGGAAGACGCTCTGGACCGAGTGTTACAGAAGTCCCGGCACGTAATTCAGTTCACAGAGGTCGCACGTGAGTTCGTTGAATCACTCTCAGAAGAAGGAACAGCTGAATTAGAAGAAATCCAGCTTCAGCCACTTCTTGACGCTGAGCTCGCTGCAGTACGTGATTCGTTCCCGAACGCGCAGTTTCACGTATCGGGTGAACTCTGCGACGTGTCGGTACAGGCAAACGAGATGCTTTCTTCGGTTTTCCGGAATATCCTCGAGAATGCGGTCCGACACAACGACAAAGAGACCCCTGAGATCACCGTCTCCTGTGAAGAGAACTCAGAGACTGTCCGGTACCGGATTGCAGATAATGGACCTGGCATTCCTGACCAACAGAAAGAACAAATCTTCGGGAAAGGGGAGAAAGGATTGGACAGTCCAGGATCGGGGATTGGTCTATATCTCGTCCATCTCCTGACGGACCAATTCGGTGGTGACGTATGGGTCGAGGACAACGACCCAACTGGTTCAGTCTTCGTCGTCGAACTGCCTATCCATAAACCGTCGAATAAGACGTCTTAGTACTGAATTTCAGTATATCCTAGTCGGCGAGCCGTCGCTTCCAAAAAGTGGGGGTGGCTGCCATACGACTCGCGAGGATCGCCCCTTGAGTCGCCGTTCCGATCAATATCCGGAATGAGTGAGTGCGGACATTCAAATACCGAGTCGGGACCAAACTGAGTGACTCAATCCCCTCAGAAATCATGGGCAAGAAGCTGTACTCAGACGATGAACTCCTCAATCGGCTCCAGAAGTTCGCTGAGGAACTCGGTCGTCCCCCATCGCAGAGTGAGATGGACGATTCAGGACCTCATGCTTCGAAGACGTACGGGAATCGGTTCGAGTCGTGGAATAACGCACTCGAGGCTGCCGGACTTCAAACCGGAACGAATGATCCAGACGGACGACCATCGACGTCCGAAGAGGACCTCCTTACTGATCTCAAATCGGTTGCCGACATCGTGGGAGGAACCCCGTCAGAGCGTGAATACAGTGCTCACGGAAAGTATTCGGTGAAGACATACTGCAAGCGATTTGGAGGATGGAATGCAGCACTACGGGCGGCCGATTTTGAGCCGAACGTTGAAATGAACCTCTCCGAAGAGAGACTCATTACTGCCTTACAGGGGTTCGCTGAGAAACTGGGTCGACCGCCCACAACAGATGAAATGGACCGGAGTGGCCCCTACACCTCGGATTCGTACAAGCGAGCGTTTGGAACCTGGAATCGTGCTCTTCGACAGGCTGAGTTGGAAGTCCACTCCGTATGGGATGTGAGCGAGGAGGATCTGATATCCGAACTCAACCGTCTCGCCGAAGAGCTAGGCCATGTCCCTCGGAAGGATGAAATGCGAAACCAAGGGAAATGGAGTGCAGCAGTCTATCAGGAGCGATTCGGTTCGTGGAATGAAGCTCTCCGAGCTGCCGGCTTCGAGCCGAATGAGCGGTGGCGAATTCCACGGGAGGAGTTATTAGCCGAACTGCGGGCTGTTGCGAATGAGCTGGGCCACCCACCGACAACAACGGAAATGAACGAACACGGGAAGTTTACCATCGATCCGTATCAGCGTGAATTCGGAACGTGGCGAACGGCCCTTCAAGCGGCCGACCCGGACTATCTAGAAAACTACCGTCAGTCAGATACTGAGATAGTTCCGTTTGGCTCGAACTGGCCACAGATTCGTGAGGAGATCATCACCCGTGACAACGAGTCCTGCCTTCGCTGCGGTATGGGCCGTGAAGCTCACCGCGAGAAATTCGGTCGTTATCTCCCGGTTCACCACCGGATTCCTCGACGCCGGTTCTACAACGACCCAGACCAGTCGGTCGACGATGCAGATGTACCGAGTAACCTGCTGACTCTCTGTATCCCGTGCCATCGCCGACTCGAACGGCTGCCAGTCCAACCAGTAGTTGACTAACAAGCGAAGTCCCACGTTCAGCACAAAGGTATCTGCCGGCGAGCAGAGCGTCTACCTCCCGCCGGCGTGACTTCGCGACCTGTTTTTCGTGCCCCAGAGAGGGCGAGGGCTCCTTCGAAAGCTCTCAGAGGTGACTTTCAATGAGTCAACAACAGAGTCCCGACAACGTCTCGATCGACGAGATCCCGGTCGATATCGACAACACGCAATCAGCAGAGGTCGATTCCGCCGACGTCCCCGACGAAATCGAATCCATCACCCGTGGACTCGCCGGTGAGCAGCCGCCGACGAATCCGCTGGTCGTGCTGAAAGCGGCCCGATGGTGGTACATTCACGGCAAGGGCGGCACGGATCCCGCCTTCCAATGGGCCATCGAGTGGGCACGTCACCTTGCGACCGACACCCCCAGTGACGTCGAACGGTTCGACGAGTTCCTCGAGTACCTCGTCTCGGTTGGCTTTGTGGACGAACGCCACGAGCTCCGCTGACCGATAGAGCGGTTTTTTGAACGCCCCTGAGGGGTGCGGCGCGGTCTGAGCAGACGCAGTTGCCGTGAACTTGATTCGGTGAACACAATGGCTACGACCAGTGATTCGTCGGTCTCCTTCGACCAGACCGACACGCGATCCGACGAGATGAACAGTACGATCGAACAGTGGATCGACGACCTCGTCGCCGGCGTCGACGACGCGCAGGCCAGCGCGGAGTTTCAGGAGTGGCTTGACGTCCAGAGTCGCTTCCACGACTACTCGTATCGGAACACGCTCCTGATCAAGCGGCAGTGTCCCGAGGCAACCCGCGTGGCTGGCTACCGGACGTGGCAGGAGGAGTTCGACCGTCACGTCACGGAGGGTGAGTCGGCCATCTGGATCTGGGCGCCAATCATCGCGAAACAGTGCCCGGAGTGCGAGAACTCCCCGAGCTACCACGAGGACAGCGATTGTGAGTACGACGAGACGCCGCCCGAGGAGTGGTCCGAGGGGCTGGTCGGGTTCAAGCCCGCGCCGGTGTTCGACGTCTCCCAGACCGAGGGCGAACCGCTTCCCGACCTGGACACGGAAGCGACTGGGGACGCCGGCGACCTCGTCGAACAGTTGACTGGCGCCGCTGACGACCTCGGCGTGACGGTGCGGATCGTTCCAGCCGAGGAGTGGACCCACGGCGAGGCGAAGGGCATCTGCGAGCAGCTGAGCCTCGTCGACGTTCAGCCGCTCGTCGAGGTGCGTGATCGGGAGAACGAGGCCAACCTCGCGCGGACGCTGATTCACGAGTACGCACACGCCCTGCTCCACTTCGATGTCGACGACGACACCGAGCGGGCGAAACGCGAAGTCGAGGCCGAAGCCGTCGCCTACGTCGTCGGGCGCTACTGCGGGCTCGACACGAGCGGGTCAGCGTTCTACCTCGCTGCGTGGGAGTCGGACGATCCCGAGATCGTTCGCGAGCGCCTCGGCCGGATTAGTCGAACGGCAGAAGAACTCATCGACGTCCTCGAAGACAGACTGTCACAGCTCCAGCGAACCGGACGGTCGACACGTCGAACAGATCCTCGCTCATAGATACCCTGACACGTACGATCGAGAGAAACAGAATCGCTGACACCCCGGCAACCTCGAAGTGAACAGATTGGTGGTCGCTTTCGATCTAACGAAGACGATAACGAGTGTTCACGGGCGCGTTGCTCGTGCGAACCACGTTTCCGGATTCTGTCGCTTGACGCGGAAATTCTGGAGTCCGTCGGCGTCGACCAGATCGAGTAGGAACCCCTGGACTGGCGCAGGGTCGCGATCGCTCACAATAAACAACTCTTCGCCCGAGTCGAGTGCGCGAAACTGAGCTTCGACGCGCTCCTTGCGGGCCTCCGGATCGAGTCCGCGGAGGTCGAGAGCGTCAGCGGGCGGATCGACCGACCAGATCTCTTCGTAGCGCTCGTCGACCGCAACCGCTAATTCCGCTGCGTACTCGGGAAGCGAGTCGGTGCTCGGCTTCGGCGTCGACTGGAGTTCTGGATCGAAGGGGAGCTCCGCGAGCACCGGTAGATCGAGCGCCTCGATGGGGTTGTCACCACCGAACAGGTCGTGTGGCGTGCCGCACTCGTCGCAGACGAACTCCCCCATGTTCGAGACGACGCCGAGGACTGGCACGTCGTTCTCCTCGAACAGCTCCAACGCGCGCCCGGTGTCGGAGACGGCGGCTTGGAACGGCGTGGTGACGAGAACAACACCGTCAACCGGCACCTCCTGAAGGGTTGTCAACGCCACGTCTCCCGTTCCCGGCGGCATGTCGACGACGACGGTGTCCGGGTCGCTCCAGGCGGCGGTCTCGAACAGGTCCGAGAGCGCGTCGTGCGCCATCGCGCCCCGCCACGCGAGCGGGCCGTCGTCCGAGAGCAGCCCGACGCTCATCACCTCCAACCCGTCGACGTCGACCGGGACGGGGTTCCCGTCGTCGTCGCTGTAGACGGGGCCGCTCGCCCCGACGACCTCGGGGACGTTCGGGCCGTAGATGTCGGCGTCGAACAGGCCGACCGAGGGGGCGTCGGCGTCGTCGCGCTCGGCGTCGACCTCCTCGTCGTCGGCCTCCCCGCCCGCATCGTCTCCGGCACCCCCGGCCGCGAGCGCGCACGCCAGCGTCGTCGCGACGGTCGTCTTCCCGACGCCGCCCTTCGTGCTCGCGACCGCGATCACCCGGTCCGCGGTCCCCATCCCCGCAGAGCGCCCGTCGAGGTCCGGGCTCGGATCGACCTGCTCGATCCGCGCGTTCGACACGCCCGGCGCGTCGGAGGCCGCCCGGACCATGGCGGCCGACACTCGCTCGGCCGCGTCACGCGGGAACTCGCGCAGGTCCGCGGTGATCGTCGCGGCGCCGTCGTCGACCGAGACGTCCTCGACGACGCCCGCCTCGAACACGCTCACGCCGGCGTCCGGGTCGCGGACCTTCCGGAGCTCGGCCTCCACGGCGTCGGCTGGCGACTCGTGATCGGTCGGTTCGTCGGCGGCGTGCGCGTCGTCGGGCGTGTCAACGGTTGGGTCTGTCATGGTGGTGTGGTCGGCGTCGGCATTTCGAGGTCGCTTCACAGGTCCGGCCGGCGGTTGAGCGTGCTCTCGCCGGGCAGGTCGGCGCTGTCGTTCTCCGTGCCGCCGCTGAACTGCCGCCGGAACTTCCCGGGGTCGGCGTCGATCGCGCGGGCGGCGGTGCTCCGGACGACCTTCGGCTCCGTCTCGTCGCCCGCGACCGCCTCGAGGCGGTCGAGCGCGCGCTCGTCGTCGACGCCGGCGAGCAGGTGGATGGCCCACTCCCTGAGCCGCTCGCTCTCCGCGTGCGACAGCTCGAGCAGGACCGGGAGCAACGCCTCGCCGCGGCTCTTGAACAGCGAGACCATCGCGTTTCTGACGACCGCGTGGTGGTCGTCGTCCAGCGCCGCCTCGATCGTCGCCGCGTACCCGCCGCGGTCGATCCGGTCGAGCGCGACGACGGCCTCGGCGCGGACCCACGGATCGGGGTCGTCACACGCCGCGACCGCGGCCTCGCCCGCCCGCCCGCCGCCGAGCTCGCCGAGCGCCTCGACGGCGAACTGCCGCACGTCGGCGTCGTCGTCGGCGAGGCCGTGGTCGATCAGCGCGTCGACGGCGGCCTCGCTCGGTCGGCCTTCGCCCAGTGCCAGCGCCGCCCGCCGGCGCTCGACCGGGTCGCCGTCGACGAGGTCCTCGATCTTCGCGGCGGCGTCGGTCCCGCGGAGCGGGGCCGTGTCCGTCGCCTGCAGCTCCCGCGGACTCGCGTCGCCGATCGTCACGTCGCGGCTCACCTCGATATCCTCGAGCCCGTCCGGCTCCTCGCCGAACCCCGGGCTCTCCTCGGGGTGGACGCGGGGGTCGGTCGGCCCGTCCGTCGCCTCGTCCGGGTCCCTCATCGGGCGCTCACCCCCTTCTCGGTCGTCGGACCCGCCGAGTCCGGCGCGCCCCGCCCCCCGGAGAGCTCCTCGGCGTCGAGCGTCGCGAGCGCGGCGCCGAGACAGACGGCGGTCGCGGCTCCCGGCGTCGCGGGGACTCCCGCGAGAACCAAGAGGACCGCGCCGATCGCGAGCCGCGCGTCGCCCTCGCGGAGCCCGGCGACGGCGGCCGCGACCCCGCCGAACGCCGCGGTCGCGGCGAGCAGGTGCGGGCTCCCGACGATCGCGAACCCGACGAGCAGCGCGCTCCCGGTGACGTACGGCGCGGCGGCGCTCGCGAGAACGACCCCCGCGAACGCGGTCGCGCCCGCGACGAGCGCGACGGGATCGCCCTCGGCCCGGACCGCGAGGAGCGTCACCCCGCCGAGGAAGACGACGGATCCGGCCGACCGGACGGCGGGGCCGGCGATCCCGGCCGTCGCGGCGAGCGAGAGTCCGGCGGCGAGCGCGAACGCCAGCGCGAGGACGGCGCGCCGGAGCTCGAAGTAGGTCGACGGCGGCCCCAGCGCGCGGGCGAACGCGACCGCGGCGCCGATCGGGATCGCGACTGCCGCGGCGACGGTCGCCGCGCCGGATATCGTCGCGAGCACGCCGAACACCCCGGCGAACAGGAGCCCGACGCGGACCGCGGAACGGTCCGACGAGAGCGCGACACCGGCCAGCGCGACGCCGCTCGCGAGCGCCGCGAGCGTCCCCGTGACCGGAACCAGCTCCGACGCGAACCCGGCCGGCTCGAACGGCGCGTTGTACAGCACGCGGACCGCGGTCGCGAAGCCGACGCCGACGGCGGCCAGCAGGCCGATCGACCCCGCGCGACCGCCGAGGCGACCGACCGGCGCCGACGGGGCCGCCCGCCCGCTCGCCCGCTCGGTCGGTGAGCTCACGACCGCTCACCCCCGTCCGGACCGTCGGTGACCGCGTGTTCGCGGTCGCCTCCGGCGCCGGCGTCGAGCCGGTCCGCGAGGTCGTCGACATCGGCGGCGACGAAGGCGTCGAGGAAGCGCGCGAGGCGACCGTAGACGCTCGTGCCGGGCTCCTCGTCGAGGGCCGTCCGAAGCCCCGACGCGAGGACGGAGAGGTGGCGGTCGTGGAAGTCCAGTCGGGCGCGGCGGAGGTCAGACGGCTCTGCGGCTCCGGCCGACCCCCCGTCGCTGCCGCCGTCCGCGACGCCGTCTCCGTCGCCCGCGGCGGCCAGCCGACAGAGATACCCCGCGAACTCGAGCTCCAGCCGGGCGTGGTCGTGGTGGCGGCGCTCGTCCCCGCCCACCTCGCAGCCGAAGTGCTCGTACGCCCGAGCGAGGTCGAGGTTCACGTCGTTCCACGACACGTCGGAGCGGTACGTCGACTCGTACAGGGAGGCCGGCGGTCCCTGGTTCTCGACCGTTCCGTCCGTCCCGTCGATCACCTCTGAGTAGCCGACGACGAACAGGTCGTTGTACCGGGCCGCGAGCGTCTCGCGGTCGTCCTCGACGGTCAGGTCGGGCGGGTCGACGTCGAGGCCGCTCCGGTCGACGAGCGTCGCCATCGCCTCGTCGAGCGATCCGTCCGCGAACCGCTCGTGGACGCCGCCGCTCGGCTCGGCGAAGGCCGCCGCCGCCAGCGCGTAGACGCTCCCGCGCGCCGCGGCCTCCTCGTCGATCGCGCCTGCCCGAAGCCCCTCGTCGAACCCGGGACCGTCACGTTCGGCGATCGGTTCCGACACGGTCACTCACCCCTCGTCCGGCGGATCCCTTCGACGGTCACGAGCGTGGTGAATACGACGGCGATCCCGGCGAGCGCCCACAGCACCGTCTCGTAGGGCGGCCCGCCTTCGGCCGGCCCGAGCGAGAGGTAGTACCACTCGCTCGCGGCCTTCTGTCCGGAGCGCTCGTCGTTCGACCCCTCCCAGACCGCGAACGCGGCGTTCACGTCCTGGTCCGGGTCGACGTCGGTCACGTTCGCGCGGTCGGCGGAGAGCGGTCGAGTGAACACGACGGCCCACCGGTCGCCGGTGTGCGTCGCGGTCGTCTCCACCGCCGACTCCGACATCTGCGTGGTGCTCCCGGCGCCGCCGGCGAGCAGCGACTCCGTCCCGTCGGCGGCGTTCCAGTACCAGACGTTCACCCGCTCGTCGGTCGACCCCATCGCGATCGGCGGCCGCGACTCCGAGGAGACGGGGAGCTGGACCGCGGCGGCGTCGGCGAACGCGCGGAGCGATCCCGTCGACTCGTTCGCCGTGGGGTCGCTCCACGACAGCCTGAGGTAGAGCCGCTCGTCGGTCCGCGCGGCCCCGACGCGGACGAACTCGACGGTGGTGTCGGCGCCGCCCGGCACCGCCGCGCCGGTGCTGCTCAGCGGGACAGTCACCGTCTCGACGGACTCCCACGCGTCCCCGGTCGGCTCCGCGAGGTCGCCGGCGCTCGACTGTCCCTCGACCGGGATCTCGTAGGCCGCGCGCGCGTCGACGGCCGCCGGGAAGGCGGCGGTCGCGGCCACGACGGCGAGCGCGAGCGCGGCCGCGACGACGAGCTCCCGCGAGCCGATCCCGCGGTCGTCGACCTCGTCGTCGCCGGGGCGCTCGGCGTCTGGCCGGTCAGCGTCACGCCCCATCGTCGAACACCTCCAGCCGGTACTGGTCGTCGTTGTTCACGGTCGAGAGGATCTCCATGAGCTCGCTCTCCTCGCCCTGTCTGACCCGATCGCGCTCGCGGTTGATCGTGTTGAGCGCCTCGTTCACCTGCGGGCCGAACAGCTCCTCCAGGTAGTTGCGCGGGATGCGCTCCGCGTCCACCGTCTCGCCGCTCTCCGACGTCTGCGGCGGCGCGAACGGCGGGATGTAGTAGACGTTCGGCTCCGTGCGGTACTCGGGGTGGAGCCGCAAGGCGACCTCGTACTCGTTCACGAGCTTGTAGATCGGCCCGTCCTCGTCGTCGAGGAAGCCGACGTGCCGGAGCTGGGGCGGGCAGTCCTCGGCGCAGGAGGGGGGCCGCACCTCGCCCTCCGGTCCCTCCCCCTCGATCCGGGGGTAACAGAAGATGCACTTCTCGCTGGTCTTCGTCTGCGCGTTGTAGAACACCTTCTTGTACGGACACCCCTCGACGCAGTACCGGTAGCCGCGACAGCGGTCCTGGTCGACGAGGACGATCCCGTCCTCCTCGCGCTTGTAGATCGCGGAGCGCGGGCACGCCTCCACGCAGGAGGGGTGGGTGCAGTGGTTGCAGATCCGAGGGAGGTAGAAGTAGTAGGAGTTGGGGTACTCGCCGGTGCCCTCGTCCTCGTCCCAGTTCGGACCCCAGTCGGCGTTCTCCATGGGGCGGAGCGGCTCGTCGCTCCCCTCGTACATGATCGCCTCGTGGTTGAACTCCCACGCGCGGCCGTAGTCCTCCTGCTCCGGGAGCTGGCCGGGCGTCCGGGACTGCCCGTCCTCGTCCCAGCCGCCGCCCATCTCCTCCCAGTCGCGGGGGTAGCCGGCGCCGGGCTTCGTCTCGACGTTGTTCCAGTACATGTACTCGCGCCCCCCGGACTCGGTCCAGTTGGTCTTACACGCGATCGTGCACGTCTGGCAGCCGATGCACTTGTTCAGGTCCATCACCATCGCGACCTGATGGTCCACGCCCTCCGCGAGGGGGACGTCGCCGTCGTCGGTCTGTCGGGCGGCCTCGTCGGCCTGACGGACCGCGTCGTCTGTGGTCTTGCTCACGAGCCGTCACCTCCGAGCAGGTCCGAGACGCGACCCAACGCGCCGCGCGTCCTCGACCCCGAATCGGTCGACTCCGATCCCGAATCGGTCGACTCTGACCCCGTCGCCGACACCCCGAGCAGGCCGGCGTCGAGCGAGGCCGCCTCCTCCTCGACCGGCTCGACCTCGATCCGGACGTCGCTGTTCACCCCGGTCGGTCCCCAGTAGTTCGGGAAGAAGTGGAGGTGTTCGCCCGTGTCCTCGGGGTACTGGACGAGCTGCGTCGGCTTCATGTACATCGGCACGAGCGAGTTGAAGTTGTTGCGGTCGGGGTACTGGAACCGCTCCCAGCTGAAGAAGTGCCGGACGGTGCCGGGCTCCCCGCTCGGGTAGATCTTCGCCTGCACCTCGACCGAGTCGAGGTCGTTGTACACGCGGACGGTGTCGCCGTCCTCGATCCCCCGCTCCGCCGCGTCCTCCGGGTTGAGGTAGACGGTCGGCTCGCCGCGCTGCAGCCGGAGCATCTTGCTGTCGTCGCGCCACGTCGAGTGGATCGACCAGCGGCTGTGCGGCGTGTTGTAGCTCAGCGGGTACTCCGACTTCTCCTGGAGCACCGGGCCCTCCTTGTGCGTGGGGAGCTGCTCGTCGAGCTCTAAGAACCAGTCGTGGTCGATGTAGTACTGCTGGCGCCCGGTGAACGTCGGCCACGGGTTCTTGTCCTGCACGTAGTCCTTCCACGGCGAGTACGCCTCGCCCTCCTCGATGTCCGACGACCAGTGGTCGCCGGTCTCGAGGAGGCGACGCGGCTGCTCTTCGATGTCGTCGAACGTGAGCTGCTCGTCGGTGCCCTCCGGGTTCGACTCCTCGGAGTTCTCGAGGATGAACTCCGCGGCCGCCTTGTCCTCGGCCAGCGCGCCGGGCTCGTTGTCGATCCAGTCGCGCGTGTAGTCGTCGTGAACGGACTGGAGGTCGATCTCGCGGTCGAACTTCCGATCCTCGACCGGTTCCACGCCGCGCTCCTCGGCGAGCTCCTGGATCTTCGCGGCGAGCTCGCGGAAGATCTGCCAGTCCGTCTTCGACTCACCCAGCGGCTCGACCGCCGGCGTGAACGGGTGGACGTACGTGTGCATGTCCGTCACCGACAGGTCGTGCTTCTCGTAGTGGCTCGCCGTCGGGAGCACGATGTCGCTGTTGAGCGCCGTCGAGTCCATCCGGAAGTTGATGTCGACGACGAGGTCGAGCTTCGGCCACAGCTCCTCCTCGACGGCGATGTTCCCTTTGGCCTGATTGAAGTAGTTCCCGCGCCAGACGAACATGAGTCTGGGGTCGGGACGGCTCCCGTCGTCGCGCTCGCTCGGGTACAGCGGCATCCACCCCTTGTCGATCGACTCTTGAATTTTCGCGGCCGTCTCCGGGTCCGTATTCTCCATGATCCCGGCGTGGTAGTACGTCCACAGCGTCGTCGGGACGCCCCGGACGCTCCCGGTCGGGAACGAGAGGTTCTTCCACCCCTTGAACGTCCAGATCTTCTCCTGGCCGACGTAGTGATCGAGGCCGGTCCCCTGTCGACCGAGGTTCCCAGTGAGCGTGACGAGCAGCTGGATGGCGCGGTTGCCGAGGTCGTTGTGGTACCAGTCGTTGACCCCCTTGCCGTGGATGATCTTCGCGCGGTCGACCTCGGCGAACTCGCGGGCGATCTTCTGGTGTGTCTGCCTCCCGACGCCGGTGATCTCGTTGACCACCTCGGGAGTGTACTCCGACAGCTCGTCGCGGAGGTTCTGCCAGACGGTGCGGGTCTCGACCGCGCCGTCGGTCGTCTGAACCGTGCGCTCGGCGTCGAGGTCGGGGTCGAAGTCGAGCTCGATGCTCAGGGAGTGGTCGTGCTGTCCGTCCCGCTCGCCGAGCGAGCCGGGCGCCGTCCGGAGGCCGCCGTCGGCGTCCTGCATGACGAACACCTTCTCCGGGCGGTCGGCGTCGACGTCGAGCCCGGACACCTCGCTCGCGCGGAGGAACTTCCCGGTGTCCTCGCGGACGAGCAGCGGCATGTCCGTCTGCTCTTTTAAATGCTCCTCGTCGTACAACCCCTCGTCGACGATGGTTCGGGCCATCCCGAGCGCGAGCGCGGTGTCGCTACCGGGATCGGGACCGATCCACTCGTCGCAGTGGATCGCCGTCTGGCTGTAGTCGGTGAAGATCCCGACGCGCTTGGCGCCGTCGTAGCCGGCCTCGAGGAAGTATTTCGCGTCGGGGATCCGCGTGACGTTGATGTTCGAGCCCCAGGCGATGATGTAGTCGGCGTTGTACCAGTCGGCGCTCTCGGCGTTCTCGGTCTGGGTCCCCCACGTGATCGGCTGTCCCGGCGGGAGGTCGGAGTACCAGTCGTAGAAGGAGTGGCTGACGCCGCCGAGCAGGTTGACGAGGCGGCTCCCGGAGGCGAACGAGACGGGACTCATCGCCGGGATCGGCGTGAAGCCGCTGATCGCGTCGTACTCTTCGTCCTCGACGGCGTCGATGACCTCCTCGGCGATCTCGGTGAGCGCCTCGTCCCAGGAGATCCGCTCCCACTTCCCCTCGCCGCGCTCGCCGGTCCGGCGGAGCGGGTGCGTGACGCGCTGGTCGGCGTTCACGTAGTCGGTGAAACACGCCCCCTTCTGACAGCCGCGCGGGTTCGGGTCGGGGAGCGACTCGTCGAAGCGCGGGTAGTCGCCGGCCTGCTCCTCGCGCCACACCTGCCCGTTCCGCGTGTACACCTGCCAGGAGCAGCTGCCCGTGCAGTTGACGCTGTGCGTCGAACGGGCCTTGCCGTCCCAGTCCCACTCCTCGCGGTAGAGGTCCTCCCAGTCGCGGTACGGGTAGTTTCCGATCGGGTCGTCGACCACCTCCAGCGTATTCATCTCGGTGAGGTCCTGCGCGGACCCCAGCCCGGTGGCGCCGACGGCGGCCGCCGCTCCGACCCCCTTCAGGAAGTCGCGGCGCGCGGTGCCGGAGGCGTCGCGTGTCGATTCGTTCGATGTGTCTGTCGTGTCAGTCATGTTTGTCGATGAGAACGGTCGCGAGGCCGAGTGCGACGCCGAGCGCCGCGAACGCGACGCCCGCGGGCGTGCCGCCGCCTGCGTCGAGTCCGGCGGCGATCAGCCCCACGCCGGCCAGTTTCGTCGCCCGATCCGCCCAGCGGTACCGGCGCGGCGACAGCTCGGCCAACCGGAATGCGTCAGAGTCAGTCATCGTCCGATCCCTCCGTGGGTGACGGCGTGCCGTCGTCTCCCGACGTCGACCGGTCCTCGCCGCTCGCCGGTGGCGGTCCTCCCTCCGTCTCCCCCTCGAAGCCGCCGAGGATCGCGTAAGTGAGCGTGCCGGCCGCGGCGGGAACGAGCACGAGCGCCCCGATCAGATAGGGGCGGAGCGCGGCCGTCGACGTGCCGAGGATCTCGGCGACGATCACGTCCATGCCGGCGATCGAGGCGACCATGACGAGCGTGACGCCGGTGATGCCGACCGCGGTCGGGAACGGGCGGTCGAGGTAGTTCCGCGTGAAGTGCTCCGGCTCCTCCGCGCGGTCGATGAACGGCCAGACCGCCACGGCGACGAACACCAGACTCGGGAGGAGCAGCCCGCCCACGAACTCCGAACTGACGTGGATCCCGAGCACGTCGAAGCTCATCCACGACGGGGTGAGCTTCAGGAACCCGTACCCCCACATCAGGAACCAGTCCGGCATGACGAGCGACGGCGTCGACGCCGGGTCGTTCGGTCCGTATTGAGCGATGTTGTGAACGGGGAGCAGCCCGGCGAGCAGCGAGAGCACGGCCATCGTGAGGAAGAACACGACCGCGCTCACCGCGGCCTGGTTCGGGAACGCGGGGAGCCCGATCACGACGCTGTCGTCGTCGCGGTCGATCAGGCGCGCGCCGCCGTCGGTCGCCTCCGGGTTGCTACTCGTTCTCGAGGTATCCCCGGCGGCACTGCCCGCTCCCGCGGCGCTCACGTCTCCGTCGCGCTGCGCCTCGGTGTGTTTCTGCCGGACGAGGATGGCCATGTGGACGGCGATGAGCCCCGCGATCGCGGCCGGGATGAGGAAGACGTGTAAGAAGAACAGCCGCGGGATCGTCGCGCTCGTCGGGAACTGACCGCCGAAGACGATGCTCGCGAGCGGGTCGCCGACTATCGGGATCGAGGCGGCGACGTTGTAGCCGATGCCGACCGCCGTGCTCGCGAACTCGTCGTACGGGAGCGAGTAGCCGGTGTAGGCCGCGAACATCGCCAGCCCGGCGAGGCCGGTCCCGACGAGCCAGTTCGGCTCGCGCGGGTTCCGGTACGCGCCGGTGAAGAAGACGCGGAGCATGTGCAGGGCGATCGAGGCGACGAACAGGTGCGCCGCCCAGTGGTGCATGCGCCGCAGGAACATCCCGAACGGCACGTCGTAGGTGATGTAGAGGACGCTCGTAAACGCCGCCGGCAGCTCCTGACCCTGGTACTGCACGACGCTCCCGCTGTACTCGACGGCGGTCGTGCTCGGCTCGTAGAAGAACGCGAGGAACGTCCCGGTCGCGACGAGGATCCCGAAACAGAACAGCGCGACCTCGCCGAGGAGGAACGAGTCCTCCGCGGGGAATGCCTTCCCGAGGAAGTCGCTCGCGTCGTCCAGGTCCAGCCGCGAGTCGACCCAGTCGTACGCGGACTCGGCCCGCTCGGTCGCGGCGTCGATCCGGGACATCACTCACCCCCGGGGCCGACCGGCCCCTGGAAGTCCCCGGTCGCGACGAGGTAGCCGTCGCCCGAGAGCGTGATCGGGAGCTGCGGCAGCGCCCGCGGGGGCGGTCCCCCGACGACCTGCGCGCCCGTCACCGGGTCGAACCGCCCGGAGTGGCACGGACAGACGAGCACGTCGCCGTCGCGGTCGGCGACCATGCAGCCGGCGTGGGTGCACACCTTCGAGAACGCGGCGTACCCGCCGACGGTGTACTCGTCGCGCACCTGGTCGCCGTACGCCGACTCCTCGAAGCGCACGAGCAGCGTCGGGGCGTCGTCGATCCCCGGGCGCGGCTCCGGGAACACCGTGAGCTGTTCGCCGGGGGCGATGCGGTCCTCCGCGATCCGCTCACCCGCCTCGTCGACGAGGGGGATCCCCTCCTCGTACACCGGGCCCTGATACTTGCGCTCGAACACCCGCGTGAGCCCCGCGACCGGCGCGGCGAGGCTTCCGACCGCCGTGATCCCGCCGACCGTCGCGAGGACCTTCGCGTAGTCGCGGCGCTTGAGTTCGGCGCGCGCGTCCTTCCAGAACGGCCGGAAGATACTCGGGTCGACGGCGGGCCCGCCGTCGTTCTCCGGGCAGGCGTCGCACAGTTCTCCCTCGGCGTCGGACGCGTCGGAAGCGTCGGCGTCGGACACGTCGGAAGCGTCGGCGTCGGACGCGTCGGAAGCGTCGGCGTCGGACGCGTCGACATCGGTACGCCCGCCGGGCGCCTCGCGCTCGCGAGGGCCGTCGCTCGGCGGGGCGTCGATTCCGTCTCCCGTCGGTCGCGTGTCGGGTGCGTCGTCTCCCATCAGTGGTCCCTCCGTTCGGCGACTTCGACGTGTGGCATGAACCAGGCGTAGTACGACACCGTCGAGCCCAGCAGCGACATGAACAGCCCGAAGGCGTACACGCCGAAGTACTGGGTGCGCGCCAGAGTGAGGTACTCGGCCGTCAGCAGCGCCGAGAAGACGATAGCGAGGACGGTGAGCCCGCCCATCGCGACGAGCCCCTCGATGGCGTCGCTCGCGTCGTGGTACTGGACGACCCACCGGTCCTCCGTCTCGAACCAGGGGAACGTCGCCCGGTTCGTCCCGTCCGGCGGCGGGGCGTTGAGCCCGCCGTCGGACGCGGCCGGGTCGTCAGCGCCGCCGGCGTCGCTCGGTCCCCCACCGCTCGCGTCGGGGCGGGCGGCTCGGTTCATGAAGCGGTGGAAGAACGCCATGGCTCCGAGAAGCCCGAACAGGGCGACCCAGACGATCACGCCGACCTGACTCGGTGAGAGCTTGTTCGGCGCGTCGACGAACCCCTCCAGCGGCTGCATCTCGCTCACGCTCTGGTCGATCCTGACCTCCTCCGAGGGCGGCTCGCCGTGCAGGCCGACGTACCACGTCGGCAGCAGCACGGCGAGCACGATGAGGAGGATCGCGATCGTTCGTCTGTCCATAGGTGTGTGTCGTGTGTCGTGTCGTTGAGCCGGCTCGGCGGTACGAACGCGGCCCCGCGGCGCCGGCCCGCCGTCCGCCGCGGCGATCGCTTGTGAGCTCTCGGTGCCTCGCGGGCGTCCGGTCACGGAATTAATTACGGAATACAGAGTCGTGACATACTGTACCCTAGGACCCGAAACGAACAACTAGCTACTCCCGAACTATTCGGCGATTTAAGTACCCTCGCCGAACAGCTGGGACAGCACGGTGGCCGTCACGAGCCGGAGGTGCTCCGAGACGGTCGACTTGGCCACCCCGAGCTCGGCGGCGATCTCGTCGGCGGTAGCGCCGTCCGGCTCGAAGTACCCCTTCTCGACCGCGAGCGCGGCGACCGTCGCCTGTCGCTCCGTCACGCCGGTCAGGTCGATCGGAACGACGTCCGACCGCCCGTCGCCGTCTTCTACGTCCCGATCGACGAGGATCTGGCGGACTTCGGTCGCGTCGAACGCGTTGACGACCGCCTGCAGCTCGCCGTACCCGGTCAGCACGAAGGTGACGATCAGCTCGCCGTCGTCGATCCGGGCCTCCCGCGGCGACACCGGGACACTCGAGAACGCCGGCGGAAATTCGTCGCAGGCGCAGTCGTCGCACGTGTCGCCCTCGAGATTGGATGCGGTCCTCTCTAGGTCGTATCGTCCGTGTATCTCCCCGGCGAACTCCAGTAGCTCTAGGTCTCCCGGCGGGTCAGACGTGAGTTCGCTGGCGACGAAGTCGACCCGTTCGTCGGTGGGATCGATCCGAACCTCTCGCAGGGGCGTCCGCTCCGAAAGCGTGGCTACGGGACAGCGGTCGCAGGCGGGGAT
Organism: Halorubrum halodurans; assembly: GCF_002252985.1. Classification (GTDB taxonomy): domain Archaea; phylum Halobacteriota; class Halobacteria; order Halobacteriales; family Haloferacaceae; genus Halorubrum; species Halorubrum halodurans. The sequence goes on along the minus strand of NZ_NHPJ01000059.1, from coordinate 23,359 downwards.
CGCTAACTTGACCAGAATCGTATCAGCCACGGGTGGTCGCTGATAGTTCAGTCAGTTATAATAAATTTGGCGCCGATGTGAACGCAAAGACCGACCGGAACGGCGACCTATGGATCCATGCGATCCCGGGCCGATCTGTGTGGGTCCCACATATTACTCGAACAAGTGGCTGTCGAACCAGAAATTGGGTCAATACCACGACCCATGTGTCTCCCTAGCGGACTCCCATCGGGTCCACATGATGAGGACCACCGGAAGCACAACGGTGGAAGCGATGAACGCGTAGGTGACGCTAATGGCGATCAACGCTCTGAACTGGATCAGGATCGGTGTGATCGAGAGATAATACAACGCGATACCGGCACTCGCAGTCGTGACTGTGGTTCCGAATAGGGCACCGCCAGTTCCTTGAAGGGTAATCCGGGCCGCAGCGAGCCCGTCGTCCCTGGCATCGAACTCTTCGGTGAACCGATGAACGACGTGGATCGCGTAATCGATGCCGATTCCGACCGTGACCGACAGAATTGTCGCCGTGAGCGTATTGAACGGGATACCGAGGTACCGCATGGTTGCAACCAGAAACAGGAGTGTGATGATGATCGGCGAGAGCGTCACTACGCCCAATATCGGCCGTCGTTCTAGCGCGTAGTACAGTCCCGTCAGGAAGATCACGCCGAGCGAGAGAGCGATCATCAACGCCGTGATCGCCGAGTTGCGGACCTCCTCGGAGACCCGCTGGAACACAATGATGTCTCCGCTCTCGATGGCTTCGTATCGGTAGGGCCCGTCCGCTATTGACTCCGCATCCGCGGTGATCGCCGCGTCGGTCGAATCGGTCTCGACGGAGTAGACGATCCGCATCTCTCGGTAGTCCGCAGTGATGTATCGGAGCGCTTCCGTTTCGTATGGCGAGGAAAGCAATTCGTCGTAAATGCGCTCCACGTTGGCGTCTGGAACGCCGTTATCCGTCCGATCGCTCCGTTCAACCAATGCCTTGAACGACGCGGACTCCTCGGCGTAGGCGTCGATCACGGTCAAAATGCTCGTCGTCTCGGCTTGTCGAGAGTCGTCGGTGACGACCGACGATGGAGGATCGTTCCCCGCCCGATGGATCGACTCCAACGCGTGGTCCTCCGCGAACGATCCCTGTAGATATATCGTTACGGTCTCATCCTCCGTCGTCTCGAACTCGTCTTCGAGGAAACCGAGGCTCTCCGTGACGGTGTACGTTCCGGGCTGCAGTCCTGCCGGCAGCGCGTTTAAGTAGTCCGGAAGCTCCTCGGGAGGGAGCATATCCTCGTCCTCGAACGACGATCCAACGTCCTGCCCGTAGTAGCCCGCTGCCCCGGCAGTCACCACCAACACGAGCAGGAACAACACGGGCATGCGGTTCGTAATGTTGAGATGATACGGAATGAACCTCCCCAGTATCGAATCTTCGTCACCAAGCGGTTTCGAGGTGAACGCCGGTAACGGCGTTCGGTGCCGGAGCTGCTCGACCAGGAGCTTTGCGGCCGGCAAAAACACGGCGAAGATCAACATTACGGCGACGATTCCGACCGCGGCGACGAGCCCGAAGTCGGCGATGGGCGACAGCCCGCTCGCCATGTTTGCGGAGAATCCAATCACCGATGTCGTCGTTACCATGAAGAACGCCACCATGAGCGGAGCGATTGCCCGGCGAACCGTTTTTGCCACCGTCGCGTTATCGACAGGATCTGCAACCGCAGAGTCGTCGATCTCCTCGCGGTAGCGATTGATGACGTGGATCCCGAAATCGACACCGATAGCCAGCAGAAGTGGCGGTAAGGCCACCTGTAACTGGGTAAACGGGATTCCAGCGTGGCCGAGGAAGCCGAACGTCCAGATCAACGACATCGCAAGCCCGACAACGGCTAAAAACAGGTCGAACGGGTCACGATAGGAGATCGCCAAGAAGAGAACCAGCAGGATGATGACCGCAGGAATCGACGCCGAGAGCGAATCCTGTAAGACCTGCATATTCTCGTGTTCGGAGATTCCCGAACCGAACACCCGGATATCCCCGTCAGCTGCGTTCGCGATACGCTGTGTTTCGAGTTGGATCTGTTCGAAGGTTTCAGAATTGTCTTTTGCATCGTGGCTGACGACGCCGATCGCCGCCGTGGCGGATGCGGATTGCGGACTGAAGTCATCTCCAACCAGCCGTATGAACTCCGGATTCTCGCTTTGGACCCGTATCGCCCGCCGCACTTCCGTGTCAGTTGCCATCCGTATCGTTCGGATCTGCGCGTCGGTCGTCGTGGCCGATGGATCAAGTTCGGTCGCCACGAATCCTGCCGGACTCGCCATCTCTATTACGCGCTGTGAGGTGCGGTCCTCTATCTCGCGTTGGACGGAGAGCATCCGCAACAGGCTCTCCTTCGAAAGAACATCTCGATCGTCCTGAAGCAGGAGCGTCGTATCCGGATCGTCCTCGAAGGTGGAGCCAAACGTCTCGTCGACATACTCGTTGACTTGGTACGCATCGATGTCTTCGGAGAACTGGTCGGTTCCGCCCTCCATCCGGATATCGTTCATTCCGGTTGCAAACCCGGCAGTGAGCAGTAGAAACAGGACGACGACCTGTACCGGATGGTTAACGATCCAGTCGCTCAGTGCCGAGACGAGGATGTGCTCGTCATTCATCGTTTCGAACCGGCATTATCGGAGCCTCCAAGCATACAGCCCCGCCGTGAGAACGACGAGGAGTGCGACGGCGACCCCGATGAGAAGCGGGTTCGTCGTCTCGGCGGGCTCACCGACCGTGATCGTCACCCGATGCGTGTCGGAGATCTGGCTTTCGCCGTCGGCGTCGTCGTACCGCATGTCGACGGTCGCCGCGTACGTCTTCGGTACCGTGTCTTGGCCGACGCTCACTTCGAAGCGAATCGTCGTCGTTTCTCCAGGTTTCAACTCGGGAACGAACGCGATGTCATCGGGGGCGGACAGCGGATCGTCGGTGAACAGTTTCGGTTCGATATCAGTAACTGTCTCGTCAAGATTGTTGGTCACCTCGATAGTGATGGTTTCTGTCTCTCCGGCGGTGATCTGATCTTGCTGTGAGGCGAGGCGGAACTCGCTGCGACGGTCCTGTACATCGACGATCACGTCACCGTCGTCGTCCACCCGCTTGTTGCGGTCCATGGTCCGATACCGAACGTCTACGTCGATGAGTTTCCGAATCGCTTCGGCTTCGCCGCCGACATCGAGGCGCAGTGCGAACGACGCCGTCTCTCCCGGTTCAAGCGTCCCAACGGCGTACGAGTTCTCGATCGGATACAGGTTCGGATCCGCCAGCGGAGCGCGGAGCTCGACGCTTTCGGCGGTAGCCGGTCCGGTGTTCGTCACTTCGCCGCGGATCCACCCCTCCTCGTCGACCCGGAGCGTCGACTCGGTCAGTTCGACCTCGAACGCCTGTGCGGGAAGCGGTGACACACTGCTACTGATCCCGTCGTCCACGTTCTCGATCCCGTCGCGGTCGTCGAACGAGACGGCAGTGTCGAACGTGTACGGACGAACGCTGGTGTCGTCTCTGACGGAAACGTCGTGCGTGACCCTTTTTACCTCGCCTGGCTCCCACGATCCGGCGTGCGTCTCATCGACCGCGGACTCGCCAAAGACGACGTTCCCGTTTGTCGATGTCGTCCTGACGCTCGCGTTATACGCTGTCCGCGTTCCAACGTTCTCCATTTCCAACGACAATTCACCCGAGTCACCGATCTGCGCGGACGTGGACGTGTTCCGGACGATAAATTGGGCGTCGTCGTCGATCTCGATCGTAACCGTTCGAGTCTCCGATGCGGACCGTTCATCCGTTATGCCTGACCGATCGGATATCTGTCTCGTGAACGAGTAGTCGAGTTCGACGTCCAAGTCGTATTCACCGGGGTCGGCGTCTTCGGGGACTGTCAGTCGGAACGAGGTACCCTTCGGTTGGTCGTTCGTAACTGAGCCCACCGCTTGCGTTCCGGTCTCGACCGTGATCGGCGAGTCATCATCGGCCTCGACGGTCGCTCGTACGTTCCGTGCTTTGGTAACGGTATTGCGGTTGTTGACTGACCCGACCTGGATCTCCCCGTCGTTCGTAACGAACAGCTCGATCGCTTGGGTCTGGCCCGGAGCGACCGTGTTCGACGGAACATGCACGTCGAGGTCGGGTTCGCCGCGAACGAACCGGTCGTCGCTCGTCGTTTCTTGTGCGTCCACGAGACCGATGCCACTAATGGGAGTCAACAAGAGGACTACCGTGAGGAACAATACGAGAATAACACTTCTGCGGATGCGACTCCGTGTGTCTCGCGTATCGTCATCATCTCGACGATTGAATGGGATGTTTGGCACGTTAGTTGATCAAAAGGGGGACTAGAACGTTGGTTATTTACGCGAATATATCCGTTGTATGCTAATATATTCGCATCTAACCACGCCGAGTTCGATGTCTTACAGCGGATCTGATGCCACTCGCGACGATAGCCCTCGGCTGGTTCGTGACCAGTGCGGATCGTTAACTGAATCCCTAATATATTCGTGTCTACTGCTATTATAAGGGATCTAGTATGCTACACTACCGACGATGCCGCACGCGCAACTCACAGTTGATCTCCCGGAACACACCTGGATCGGAGACCTCTCAACCGCTCATCCGGACGTGGTATTTCAAGTCGTCACGAGTATTCCCGGCGAGAGAACCGGGATCGGACTAGTTCGACTCACGACAGCTGACCCGCTCCCCCTCATTACCGACATTCAGTCACGTGACGACGTCGAGGATCTCGAACTGCTCTGGAAGCACGACGACGAGGCGCTCATCCAGATAGAGACTTCCAATCCGCTCCCGCTTCTCCCGGTCTTGCGAGCTGGTGTCCCGCTCAAGATGCCCTTCGACATTCAGAATGGAGAGGCTACGTGGGAGATGACGACATCGACGAGTCGACTCTCGAGTCTCGGCGATCACCTCGACGATTTGGGCATCGGCTTCGCGATCGAGTACGTCCGCGAGATCGATGCGAGCCAAGCTGACCAGTTACTGACCGACCGACAGCAGGAGGTGCTGCTCGCCGCTGTCGAAGCGGGCTACTACCGCGCACCGCGGGAATCGACGTTGAGCGACGTGGCCGAAGTGCTCGACATCGCGAACGCGACGTGTAGCGACCTGCTCCATCGAGCAGAGGGGCACATCATCCACTGGTTCGTCGAGGAACATATGGACGTGTGACACCCCTACGGCAAAAATCGTGACCGGCTATCCAAACCCATCGTACCGATGTTACTGACGGTTCTAGGCTGATTCCACGGTGAACAGTGAGTCGTCGCTGAGGACTATCTGTACGCGGCGATGCCAGGCGTCAGCGAAGGCCTCTCGTTGCTGGTCGCTCGCTGACCCATCGAGAATCTGCTGGAGGTTTCCGATCGCGGGTCCACCGTCAGGAAGCTTGCTGACGTGGTAGGTCACTTCGATAGTCGCGTCCGTGTCGGTTCGTCGGAAGCGGAACGTCGGGTCCGGAGTGTCCGGGTCTAACGCGTCGAACCGCAAGAGGTCACGGCGTCCGCCGTAGCCGCCGGCGAGTCCGCCGAAGCCGTCGTCTTCGGTCGCGCCGGTCACGTGCGAGACGATGCGGCTCATCACGCCGTATGTGGCGTCGTCCCGGGGACCGGCCGCCTGCACTTCGATCTCGCTTCGGACGGGATCGCTGTCGGGATACAGAGCGTCGAGTCCGAGCTGGGCGATCCGGTAGGCACCCGAGGCGGTCGGACAGGAGTGTCCCGCTTCTTTCACCGCGTCTCGATAGGTGATGACGAACGGGGCACCCGGCTTGAGGACACCGAGTGCTTCCGCGACGGGATCGCGGACGCGGATCGGTTCGACGTCGTATTCGACAGCCCAATTCTCCTCGGTGCGGTTCGTGTCGGTCGGAGTCGTGTTTTCTGACATTGTGAGTCGGTTGCGATCGCTCGTTCGTGATTCGAGTCCGTTCAGTACCGCAGCAGGCGCATGCCGTTGCCGATCACGGCGAGGACGCTGGCCTCGTGGACGAGCATCCCGAGCGCGAGGGTGACGTAGCTCGTCAGCACGCCCGCGAGCAGCATCGTCACCACCACGAGGGCCAGCCCGACGTTTTCGAGGACATTCCAGCGCGTGGCTTTGCTGAGTTTCACCGCGTAGGGGATGCGCTCGAGGTCGTCGGCCATCAACGCGATGTCCGCCGTCTCGATGGCGGTATCCGTCCCGGCTGCACCCATGGCGATGCCGACGTCAGCGGTCGCCAGCGCCGGCGCATCGTTGATGCCGTCGCCGGTCATCGCCACGACGTGCCCATCGGCCTGGTACTCCGTAACGACATCCTGTTTGTTCTCGGGCAGCAACTCGGCGCGGTAGTCGTCGATGCCGATCTCTTCGGCGACCGCGGCCGCGACGCGTTCGTTGTCGCCGGTAAGCATCACCGCCTCGATCCCGGCGTCCCGTAACTCCTGGATGACGCCAGGCGCAGCGTCGCGCAGTTCATCGTGGAGCGCGATAGCGCCGACTACAGTTCCGTTGAGGACGACGTGGATGGCGGTCTCGCCGCGCTCCTCACGGTCGCGGACGTACTCGGCGACGTCGTTCGGAAGGTCGATTCCGCGCTCGTCGAGGAGCGCGCGGTTCCCGACGACGATCTCGCGGTCGTCGTGGTGAGCGACGACGCCCTTCCCGGCGACTACCTCGAAGTCGTCCGGTTCGGAGAGCGAGCCGGTCTCCGTCGGCGACCGAGTGCCCGATTCGGCGGTAGTTGCCCCACCGTCGGTCACGGGGTCCCGGCGGTTCTGGGCCGCATCGAGGATGGCGTCGCCGAGATGGTGTTCGCTCTTCATTTCGGCGATGGCTGCCAGGTCCAGCACCTCGTCGTCATCGGCGTCGAATCCTTCGACGTCGGCGACTGCCGTCTCGCCTTTCGTGAGCGTGCCGGTCTTGTCAAAGGCGACCAGGTCGATCTTACCCGCCTGCTCGAGGTGCTCACCGCCCTTCATGAGAACGCCGTTTCGCGCGGCGTTACCGATGGCCGAGACAATGCTCACCGGCGGCCCGATGACCAGCGCACCGGGACAGCCGATGACCAGCAGCGTTAGCGAGAGGACCGCGTTCTGCGTGACCGCGTACGCTCCGATGGCGAGCGCGATAACGGCCGGGGTGTAGTATTTGGCGAAGCGGTCGATCAGACTCTCGGTCGGCGACTGGGCCTCTTGGGCCCCCTCGACGCGTTGAATGATCCGTTGGAGCGTCGTGTCCGTGCCGGTACCGGTAGTCGTGACTTCCAACGCTCCTTCCTGGTTGACCGTCCCGGCGTAGACCTCGTCGCCGTCGGCCTTGTGGACGGGGGCGCTCTCGCCGGTGACCGGTGCTTGATTGACGGCGCTTTCCCCCTCCACGACGTCGCCGTCGACGGGGATCTTCTCGCCGGGTTTGACGATGACAATCTCGCCCGCTTCGACCTCGCGAGCGGGCACCTCTTTTTGCTCGCCGTCGCGGCGCACGGTGGCCGTATCCGGCGTCATTTCGAGGAGCTCTTCGAGCGCGTTACGCGTCTTGCGCATCGTCCGCCCTTCGAGGTACGATCCCAGCGCGAACAGGAAGACCACCGCGGCGGCTTCCCAGTACGATCCAATAGCGATCGCGCCGACAGCGGCCAGCGTCACCAGCGTCTTGATGCCGAGTGTTCGGCTTTTGACCTCGTAGTAGGCGGTCTTGGCGATGTCGTAGCCGCCGATGATCGCCGCGAGGATCAAGATCGCGGTGCTCGCGGCGTCAAAGCCGGGGACGTAGCCGATACTCCAGCCGCCAGCGTAGAGGAGACCACTCATCGCGACGACGATGGCCTTCCGATGTTGGCGATAGTACTGTTCGATCGATTGGGTATCCATGATCGGTCTCCTTAGGCGGGCTGAGGCGTGTAGCCCTGGTTTTCGATGGTCTGTGCGAAGGCGTTGGGGTCGGAAACGCCGTCGTCGTACTCGATCTCGACGCGACCGGTCGAGTAGTGCACCTCGACGTCTTCGACGCCGTCGACGTTCGAGAGAGCGCGTTCGACGGTGCTTGCACAACTCGGACAGTCAAAATCCAAGACGCGGAACTGCGTTGTGTCGCTCATTACGATTTGAGATAGTGGCCATACCCCAATAAGTATTTTTTAGATGATATGTTTGGGTACGGAAATAGGTTGTTGGAACAGTCAAACGGGTCGTCTAGGGCTTTCGGTCTCGGGGTCCATTCGGGACTGGTTCCTCGGTAGATACCTCTCCGCTCGCATCCCGCCGTTTTTTCCCCCGTGCTCGCGCTCGGTTTTCGTATGAGCAACTCCGGTACCGATCAACGCCTCGACGACATCGCGGTGCGAGACACGCAGGTCTCGGACGCGATCGACGAACCGATGCGGGCGATGATCCTCGATATCCTGTCCGAGGAGGCCCTGACCGCGAGCGAGGTCCACGGGAGCCTCGCCGATCGCGGCATCGACCGAACCGAGAACACGGTTCGACACCACATCAACGAGCTACGGGACGCCGGCCTCGTCGACGTCGTTCGCTTCGAGGAGGGTCGCGGCGGGACGACAAAGTACTACCACGCGAACACGATTGTCCTCTCGTACTCACTCCCGGACTCAGCGGATGCTGCCGTCAAAGAGATGATAGATGCGGTCCAGCCCCAGATCACGGACGCGCTCGCCACGCTCACCGATGAGTACGACGGCGACATCAAGGAAATCGTCGCAGACATGCAGCCCTGCGAGCACTGTCAGACCCAAAAGTACGAGACGTACGTGCTTCTGACCGTCCTCCGTCGTGCGTTCGTTAGCGCTCACAGGGGTTCTTAATGAGAAGACACGGACTGTTAGGATTTCAGTAGACCGGCTCGGTTCAGACCTCGATGGAAGAGGGCGCGCTCATCGGACCAGATCGAGGGTTCCGGTCGAACGGCCGCGCTAGTGGTGGGTCTTTTCATCGCGCTGGAAATTGGTCCGCATTATATGTGTCTCAGAGCACCTACTTGTGCGTATGACCAACGGGATCTACGCCGAACTCGCTCTCTCCACCTGCGACGGCTGTCCCGTTGCAGCCCTCTCGTCCAGCACGCCGATCCAGGAGCTGCAGGTCGATTCGGGCGACGATCGGGTCGATTTCGTCGCCGATGATCCGCCGGACGATCCCCCGTCTGCCATCGACTTCATCGAGTTCGCGGATCGGGCACACGGCCGGTACGAGATTGATCACGAGCATTCGACGACCGACGGTAACCGCACAGCGGACGCCACAGCCACCGACGGTGGAATATCAGTCGCCCCCCCGAACGTCGAGGTTGGCACGGCGGCCGAGCCCGTATCGCCCGATTCCGACGAGGGGATCTGCACCGGATGTTCCTGCGGCGGGCTTCCGGCTGCGTTCGCGAACTTCCCGGCGTCGCCGCGTCGGACGGAGATGGAGAACAGCGAACTGCATGTCTCCTTCGTCCTGAGCGGCCACGAGGAGCTGCAGGCGACAGTTGATGAGTGCGAGGCGGCCGGGCTCGACATCGAACTCCGCCGACTCTGTATCGACCGCGGAAGCGGCGAGGGGGACGGGTGTTCTTCCGATGTGATCCCCGTGGATCTCGCCGGCGTAACCGACAGACAGGCCGAAATCGCAACGGTCGCCGCGGAGAAAGGGTACTTCGAGCCCGACGGCGCGTCCGCCGCCGACGTCGCGGCCGAGTTCGACCTCGCGAAGTCCACGGTATCGGAGCATCTCCGGACCGTGACGGCAGCGCTCTTCTCGCAGACATTCGGAGACGGTACTTAAACCCCCGAACAGTTCGCCGATAGCCACCTCCGTGGTTCGACCGTATTGATCAGTAGCGGGGTCGAACCCATCGGACAAAACCGGTTGACGATCAGTAACACATATTGATCCGCTGGCGGTCAATACGGAGTACTTCTGTACCGACGTGATGGAAAGGTAGTCCATCCCACCGAGGATGGAGACGGAAGTGATTCTCAGCGTAACTTCTCAGAGGCCGTGTCGGTAACGAACAGGAGAACCTGTTCTCCTGGTGTTAAATCATCAACGAGGAGTCCAAACTCGTCATCTCCAGCGAACGAGCGTACACGAGGGGCAGGAGCCTCCTCGTCGTTCCTCTCACAGACGAGCTCAATCGTTCCAGTGTCGTCAGCTCGAAGTGTGAACTCTTGCATGAATCACTCTATCACAGTCTTGCGTATAGATGTACGCACGAATCCGGGTAAATCAGTCGTGTGCAAAGGCCGTGTCGCTCGCTGGCCTCCAGCTACGCTTCGGACCGAGACGCCAAGACGATTAGTGCAGTGCTATTCTCGACGGCATGGGGAGCGATCTCCTGGTCCCCGTCGAAGCGAGCCACGTCGCCTGCCGACAGCTCATGTGTCTCGCCGTCGAGTTCCAACTCGATCGTCCCCTCGATGAGATGGAACACGATTTCGCGGTCGGGATGCGAGTGAGGCGCGACCTCGCCGCCCGCGTCGAGAGTGAGTCTGATCGTCTTCGGTTCAGCGTCGGGGAAGACATTAGCGTGGGGCTGTCCGTCCAGTTCGTTGAGGGTGTGTATCGTCGTCATGTATCGGTCGGATCGAATTCGCCGGTTCGGAGCCCCCGACGGACCGGTTCGTGTTCGGCGTCGGTCGGCGGTGGGGCGGTGACGAGCAACGCTTTGAGCCGCGAATCGTCGTCGGCCTTGACACCGCGGTCGGCATCCGCCTCGATAGTCACGACATCTCCTGGTTCGACGCGGTGTTCCCCATCGCCGTCGCGAACGAGCCCAGTGCCGGACCGAACGTCGATTAGTACGTCACTGGACGGAGCGTGAACCGGGATAAACTGTCCCGGTTCGAAGTAGCCGCAGACGACTTTCATCCGCTCGCTCCGGAACACCTCGACCGCTGAGAACTTCTCGTCGTCGTACGTTCGTTCCGCATCGAAATCGATGGCAGTCATACCGAATCACCCGTTCGGTAGGCGCCGCGGTCATTCGTCCGGACAGCGGGTCGAGCGCCGGCGACGGACGCCTTGCCCGTTTGGTGAATTTTAGGTTGGCCTAAATTCATGCATCTCAACGTGTGGCACGGAGCGGCAACAGGATTGGGACGAACATGTTCCCGTCAGATCGGCCCCCGTCGACGACTACTCGCTTCCACCCTCGTCGTCGGGCGACAGAACCTTGAACGGTCGCATCATGTCGTGATCCTCGTGTTCGATCATGTGACAGTGCCACATGTAGTCCCCCGTCTGATCGGAGAATAGCCCCTCGAACTCCCCGAAGTGTGCGATTACGTGCACCACTTCGCCTGGGTCGACGGTGACCACGTCGTTCCACCCAAGTTCGTACGACTCGGGCCCGTCCAGCGCGTCCAGATCGATGTCGTCTTCAGCCGGATCGTGATCAGCGGCCGACTGTCGTCCCAACACCTGGAAGTGAACGAGGTGGAGATGCATCGGGTGGGACATCCCCGTGAAGTTGGCGAGACTCCAGATCTCGGTGTCGCCGAGCGTCGGGGTCTCGGTGACCGAGTCCGTGAGTTCGTATCCGGTCTTTTCGTTGCGAGTCCCGAGCGCGTAGCGCGGGCGACCGTACTCGTCCGATTGCCGGGCGAGCGTGAGGTAGCGTTCGGTGTCGACAGACTCCATCGGAATCGCGGGTACCTGGGTCAGTTCGGCTGGGAGTTGCGTCGGCTCCGGTTCGCTTTCCGCGGCTGCCACGTCGATAAGCATGACCTCCGGGAGGGGTTCAGCGCCGTCTGCCTCGATCCCGCTCGTGCCACGATACTTCGCCGGGGCGTTATTGTGCAGGAGCAGTGTCTCGCCCGCGTACTCGCTGAAGTCGACGAGGACGTCCGCACGCTGACTCGACCCGAGTTCGAGGCGGCCAGTGGTCTCGACGGGCTCCGAGAGAAGCCCGCCGTCGTTCCCGATCTGGACGAACGGTGGCCCCGCATCGCCCGTGTCGCCCGACTCCTCGTTGTATTCGAGCAGTTTGAGGTTGTAATACCGGCTGTTGGCCCCGTTGAGCAGGCGGAACCGATACCGCTCGGGATCGACTGACAACCGGGGCCACACTTTGCCGTTGACCGTCGACGTATCGCCGTAGAACTGCGGGACGATACTTGGGTCGGGACGTGATTCGTCTTCATCTTTCTGCGTCCCCGGAGTGGCCGTAGGGTAGTACAACGAGCCGTCCTCGTTGAAGCTCCGGTCCTGCAACACGAGCGGGATCTCGTTGTCGCCCGTCGGGAGGTCGAGCTCTCGCTCGTGATCGTTCCGAAGCAGATAGAACCCCGCGAGGCCGGCGTAAACGTTCAACCTGGTGATACCGAGCGAGTGGTCGTGGTACCACAGGGTTGCGGGCGGCTGGTCGTTCGCGTAGTAGTAGTCCTTCTTCTCGAAGTCGGGGCCCGTCCGCTCGAAGTCGCGGGTGAACCACGCCTGCGGTTTCCCGTCGCTCTCGTGTTCGACGTTGCCACCGTGGAGGTGCGGGACGACGCGGGCGCCCGGCTCGTCGTACGGGATGATGTCGCCGTGAATCGTCGGATCCTCCGGGAGCAGGTGTTCGTCCGGCAGGTGGTTCTGCCATCGAACGTAGATCGGTTCGCCCTGTTCGGCTTCGATCGTGGGCCCGGGAAACTGCCCGCCGTAGCCCCACAGGGTCGTCGGCGGAAGGTCGCGGTGGAGCTTCTGTTCGATCTCGGCCATCTCTACCTCGTAGCGAGGCTGACCGTCCTTCGTTCCGTTTGGTTCGATGACCCCCGGGCGAGGTACTTCGTCGACCCACCGTTCGAGATCCGGTGACGTATGGGTCGCGTCGGGTGTTTCTCCCCCATCTTCCGACTCGTCGGCGGCTACCGGGGCGCCAATGCTCTTCGCGGAGCAGCCCGCGAGCGCCGCGGTGCCAGTGATACCCACGGCCGCGAGAAACTTCCGCCGAGCGACGTCGCTTCGAGATCGTCCGACCCTGTCATGCATTACATACACGCTAGCGGGGTTGTCCGGATAGGGGACCGGACAAACCCCACTCTATGAGGTGGGTTCCGAACATGTTCGCCGCCAGAGTGAGGAGTATGAGATGACTCCCGTTATTTCGTCGGCCCTCGGGTATCTTCGATCTGCGGTCCGTCCCGGAGCGAAACGTCGAAGACTATGTCAGCGCTCGAGGGGCCGGTGCTCACTCACCGGTGCCCGAGTCGTACACGTCCGTGTTCGCCTCCCCCGTGACGTCCACGACCGCGAGCGCGCCGCGGCGCCCCGCCCGCGAGAGCGCGTGGTCGACGATCTTGATCGGTCCGGGCACCACCAGATCCATCTCGCCGACGGTCGCCGTCCCCGGGGGAACGGCCGTGGTCTCGACGTATTGCCCCGGCGGCGAGAGGAGGTCGCCGTCGCGGTACAGCCGCGACCAGACGTTGCCGATCGGGTGCCACGAGCAGGACTGGTTCGGGCCGCCGTTCACGAAGAACACGCGAACGGTCTCCCCCACCTCGGCGCCGATCGGTCCGAGCCGGTCCTCGGTGAAGCCGTGGTCGACGCCGTTGAACACGACGTACGTCGGATCTTCGGCGAGCATCGCACCGTGATCGAAGGCGTGGTGGCCCTTCTCGCCGAGGTCGCCTTTGGTGTACAACTCGTGCTGACCGAGGTAGATCTCACGGTCGACCGCCGGCAGTCCCTCCTCGGGCTCGACGAGGATCGCGCCGAACATCCCGGAGCTGACGTGGTGGTCCATCGCCGGCACCGCGCAGTGGTAGGTGAACAGGCCGGGATACGCCGCTTTGAAGCTGAGTTCTGCCGCGTCGTCGCCGGGCACGAGCGTCGTATCGACGGCGCCGCCGCCGGGACCGTACACCGCGTGGAAGTCCACGTTGTGGATGTCGCCGTTGTCGTCGGCCGGCACCTCGAACCGGAGGTTCACGGTGTCGCCCCGGCGGACACGGATCATCGGGCCGGGGACCTGCCCCTCGAAGGTCATGTACTTGAACGTCACGCCCGGCTCGATCTCCGCGACGAGCTCCTTCGTGCGAAGGGTGATGTCGTGTTCGCGCGGCTCGTCCCAGTCTACAGGCGCCGGGACGTCGGTCGGGTCGGCCGCGATCCGGTCGACGTCGACCTCGCGTGCGGGATCGAGTTCCGGCGTTACGTCCGGGGTCGTTTCGGCAGCGGGTGTCGGCTCCGCATTCACGGGTGCGCCGATACAGCCGGCAATGGCGCCGACCGCTCCGATTCCGAGTGCTGCAACCATCTTCCGCCTGCTGAGGTCTTGTGACATGATACTTCCCTACCTCATCCGAGGCGCCCTAGTGACATATATAATATATACTGTTCCCTGATAGTGGGGGAGAAATGCCACTCATCCCCCATATGTGGGATTTTAAATATCCTAATAGATATGACGGATCTGGAATCGATCGGAACTGTCAAACTCAGACCCTGGTCCACGAACACATCCGTGGTGACACAAAGACGAACATATCACGACTGTTCGCACTCGTCGTCAAAATAGCTCTCTGGAACGAGGTTGAACAACCGTGCAACAGCGCGGGCAGTCGCTTGGTTATTTTGAGAACATTGTTTCAGTATTGACTCGAAATCTGCTGTAAGTCGCCAAGCGAGAGTACCCCCAAACAGCCGGACAGTTTGCCGTTGCTCGTCAGTAAGATCGCCGCAATTTTCGAGTTTAGAGAGAGCCTCCTCGATCTCACGCCGTTCGATCCGTGCTGTTCGATGTTGCAATCGTCTCAGGACGCAGTCGGCGTCGACTCCAGTATCAGGAGCATCGTCCCGACAGTTGGGCCGTCGTTCCTTGTTGGACCGTTCAGGAGTCATAATCGAATATAGAGTGGTCTTGGAAAGAGAGTTACTCAATCGTGAGTGAGGATCGGTCTATCGGAAGGGAGTCGCTCTACTCGGTTGCCGTATTCACGGCCTCAAGCAGTTCCTCGTAATCCGGCTCGTTCGTGGGATCGTCTGCAACCCAGCGATACGTCACCGTACCCGTCTCATCGAGTACGAACACTGCTCGGTTCGCGATCCCGTACAATCCGAGCTCTTCAATGTCGATCTCGAGGTCGTATTTCCGGATCACATCACCGCTCATGTCGCTAACGAGATCAAACTCTATTCCGTGTTCGTCGCGGAAGGCACCCTGAGAGAACGGTGAATCGGCGCTCACACCGAAGATCGTCGCTCCGGCGTCCTGAAATGCCTCGAGATTGTCTTGAAGCGCGACCATCTCATTCGTACACGGTGGCGTGAACGCGCCCGGGAAAAACGCAAGCACGGTCGGTCCGTCTCCTATGTGATCTTCCAATTCGAACGTCTCGTGGTCACTCGTTCCACGCGTCGCGGTGAACAGCGGTGCAGTATCTGAACGTTCAAGCATCAGGATTCATTTCTTGTTGTCCAATGAATAAGCTTCACACGAACATATTCGGTGGATCGAGCCCGCTGGAAAATCGTTCCGACCTGACAATTTAGGGGCCGACAGATCCCTCGGAATCAGGTT
The DNA here is from genome assembly GCF_002252985.1 of Halorubrum halodurans. Taxonomy (GTDB): domain Archaea; phylum Halobacteriota; class Halobacteria; order Halobacteriales; family Haloferacaceae; genus Halorubrum; species Halorubrum halodurans. The sequence goes on along the minus strand of NZ_NHPJ01000059.1, from coordinate 7,809 downwards.
ACTCGTGTCGAATCTCGATATACCACACGTCGGACCCGTCAGACGTCGTTTCGTACTGGAACCCGCGTTCTTCGAGGACCTGATACAACGGCTCTGGTTCGAAGCTGTTGATCAACAGTAGCGTCTCGTCGTCAGGGAGCGCTTCGAGTTCGGCCATGATGTCGCCGAACGGTTCGCCGTCGATCTCTCGGACATCCAGGCGACGATCGGTCTCGTTTCGCTCAGTGGCCATATCCGTTCAAGCATGGACGGGGAGGTGCGTGTTCCCCCGAACGTATTCGGGGACGTACCCGTCGGTGGGTTTCAACACTCTGTTCCTGCGAATGGGCACTGTTCAATTCCAGTTGAGGGGGTCGCAGAACACGTGCTCGACGTTCCGTCGACGAGCACTTGCAGGCGTTCGATCGCCTCGTCCGGAAGAACGTATCCGATTCGGTAACCCACTTCGAGAGGCATATCGAACCCCGTTCGACGGCGGAAGAACGTACGGACGGCGCACTGGCGCGCTTCGAGTTCCAGCGCGACCTCTCTCCCTCGATCGGTGAGCACGACCCCGGCTCGCTTCTCGTATCGGAGGAGCCCGGCGGCGTCGAGTCGCTCGAACATCTCCGTCACGCTCGACGGTGCAACCTCGAGGCGGTCGCTCACCTCTCCAGTCCGAACCCGATCGGTACAGTCGGTACCGAGTCGCCTGATGGTGATAAGATACAGCCCGCCGTTCCGATCGACGCAGGCGGTGGGGCGCGTGCAGCCGCAGACGTCCGCCTGTGAGTAGTCGATAGTCATTACCGTGCGATCGACACGCTCCAGACATGAGGGCACCCCCGAACATGTTCCCGTCTAACGTCAACTCCAGCATGTCTGTCCCTGAGCGCAGTACAGAAGAGACTCGCCACGGGCGGTCGGCCGACTCGAGAGCCGCTATCGGTGAACAGGTTCATTGAGGTGTCAAATCCCGCTAGAAACGGCCCACGCTCGTCGACGCACCGCCTCCTCTGTCCCAGTAGGAAGATACGCGGCCAACGGAAGGGGAACATCTTCGGTGGTACTGTCAGGTGTGCGGAGCCCGTACCCACGTCCATGGGCGCGATCCCGGGTAACATCGAGACGGACCAACAGCCCCCGATGACGGTCCCATTACGACACTTCGTCGTCGGGCTCGCCTTTCTCGTCGCGGGTATCGGGATCGGGATCGGCTTACACCTGAACGCCGTCCCGGGACTGGGTCAGCTCGCTCACGTCCACCTCCTGTTGGCCGGGTGGATCTGTATCACGATCATGGGGGCGATGACGCAGTTCGTGCCCGTTTGGTCAGGAGCGACCCTCCACTCGCGGCGGCTCGCGAATCTGCAGTTGGGACTAGTCGTCGCCGGCCTCTCCGGGTTCGTCGTCGCGTTTCTCCTGGTCGAGATGAGGTGGCTGATCCCGTTCGCAGCGCTCATGCTCGTCGGTTTCTGGGCCTTCGCGTACAACATCATCCGAACGCTCGGCACGGTGGAGGAGTACGACGTGACCGAACGACACTTTCTCGGCGCGCTCGGCTTTTTTCTCCTGTTGACCGTTCTCGGCGTCCTCCTCGCGATCGATTTCACCGTTCCGACGTTCTCGCGGATCGGCGCCAGCCGGTCCGGGGTGGTGGGCGCCCACGCGACCCTCGCGGTGTTCGGTGCCGTGCTCACAACGGTATACGGTGCGCTGTACCAGCTCGGGACAATGTTCACGCAGACGGAGCTCCACGGGATCGATCACCGGCTTCGGTCCATCGAGGAGATCGCGCATCCTACCGGCGTGGTCGTGCTCGCGGTCGGTCGGCTCGTGGCTCATGCCCCTACTGCGCGGGTCGGCGGTCTGTTGATCCTGGTCGCCGCGTCGGTGTTCTGTCTCGTTTTGGCACGCAAACTGTACGAGATGCAGGTTGAGCGGACCCCGATGCACACACGGTACATGGTGGCAGCCGGCGCACTCGCGCTGTGGATCGCCGTCACAGTACCCGCGTGGATATCTGACCCGTTGACGCGTGAGCATCTGCTCGGCGCAGCGAACGCCGGCCATCTACTGTTGTTGGGTGCGATCGGGTTCGTCGTCGTGGGGACGCTCTATCACATCATCCCCTTCGTCATCTGGGTCAACCGGTACAGCGATCTATTAGGGTTAGAGGACGTCCCGATGATCGACGACCTCTACGACGATCGGATCGCTGCGATCGACGGGGGACTCCTCGGGGCCGGAAGCGTACTGATCGTGGGTACGAACCTCCTGGAAGTCGCCGGAGCACCGGCGCTCCTTGGCGGACTGCTAGTGGGCGTCGGCGTCGTGGCATTCGTGTCCAACATGGTACTCGTGTTGGTCCGTCACAGCCCGCACTCGATCGATCGGATCGTGTTGGGTTCATTCTCGCCGCGCCGAGCGCGCGATCTTGATGAGGCGGCCGACGATTAGATTTGCCAGCAGAAAGCCCGGAGATCGTCCTGAGCTTCTGACAACACTCATGAACACGGGATCAACTGGACTCCGGATGTGGACACAACGCTTCACGGTGGCGAGCGTCGGGTCGTTCGTGGGCTCGCTTCTCGCACTGCTCGGTGGGGCAGATGAGGTCGCCGTCCTGCTCGGCGTGTTCGGCTTCGTCTGTCCGATGGTGTTCGGGATGGCGTACCTTTTGCTCCCCTCGTACGTCGGCGAGACGCTCGTCGATCAGCGACTCGCCGGGATTCACTTCGGGCTCGCCTATGTCGGTGTCACTCTTCTCGTGGCGGATCAGTTCGTTACGGCGGGGATTCTCCTGAGGCCCCTTGGTGTGACGCTCTGGACGACCGGTGTCCTCATTTTCGTTGGGTCGTTGCTGGCGACTGTCGGTCCGACGGCGGTCAGTACAGTAGCTGGGACACTTGGAGAAAGTGGACGATCCCAACGCACGACCCGACTTGCCACAGCGATGATACCGGTTGCCGTCGGCTATCTCGTCGTCGGAACAGTTGCTTTCTTCGTGACCGACGTCTCGCGGGGGATCGGGACAGTCACAGTAGCACAGGTCACCCACTACTACCTTACCGGGTTCGCAGCGCTGCTCATCTACGCGCTCGGCACACGGCTGCTGACGGCTTTTTTCCACGTCTCGCTACCTCGCGCCGTCGTCTGGCTCGTGCTCATGGCTGGAGCCATCGCACCGGCCTTTCTGGGAACGTTCCTCTGGATCGATCCGTGGTTCCGGGTCGGCGGCGTATTCGCGACACTCGCAATGCTCGGGTATGTGGGCCTCGTACTGTTTGTCGTTCTGAAAACGAATCGCAGACGGGTCGGCATATCGGGGATCGCACTCGGTGCGATCGCGGGAGGGACCGCCGTCGTGTCGGTAGTTCCGGTGGCGTTCGGATTCGGGAACCCGATGTCGCTTGCCGTTCATCGAACGCTCATCCTAGCCGGGTTCTTTCCGCTCACAATCGTCGGATACGCGTACCTATTCTTCCCAATTACCGGCGGTCAGTTCACGGGGGCGAACCCACAAACGGCCCGTGCGACGATCGGGGTGCTCGGAGCCGGCGTCGCGGTACAATCGGTGGGAGTTGCCCTTCAGTACGAACCGGTACGCGTGATCGGAATTCTCGGGTCCGTAATCGGGGCGATCGGATGTGGCTACCTCCTCGGACGCCGGTTTGTGAACAGTTGATACCCGATCGATCGAAGACGAGGGCCCGACCGTTTTCGGGCGAGGAGACCGCTATCCGAACATGTACGGGAGTAGGAGTACCCCTCACGATCTCGAACAAATAGGTATGCCCAGCTTTCCGTCTCCGTTCGGGTCCGACGACGGCGACCTGTTCGACGGGTACGACGAGTTCGTTTCGGACCACGTCCCGAGACCGGGTGAGTTCCTTGAGCCCCATGATTTGCTCACCGGGGCGGACCACGTCGCGTTTCACCGCCTCACGCGCGACTGCTTCGAGGAGCGAAAGGTGTACGATATGACGTTCAACTACAATCTCGCCCGGCTGAATCTCGACACGCGGCACACGGGCGCCGGCTACCGCTACGCCGTCGAACGCGACGACGCTGATGACGCCGTCGAGGCGGACGACATCGACCGCGTACTCCGTGCCGAGTTCACGCCGACGACTCCATTCTGTCCACAGACCCACACGCTGACGATCGGGTCGTTCCGCGCGTGGAATGGGCTCTCTGAACGACATGAGTACGATCTCATCCGCGTCCGCGCGGCACCCATGCACCACCAGAGCGAGGCGATCAACGAGCAGCTCGCCGACCTCGAGCAGACGTATCTCGAGACGGGAGACGTGACCGCCGATCCGGGGGGCGACACCGAAATCGGGTCGAACCCGATGGAACGGTCGATGGAAAACGAGGGACTGAGCCGCGGATCGCCGGACGCTCCGTTCTGAAAGGATCTGGTCCCCCCAGGGCAACGGCCACTGCGCGGTCGGTACCGCAATCCGCGGTCTCGCTCCGGATCAGTCCGTTTTCGAAACCGCCTCGTCAGAACGGTGCGTTCGGATCCTCCGCGACAGTCGGGTCGTCGTCATGCGTTTCGGCCTTCCCGATCAGCACCCTGAACTCGCCGGGATCACGCTTGCGGTACTCCCAGTAGAACTCCGGGCCAGCTTCGGCGTCGAACTGGTGGTACAGCGGCTTCGGGTCGTGGTCGTTCACGAGGGTAAATCCCGCTCCGTCGTCGAGGTCCGCGTACGCCTCGAAGATCTTCTCGTGGCGTTGCGCAGGTGGAAGGTCGCGGACGTCGAGCTCAGCCGTACTCTCTGGGATCTCGACGGACGCTTCCGCGGACACCTCGTCATTGTCAGACATCGTAGATGTGAGATCCTCATCGTCAGCTGTGGATTCACTTCGTTCAGCCTTCGTGATCTGTACCCGACAGCGACCGGGCTCCTTTTCGACGACCTCCCAGTCGAACGTGTCATCATATTGCTCCCGAAACTCGCGACGGAGCGGTCGCGGCTCGTGTGGAGCGATGAGCTCCATCGTCTCCCCGTCGGGTATCATTCCGTACCGGTGGTGGATCGTCTCGTGGCGATCCGGCTTCGGGATCTCCCGGACATCGTATCGCGTGATTACGCCCTCGTTGTCGGCTATCGAAGCGTCGGTCTTCACGATTTTGACGCGCCACTCACCCGACTCACGACTTGTATACTCCCAATCGATGACATCGCCGTGCATCGATCGAAGTTCGTAGTAGAGCGGCTTCGGATCGTGGTCGTTGACCAGTACGAACCCCTCGCCGGGGCCGAGGCGATTAAACGTATCGAGCAACACCTCGTGTCGCCGTTGCGGTATCAGGTCACGCACGTCGAACGTCCCTAACTCATCGTCACCGAGTGGTTTCTGTTTGGACACCCGAACCTCGCGGGGCTCCGCGTCAGGATCCTCGTGGTCCCAGTCAAGGGCGTAGTCCCGTTCGATCTGATACTGGATCAGATGAGCGTCGATATCTCGATCAGAGATAACGAGGACTTCGGTACCCGTCTCAATCTCGTCGAACGCGTCGTCGATCCGGTCTTGGAACTCGCGAGGCGAGGAATCCCGCAGGTCGATTTCGGTAACCATCTCTCGGATCGAGTACGGTCGCGAAGGAAGATGGTCCCTCAGCCGAACTTGTTCGGGACATCCGTGAAACGAGACGGAATTGAGATCTGAATTATCGGATGCTCACCAATCCAGTACAAGAGTTTCGGCCGCTTTCGAAAGACAAGTCCGACCCATGAATTCGGTAACGCTTTCGCGAACGATCGACGCGCCTCCGACTGTTGTCCGCGAATCGATGAACGAACTCGATCAGTTCATGCGAGCGTCGGGGTTCGATGAGGTTCACGTAGACGGCGAAACGGTTCGCGTCGCGAACGAAATGGGGATCGCGACTATCGAACTCACGCTTGAACTCGTTGACCGTCCTGACGCCGACCTCGCCTACGAACAGCGCAAGGGCATCTTCGAGGAGATGCGGACAGCGTACACCGTCACATCAGATCCTAACGGGAGCGAAGTGGTCGCAACGACGGAGTTCGCGCTTGACGTTGCGATCATCGGAGATGTACTTGACTCAACGATCATCAAACGCCAACGGCGAAAGGAACTCACGGCTCAGGTCGATTGGCTTGAAGAGGGGACAAGCTTAAACGAAGGTGAGGAGTGACTAGACGACTTCCCAGATGATGTCCCGTCGAAGATCACGATCAAGGAGATCAACGATAATCGCTACTATCAGCGATTCCCATAGATCGCTGTCAAGGCGGCCCTGCCAGAAATCGATATCCTCGCGGACGATCGATTGGACTCCCCACAGAACAATCCGACTCTCATCCGGGATCCCACCACGAAGCCAACTCTCACCGGGGATGTCGATTAGGCCGTCCATCCAAGATTTCGACGTCAACGTGAGCGCGATATACTGATCGCCGTAGAACGGACGGCCTTCGTGATTCGAGAGAATGATCCATGGCCGAGCATCTCTCTCACCTTTGAACGGATCATCCCCGTAGACGACGTCGCCACGCTCGAAAATCGGTCTCTCTTCGTCGGTCACTGTTCGTCCTCGACGCTCGGATGTGGTTCCTCGGGTGCGTGTTCGCGCCAGGACTCCTTGTCCTCTGTACCGAGTCGCTGGTTGAACAGGGCGGTCGCTCGTTCGTACCCGCTGTATCCGTCGAGTCGCTCTGTGTCGTCGGTTATCGCCCAGTACGTCGCTTTGTGTTCGACGAGATCGCGGTCCTTCAGTCTCGAGAGCGCGGTGCTGACCGCGCCCTCATCGAGACCGATCTGAGAGGCGATTTCGCGGGCCTTGAACGCGCGATCATCGTTGGCGGCGAGAAATCCCAGCACCTGATCCGGGACGGAAAGTTCCTCGAGTTCGTCCTCGCTCGTCTTCTCGAAGGTATCTCGGTCGATGGACATCGTTGAGCAGAAATACGGTGTCAATCGTAATGAGTGTTAGGTGCGAAAGCGACGAAATTGCTGAAGGGGATACTCCGCCCGTAGCCTCGTCGAAGCAGTTCGAGAATCGTATACATTGAGACGGCCAGTCTCAACTACCACGCTCCTGGTGGTTGCACTAAGAGCTCTCTCGGACTGATGTAGATGTATTTGATCAGGATTCAGTACACTTACTCCGGTTTGAATCTACTGTAAGTGTATTCGATCGGGGTTTAGTACACTTATCCGGGTTGAGAATCATCTGTATTGTAATGAACCCCGCTGAGTTCGAAGATGGACCTGGTCGGATCGAGCCACACAACGGACTCCCCTGCTACAATCCGGCAAGCCTCCCTCCAGAGCTTGAACTCACTTCGGAGATTCTCGATGCCTACGGCGACGCTCTCTACGCGCTCGGCCAGCTTTCGACCCTTCACGACCACATCGAAAACGAGAACCTCCTGCTCGCCCCGTTCGTGGCCCGAGAAGCGGCGATGAGCTCGCAGATCGAAGGCACCGCAGTCACCGTCTCGGACATCATCCTCCACGAGCCAGACGACGACCCTGAACGGGAAGCAGCATCCGAACGAGACATCCGAGAGGCGTACAACTACGTCGAAGCTATCCAGATGGGGTTCAATCGGCTCGAACAGGGCGAGAGTATCGACCGCACCCTCCTCTGTGAACTCCACGAATCGCTCCTACTCGATGTTCGTGGTGAAGACAAGCGTCCTGGCACCATCCGAGATACCCCTGTCATCATCGGTCCGAACCAGAACCCCGAGGACGCACAGTTCATCCCGGCCCACCCGGCCCACGTGTCGATGCTACTCGATCAGCTCATCGCGTACAACCCGATGGATAACTACCCGC
>NZ_NHPJ01000010.1 GCF_002252985.1 Halorubrum halodurans | reverse complement strand
CACCTCACACCTCCCCAGCCTCGCGGCTCACGGCTCGCGGCTTCGCCGCTCGCCACCGAGGTGCTCGTTTCACTCGCACCTCGCTCGCCGCGTCCCTCGCGGGCGGTTCGCGCCCTCCGGGCGCTCACCGGCGCGCCACCGCCCATCGCTCACCGCGGGTCCCAGCCGTGGAACGTCGTCCCCGCCTCCAACTCGAGGTCGAACGCGCGGATGAGCGCCCCGAGCGCGGCGTACCCCCCTGCCGTTGCGGCGATCCCGACGATCTCGTCGTCGTCGTACAGCGCCGCGATCGACTCGTGGGTGACCGCGTCGACGGACTCCTCGACGACGGCCCGGACGTACGCCACGAGCGTCCGCTCGTCGGCGTCGAGCGGCGACGGGTCGCCCGTCCCGATCCCGGCGATGACGGCGTCGTCGATGCCGACGTCGCGCGCGATGTTGACGTGCTGGTGCCACTCGTAGCGGCTGTCGATCGTCGCCGCCGTCGCGAGGATGACGAGCTCCCGTTCCCGATCCGTGAGCCCGCTGTCGTTCCACAGCGAGCGCAGGTACGCCCGCATCCCCGCGAGCACGGCCGGGTTGTTGCCGAGCGACCGGTACACGTTGAGCGGCTTCCCCTGGAGCGCCGACTCCAGCAACGCCTCGTGTTCGTCCGGGACGTCCGCCGCCTCGACGTATGGAACGCGTGCCATACGCCCGACGCGGTCGCACGTGGGTTAGGTGTACGCGAGTCGGTAGCGTTCTCCGCGAGTCGACGCCGACGGGACCCGGACGGGCTCGGCGATGCCGGCGACCCCGCCGTCGATGGGAAGGTTAAGGGGCGACACTCCCCAAGCGTCGGTAATGGCTACGGAGGTGTCGCGTCGGCGGGCGTGGGTGATCGCCGCGCGACCGCAGACGCTCCCCGCGGCGGCCGCGCCCGTGATCGTCGGCGTCGGGCTCGCGGTCGGGGCCGGCACGTTCGCCCCGCTCCCGGCGCTCGCGGCGCTCGTCGGCGCGGCGCTGATCCAGATCGGGACCAACTTCGCGAACGACTACTACGACGCGATCCAGGGCGCGGACACCGACGACCGCGAGGGGTTCACCCGCGTCGTCGCCAGCGGCCTCATCGAGCCGGCGGAGGTCAAACGCGCGATGTGGCTGACGTTCGCGGCCGCCATCGGCGTCGGCACCTACCTCGTCGCCGTCGGCGGCGTCCCGATCCTCGTCGTCGGGCTGGCGAGCGTCGCGGCCGGGATCGCCTACACCGGCGGCCCGTACCCGCTCGGCTACCACGGGCTCGGCGACGTGTTCGTCTTCGTCTTCTTCGGGCTGATCGCGGTCACCGGAACCTACTACGTCCAGGCCGCGGCGCTCCTCGGCGGGGCGTTCCCGCTGTGGATCCCCGAGGGGACCGTCACGCTCTCGGCCGCCGCCGCCAGCCTGCCGGTGGCCGCGCTCTCGACGAACATCCTCGTCGTCAACAACGTCCGCGACCGCGAGGAGGACGCGGCGACGGGCAAGCGAACCCTCGCGGTCCGGTTCGGCTACCGGTTCTCGCGGGTCCAGTACGTCGGCCTCCTCGCGCTCGCGTACGTCACCCCCTTCTGGTTCGTCGCGACCGGGGACGGGCTCACGGTCCTCCTCCCGCTCCTCACGCTGCCGCTCGCGGCGAGCGTCGCCCGGACCGTCCTGACCGAGACGAGCGGCGACGCGCTCAACCCCGCGCTCGAGTCGACCGGGAAGCTGCTCGCGGCGTACGCGGTCGCGTTCGCCGTCGGCCTCGCGCTCTGATGAGAGTTCGTCCGTTCTCCGTCGCGCTCGCGAGCCCGCTCCGGACCGCCCGCGAGGAGCTGACCGACCGGGCGGGGTTCCTCGTCGGCGTCGGCACCTCCGACGGTGAGGTCGACCGGGACGGCGGCGACGGCGACACCGACGACGGCGACACCGACAACGTGGACGCACCCGCGACCGGGATCGGCGAGGCGACGCCGCTGCCCGGCTGGACCGAGTCGCGGTCGGCGTGTGCGGCCGCGCTCCGCGAGGCGGCCGCGAACTCGGGGGGGCCGGCTGCCGCGCTCGACGACCTCGACGCCGACGACGCGCCCGCCGCCCGCCACGGGCTCGCGCTCGCGCTCGCCGACGCGGCCGCCCGCGAGGCGGACCGGTCGCTTTCCGCGCACCTCGCCGACCGGACCGGACTCCCGGAACCCGCCGACTTCGTCCCGGTGAACGCCACGATCGGGGACGGGACGCCGGAAGCGACCGCGGCGGACGCGGAGCGCGCGGCCGCGGACGGCTACCGCTGTCTGAAGGTGAAGGCGGGCGCGCGCCCGCTGGAGATCGACCTCGACCGGCTGCGGGCGGTCAGGGAGGCCGTGGGGCCCGCGATCGACCTCCGCGTCGACGCGAACGGCGCGTGGGACCGGTCGACGGCGCGACGGGCGCTCGACCGGCTGGAGCCCCTCGATCTCGCGTACGTCGAGCAGCCGCTTCCCGCCGCCGACCTCGACGCCACCGCCCGACTCCGCGCGGAGACCGCGGTGCCGATCGCGCTCGACGAGTCGCTCGCCGAACGCTCGGTCGGGGAGGTGCTGGCGGCCGACGCGGCCGACGCGCTCGTGATCAAGCCGATGGCGCTCGGCGGCCCTGACCGCGCGCTCGCGGCGGCGCTGCGGGCCCGCGAGGCGGGCGTCGAGCCGGTGGTCACGACGACGATCGACGCCGTCGTCGCGCGGACCACGGCCGTCCACGTCGCCGGCGCGGTCCCCGACGTCGCCGCCTGCGGGCTCGCGACCGGCGGGCTGCTCGCCGAGGATCTCGCGCCGGACCCCTGTCCGGTCGACGACGGACGGGTGGAGGTGCCCGACGGGCCGGGGATCGCGGGCGGCGCGTTCGACGGGCTGGTGTGAGAAACCCGTGCGGGAACGGCGGTCGGGACGGACCGATATCGAGGCCTCAGTGGAAGCCGCGGTCGACGTCGTCGGCGTCGATCAGGTCGTCGAGCTCCGCCGAGAGCAGCTCCTCCGCCTCCGCGAAGGTGTCGCCCAGCTCGTCGAGCTCGTCGGGGCGGCCGTCGAACTCGTAGTCCATGGGGCCGAACGCGGGCGAGTCGATCGCCTCCATCACGTCCTCGAAGAGGTGGTCGGGCTCCGTGGGGGCCTCCGCGTGGACCTTCAGCGTCTCCTCCAGTCGGGTCGCCATGCTCTTCGCCTCGTCCTCGCTCTCGGGGGGCGACCGCACCGCGAACCGCCCCGGCGACCCCTCGTCGGGGAGCAGCGGGTCGAGGTCGTCGTCGACCTTCCGGGCCACGCGGGTCCCGACCCCGCGGAGGTCGCGCGGGTTCTTCGCGTACGTCTTCAGGTGGTAGACGCCGACGCTCGGGTGCCCGAAGTAGAGGTCCTCGCCGAGTCCCCCGCGTCGGGAGCCGGCGACGGCGCGCCAGCCGTCCGGGTCGGTCGAGTCGCTCGCGACGTCAGCGAGGATCTCCTGCCAGTCGCGTACGCGCATGTCGGCGTCACGTTCCGGCGGAGTCCGCATGAGCGTGTCGGTCGCGGCGACCGGACCGGGGCCCGAGAACGGCTCGCGGAGCGGGACCCGTCCGGCGTCTCACCGCTCGGACGCCCGCTGCCGTCCGTCTCGCGGGGAGGAGTACGACTCCCACGCGATCAACAGCGAGCCGCCGACGAGAAAGAGGTAGGCGAGCGGCGCGTCCGCCCCGGCGATCAGGTCGGCGGACCCCCAGAGCACGAGCACGCCGTACAGCGCGATCCGGAAGCGGGCGGTGTCGTATCCCTCGCGGAAGGTTCCCCAGACGACGACCGCCGCGATGTAGAGGCTGACGACCGCGTCGCCGGCGGCCGCGAGCCCGGCGCTCGCGACGCGGAGGGACGCGCTCGCGACCGACAGCACGGCCAGCACGACGACGAGTCCCACGACGACGGGCCGCCCGTAGCGGTCGTACGACGAGTCGCTCATGCCCGTCCCCACGCGTCGGAGGGTAAGGAACCCTCGGTTCGCCCCGCCGGCGTCCGGTGTCGTTCCCCGCACCGACAGCGTTTTTCGCCGCCGCCGAGGATGGGAGGCGTGAACGTTCGGGGGCCGATCGTCTCCGTCGGGGAGACGCGAACGGTGTCGACGTCGTACGGCGAGCGCGACCTCCGCGAGCTACGGGTCCGCCCGGAGCGCGGCGCGGCCGAGCCGGTCGACGTGACGCTGTGGGGCGACTGGGCCGAGACCGGCGAGCACGCGGAGCCCGGCATGGAACTGCTCGTCACCGACGCGGAGGCGGACGAGTACGGCGGGGAGTCGGGCTACGCGACGACCGGCGACTCGTGGGTCGTGCTCGAACCGGACTTCCTCGTGGACGTGACCGGGATCCGGTCGTGGGTCCAGTGTCCGCGGATGTACTACCTCAACAAGCTCTCCGGGATCCCGCTCAACTACCCGGTCGTCAAGGGGACGATCGTCCACGAGGTGTTCGGCGACCTGCTCCGGGGGATGGACCTCGAGGAGTCGGTCGAGGAGCGCGTCGCGGAGGCGGGCCTCGAACTCGGCTTGCTCGGGTACGAGACGGCCGAGGTGGAGGACGAGGTGCGGCGAAACGCGGCCGCGATCGAGGGGTGGCTCGCGCAGGGCACGCTGACCGACGAGGACACCTGGCGCTCGGAGTTCACGCTCCTCTCGCCGACGTTCGGGCTGAAGGGGCGCGCCGACGCGCTCCGGCGCGGGACCCCCGTGGAACTCAAGACGGGCAAGAACACGAACCGCGAGCCGCGCTTTCAGGACAAGATCCAGGCGGCCTGCTACGCGCTCATGCTCGAGGAGCGCGGCGTGGACCCCGACATCGGAACGCTGCTGTACACCAAGAACACCGCGCTCGAGCGGACCGAGGAGAGCGGCGATCTCGCGCCCGCCAAGGAGTTCACCGTCGGCGACGGCCTGTTGAAGTTCGTCGTGCGCGAGCGCAACGCGCTCGCCGCGATGGAGTGGCGCGCGCTCAACGACCCCGGCGAGCGCCCGACCGTCCCCACGGGATACGAGGCGGACGCGACCTGTAGCTACTGTTTCGAACGGGACGCCTGTATGGTCGTCTCCGGCCGCCTCGATCAGGAGTCGAAGGCCGGGCAGATCGGCACGGCCGTCCCCGAGGAGGAACGTGACTACTTCGACCGGTTCTACACCGCGATCGAGGAGGAGCGCCGCGAGACCCACGCCGAGTACCGGAAGCTCTGGGAGCAGACCCCGGAGGAGCGCGCGGCCGACGACCGGGCGCTGATCGACATCGACCCCGTCTCGCGGACCGAGATCGACGACAACCGCTGGGAGCTCCGCGCCCGCAAGCCTGACGACGCGGTCTCGAAGCTCCGCGAGGGCGACGTGGCGCTCGCGAGCGACGGCGACCCCGTGACCGGTCACGCCGAGCTCGGTCGGATCCGCGAACTGGGCGAGGAGGTCGTCGTCGAGACGGACGAGCCGGTCGACCTCCGGCGGCTCGACGTCTATCCCTCGGAGATCTCCGTCGATCGGATGCTCACCGCCCTCCACGACGCCGTGTTGAAGGGCAGCGAGCGACGGAAGGACGTGATCTTCGGTCGACGGGAGCCGGCGTTCTCGAGCGGGTCCGCCGCCGCCGATCCCCCGACGTACATCGACAACAACGCGGCCCAGAACGCGGCCGTCTCGCTCGCCGTCGACGCCGAGGACTGCGCGCTGATCCACGGCCCGCCGGGGACCGGGAAGACCTACACCATCGCGCGGACGATCCGGGCGCTCGTCGCGGCGGGGAACCGCGTGCTGCTCGCGGCGTTCACGAACCGCGCCGTCGACAACGCCCTGGAGGCGCTGCGCGAGCAGGGGTTCGACGACGTCCTGCGGGTCGGCACCGAGACCGGCGTCCGCGCAGACATGCGGGACGTGCGGCTGGTCGAGCGCGGCGACCCGAACGAGAAGGCCGCGGAGCTGCGGGACGCGCCGGTCGTCGCGGCCACGACCGCCGCCTGCGGCTCCCGCGTCATGCGCGAGTGCGAGTTCGACGTGGCGCTCGTCGACGAGGCCTCCCAGCTCACGGAGCCGAGCACCCACGCCGCGATCACGCTCGCGGACCGGTTCGTGCTCGTCGGCGACCACGAGCAGCTTCCCCCCGTGGTCCGGGCGGAGAACGACCTGAAGACCTCGCTGTTCCAGCGCCTCATCGAGGCGTACCCCGACGCGAGCGTGATGCTCGACCGCCAGTACCGGATGAGCCAGCGGATCCAGGCGTTCGCCTCCGCCGAGTTCTACGACGGCGCGCTCCGGCCCGCCACGTCCGAGGTGGCCGGCCAGCGGCTGGCGGACCTGGGCGTCGACCCCGACGTGCTCGCGCCCGAACTGACCGGCGGCGTCGGCTTCGTCGACCCCGACGGCGAGCGCGACGGCAACCGCAACGTCCGGGAGGCCGAGCGGGTCGCGGGGATCGTCGACGCCTACCTCGCGGCCGGCGTCGACCCCGACGACGTCGGCGTCATCGCGCCGTTCCGCGCGCAGGTCGCGGAGATCGGCCGCCGGACCGACGTGACCGTCGACACCGTCGACCGGTTCCAGGGCTCCTCGAAGGAGGTGGTCGTGGTCTCGTTCGTCGCGACCGGCGACCTCGACGGGCCGATCTTCGAGGACCACCGCCGGGTGAACGTCGCGCTCACCCGCGCGAAGAAGCAGTTGACGCTCGTCGGCGACGCGACGGCGCTCGGCTCCGACCCCTTCTACGGCCGGATGCTGGAGTGGGCGCGGCGGTAGCGGTCGGTCGCGCCGGCGAACGCGACGATCGCGCCCACCTCTCCCGTCACAACGCCGCCTCGAGCGCGTCCATCGTCTCGTCGACGCGATCGACGCGCGCGGCGTGGCCCATGTGGCCGACGCGTACCACGTCGTCGGCGAGGTCGCCGAGGCCGGTCGCGACGAGCACGTCGTGTTCCTCGTGGAGCCGGTTCTGGAGCGCCTCGGCCCGACCGGGGACCTCGAACGCCGTCACGGTCGGCGACGCGCGCTCGGGGTCGCCGAACGGCTCCAGGCCGATCGCCGCGCCGCGCTCGCGACACCGCGCCGCGGCCGCCTCGTGGCGGGCGTAGGCGTCGTCGAGGCCCTCCTCGAGCAGGAGCGCGAGCGCCTCCTCGAGCGCCACGACGTTCGTCGTGAGGTGGGTGTACGGGAACCCCTCGTCCGTGTCGCGCCACGGGAGGAAGTTCGTGTACAGCGAGTGGGGCTCGCGGTCCGCCATCGCCGCCCACGCGCGGTCGCTGATCGCGGCGGTGGTGAGCCCCGGCGGCGCGCTGAAACACTTCTGGGAGGCGCCCAGACAGACGTCGATCCGCTCGGTCGGCACCGGCGTCCCGCCGAGCGAGGAGACGGCGTCGACGACGGTGAGCGTCTCCCCGGCCGCCGATTCCAGCAGATCGAGCGCGGCCTCGAGGTCGTTGAGGGTTCCGGTGGGCGTCTCGCAGTGGACCATCGTCGCGACGTCGAAGTCGGCGTCGTCGCTCGCGAGCGCGTCGTCGAGGGCGTCGAGCGGGAGCGGCTCGTCGTAGGCGGCGTCGACAGGGGTCGCCTCGCCGCCGTAGGACTCGACGAAGTCGGCGAAGCCGTCGCCGTAGAGCCCGTTGGACAGGCACAGCACCTCGGTGCCGGGCTCGACGAGCGAGGCGATCGCGGCCTCCAGCCCGAGGATCCCCTCGCCGCCGGGGACGACGACGTCGTGCGAGTCGACGTCCCCGACCCCGTACACCGTCTCCAACCGGTCGACGAGACGGGCGTAGACGTCCCGGAACGCGGGGTCGACGTCGGGGTTGATCAGCTCGCGGCTCATCGACTCGCGGACGGGCTCTGGGACCGCGGTCGGTCCCGGCGTCATGAGCATACGTCGTCACTCGCGGCCGGCGGGATAAACGCCCCGGCGGGCCGTGCGTGCCGACGCGTCGAGGCTCCGGTCGCCGCGCGGCTCGAATCGATCGTCGCCGTAGCGACGCTCTCACGGCGCGGATCTCGCCGAAAGTCAAAAGCCGGTGGCCCACGGAGCGAACCCATGAACGAGCCCGGAACCGAGGGCGTGCTGTTGGACCAGGAGACGCTCCACGGTCGGCTCGAGGACGCACCCGGCTGGCTCGCGGACCACTACCGCACGTTCCGCGAGTCGATGCTCGGCGAGCGCGACGGGTCGCCGTTCCCGTGTTACTTCGGGATCGAGGTCGAACGCGAGGGGGACCTGTTGTACGGGGCGTGTGGATCCACGAGCGACCCCGCCGCGCTCCTCCGGCTTCGCGACCTCCTCCTGGAGTACCTGGAGACGTATCCGGACCACGCCGAGCGCGCGCCGCTCGCGGTCTTCTTCGCCCCCTTCGGCGAGGACGCGACCGAGGCCGACTACCACGAGGCGCTCTGGCACGTCCTCGAGTTCCTCCACGTCCACGACCCGGAGCCCTGGCCCGAGGAGATCCCGACCGACCCCGACGATCCCTACTGGGAGTTCTGTTTCGGCGGCGAGCCGCTGTTCCCCACCTCGCGGGCCCCCTTCTACGACGAGCGGATGAGCCGCTACTCGCCGATCGGCCTGGAGATCACCTTCCAGCCGCGGGCGGTGTTCGAGGGGATCACGGCGGACACCGAGGCCGGCGAGCGCGCCCGCGAGACGATCCGCTCCCGGATGGAGGCGTACGACGGCGTCTGCCCGCACGCCGACCTCGGCGACTGGGGCGCGGAGGGCGACCGCGAGTGGAGACAGTACCTGTTCCGCGAGGACGACGCGGAGAGCCCCGACGAGTGCCCGCTGGAGCCGACCCGCGACCACCCGAAGGCCCCGGAGGCGCTGCTCGAACGCGGCGCGTGGCGGCGATTCGCGGACGCCGACGACGCCGGCGGCCAGGGCGGATCGGCGCCGACCGTCCTGGGGGTCGGCGATGACTGATCCCGGCCCCTCCGACGATTCGTCGCTTCCCGACGACGCCGTCCTGCTGCTCGTCGACTTCCAGACCGGCTTCGACGAGCCGGGGTGGGGCGAGCGCAACAATCCGGACGCGGAGGCGGTCGCCGCCGACCTCCTCGCGCGCTGGCGCGCCGCCGACCGCCCGATCGCGCACGTGCGACACGACTCGACCGAGCCGGAGTCGCCGCTCCGGGGCGACGCGCCGGGGTTCGCCTGGAAGGCCGAGACCGCGCCGGCCGACGGGGAGGCGACCTTCGTGAAGTCGGTCAACGGCGCGTTCCTCGGGACCGACCTCGACCGATGGTTGACGGAGCGCGATCACGACGCCCTCGTCGTCTGCGGGCTCACCACCGACCACTGCGTCTCGACGACCGTCCGGATGGCGGAGAACCGCGGCTACGACGTGTACCTCGTCGCCGACGCGACCGCGACCCACGAGCGCGAGACCCCCGACGGGGAGCGGATCGACCCGGAGACCTCCCATCGGGTCGCGCTCGCGCACCTCGCCGGCGAGTTCGCGACGGTCGTCGCCGCCGCCGACCTCGTGTGAGTCCGGGTGCCGCCGGCCGGTCCCGCGGAGCCGACTCAGAGGTGTCGTAGCCCCGCCTCCAGGTCGGCGATGAGGTCGTCCGCGCTCTCGACCCCGACGGGCGCTCGGATCAGCGAGTCCGTGATGCCGGACGCCAGCCGCTCGGCCTCGGGCACGTACGACGCCGACATGCTCGCCGGGTGCTCGATCAACGACTCGACGCTGCCGAGGCTGACGGCCAGGGTGAACAGGTCGAGCGACTCCGCGAACGCCCTCGCCTCGGCGCCCCCGCCGTCGATCTCGAACGACACGACGCCGCCGAAGCCGTCCATCTGTCGCGTGGCGAGGTCGTGTTGGGGATGGCTCTCGAGACCGGGGTAGTGGACCGCGGTGACCTTCTCGTGGTCCGTCAGGTAGTTCGCGACGCGCGTCGCGTTCGCCTCGTGTTGGCGCATCCGGAGCGGCAGGGTCTTGCTCCCGCGGAGCACGAGGTAACAGTCGAACGGAGCGAGCATCGCGCCGAGCGCGTACTCCTGGACGAACCGGATCCCGTCGGCGAGGCCGTCGTCGTTCGTCACGACCGCGCCGCCGATCGAGTCGGTGTGGCCGTTGAGGTACTTGGTCGTGCTGTAGACCGAGACGTCCGCGCCCAGCGCCAGCGGGTGCTGGAAGTACGGCGTCGCGAAGGTGTTGTCCACGGCGAGGACGGCGTCGTGCCGGTCGGCGATCTCGCCGATGGCCTCGACGTCACACAGCTTCAAGAGCGGGTTGGTCGGCGACTCCATCCAGCAGAGGGCAGTCTCGGGAGTGACCGCGTCGGCGACGGCGTCGACGTCGGTCGCGTCGACGTACTCGACGCTCACGTCGAAGTGCTCGGCGAGGTAGTCGTCGAAGAGCACCTTCGTCCCGCCGTAGATCCCGTCGAACGCGACGACGTGGTCGCCCGACTCGAGCACGGTGAGACACGTCGTCGCGATGGCGGCCATGCCGGAGCCGAACGTCATCGCGTGGGCCGCGTCGCTCAACGTCGCCACGCGGCGGTCGAGGGCCTCGCGGGTCGGGTTTCCCAGCCGCGAGTACTTGTAGCCGTGGCTCGGGTCGCCGGCCTCGTCCATCGCGAACGTCGACGACAGGTGGATCGGCGACACGAGGTCGCCGGTGCCGCCGGGGTCGAGGTTCGGCTCCTCGCCGGCGTGGATCGCTTCCGTCTCGAACGCCTGGGTCGAACGCGCCGGGGGATCCTCCATACGTTCTCACGGCGGAGGGGTCGCATATAGGTTCTCCCGTCGGCGGCGCTGGACGGACCGGCGCCGTCGACGATCGGCGCCGTCGACGAGCCGATCGACCCGCACGCTTTTGCTCCCGCCGCCCCGAGGAACGGGCATGCAACGCGGCCGGCGGAAACCGGACTGGCTGAAGTCGCGTCCGCCCTCGGGGAGCCGGTTCACGGAGATCAAAGCGAGCCTCCGCGACCGCGACCTCCACACCGTCTGTGAGGAGGCCAACTGCCCGAACATGGGCGAGTGCTGGTCGGGGAGCGCGAACGCGCTCCCGAACGACGAGGCGGCGGACGCCGCCGAGGGCGGCCGGGACGGGCCGGGGACGGCGACGTTCATGCTCATGGGCGACCGCTGCTCGCGCGGGTGTAACTTCTGTGACGTCGAGACCGGCGGGATGGAGCCGCTCGACCCGGACGAGCCCGAGAACGTCGCGGACGCGGTCGCGGAGATCGGCTTGGAGTACGTCGTCCTCACCTCCGTCGACCGCGACGACCTCGCGGACGGCGGCTCCGCACACTTCGCCGAGACGATCCGCGCGATCAAGCGGCGCGACCCCGAGATCCTCGTCGAGACGCTGATCCCCGACTTCGGCGGCGATCCCGCGGCCGTCGACCGGATACTCGACGCCGGTCCCGACGTGATCGCCCACAACGTGGAGACGGTCGAACGGCTCCAGTGGCCCGTGCGCGACCGCCGCGCGACCTACGAGCAGTCGCTCGCCGTGCTCGACCGGGTCGACCGCGAGTCCGACGTCCACACCAAGACCAGCCTCATGCTCGGCGTCGGCGAGTACGACCACGAGGTGTACCGGACGCTCGGCGACCTCCGGGAGGTCGGCGTCGACGTCGTCACCTTCGGCCAGTACCTCCAGCCGTCGCGCTCGCACCTCGACGTCTTCGAGTACGTCCACCCGGACGTCTTCGAGACGTGGCGCGAGGTGGCCGAGACGGAGTTCGACTTCCTCTACTGTGCGTCCGGACCCATGGTCCGCTCGTCGTACAAGGCGGGCGAGCTGTTCGTCGACGCGCTCCTCCGGGAGGGGCGCTCGCCCGAGGACGCCAGGCGACGGGCGCGGGCGGCCGGCGGCGACTGAGGTCTCAATACCCCTGTGCGTTCCCGTCCTTGCGCGGCTCCGTCGCCGCCGAGAGGACGCCGTCCTCGTTCCGGGCGATCTGCGCGCCGCCGAACGTTCCCGGCGAGAGCGTCCGCACGTCGTGGCCCTTCCGGACGAGTTTCGCCGCGACGTCGTCGTCGAAGTGCGGCTCCAGCGCGAGCGTCCCGTCCTCGCGGTACCGCCACCGCGGCTCGTCGAGCGCGCGCTGGAGCGGCATCCCGTAGTCGACGACGTTCGCGATCGTCTGGACGTGTCCCTGCGGCTGCATGTACCCGCCCATCACGCCGAAGGCGGCCCAATCGTCCTCGTCGAACCGGACGAGCCCCGGAATGAGGGTGTGGAACGGCCGCTTGCCGGGCTCGAGGCTGTTCGGGTGCTCGGGGTCGAGCGAGAACGACGACCCGCGGTTCTGGAGGGCGATCCCGGTGTCGCCGGCGACGAGCCCGGAGCCGAACCCGGCGAACCGCGAGTTGATGTACGAGACCACGTTCCCCGCGTCGTCGGCGACGGTGAGGAGGACGGTGTCGGCGTCCTCGGCGTTCGCGTCGGGGACGCCGAAGCTCACGTCGTGGTTCGCCGTCTCGCCGACCGCCGCGGCGCGTCTCCTCGCCCACGCCTTCGACGCCAGCGGCGGGTGGTCCTCGTACTCGGGGTCGGTGATGTAGCGGTGGCCGTCGTGGAAGGCGACCTTCAGCGCCTCCGAGAAGTAGTGGACGCGCTCCGCGGAGTCGTACTCGTGTTCGCCCGCGCCCAGCTCCTCGGCGACGTTGAGCGCCTCGAGCGCGATGAGCCCCTGGTTGTTCGGCGGCAGCTCGTACACCTCCGCGCCGTTGTAGGTGGTCGACACCGGCTCGGGCCACTCGACCTCGAAGTCCGCGAGGTCGTCGACGGTCATGAACCCGCCGTGCGACCGGACCTCGCCCGCGATCGCCTCCGCGATCTCGCCCTCGTAGACCACGTCGGCGCCCTCCGCCGCGATCCGTTCCATGGACTTCCCGAGCCTCGGGAGCGTCACGCGCTGGCCGACCGACGGCGACGCCCCGTCGAAGAGGAACGCCTCGCGGGCGTGGTCGGTCTCGAAGAGCTCCTCGCCGTGTTCCCACTGGGCGGCGACGACCTCCGAGACGGGATACCCCTCCGTCGCCAGCCGGATCGCGGGCCGGAGCAGCTCGCCGAGGTCCATCGTCCCGAGCCGCTCGGCGGTCGCCTCCCAGCCGCGGGCGGTTCCGGGGACGGTGACCGTGTGCGCCCCGGTCGCCGGCATCTCGGCGTCGGCCGGGTCGTCGACGTCGCCGTCCGCGTCGGCGGCGATCGCCTCCCGGACGTTCCCGATCGTCGCGTCCGCCGGTGCGCCGCCGCAGGCGCGCATCGCGCCGACGTCGCCGTCGGCCGTCCGGTACAGCGCGAACACGTCCCCGCCGAGCCCGGTCGAGGTCGGCTCCACGACGTTGAGCGCGGCCGCCGTCGCCACCGCGGCGTCGAAGGCGTTGCCGCCGTCCCGCAGGACGCCGACGCCCGCCTCGCTCGCGAGCGGCTGGCTCGTGGCGACGACGCCGCCCTGTCCGTAGACGGTCGAACGACGTGACCTGAACCGATCGAGGTCTGGCTCCATGCGTGTTGCCCACGGTGGAACCGGTTAAATAACCTCTCGAACCGGTCGAGTTCGGCCGTCGGGTGGCCGGAGGGGGTCGTTCTCGTCCCGACGGGGATCGTTAATTCATCCCATGGTTCGTCAGATTTTTATTGAACCGCGACCATACTACCGAACGGATTCGAGGTGGTACACATGGCTCTTCCACGACCAGCCAGCACGTGGACCGGAGGCATGGACATGCCGAGCAGACTCTTCGAGCGCGGTGGCGACGACTACCAACTGTACGAACGGGACGACGAGTTCGTCCTCACGGTGGAGCTCCCCGGCTTCGATCCCGAGGAGCTCACCGTCTCGTGGGACGACGGAACGTTGAACGTCGCCGGCGAGCACGAGGACGAGTTCCGCGGCACGCGCCGGACGTACCACCGTCGGTTCCGGTTCCCGAAGACTATCCAGGACGGAGAGATCGAAGCCGAGTACGAGAACGGGGTTCTCACCGTCCGGCTCCCGATCGCCTTCGAGGCCGCGGCGACCGGCACCGAGATCGAGATCGAGAGCTGACGGGTCCAGTCGCTCGGGCTCGTCCGGGTCGCTCGGCGACGCACCGGCGTCGTCGAGGACGACCCTCCCGTGGTTCGCCGTCATACCGTTTCTTCCGTGGTTCGTCGCCACGCCGTTTCTTCCGTGGTTCGTCGTCACCTGCCCTCGTCCCCGTTCGCGGCGAGCCGGCTCGTTCGCGTCCGTTCGACGCGAGCCGCCGAGGCCGATCCCCCCGCTGGCTGACCGGAACGAACACCGATATACGGGAGGCCGCCGTCCCCTTCGGCGTGTCCAGGTATCGCGACGTCCTCCTGTTCTTCCTCCTCGCAACCCTCTGGGGCGGCTCGTTCGTCGCCATCGAGGTGGGGCTGGCGTACTACCCGCCCGTGTTGTACGCGGCCTACCGGTTCGACATCGCCGCGCTGGTGCTCGTCACCTACGTCCTGCTCACCGAGTCGAGCCCGCTCCCGCGGACCCGCGGCGACCTCGCCGCGATCGGACTCAGCGGCGGGTTCAACGTGGCCGTCAACAACTCGCTCCTGTTCACCGGCCAGCAGTACACGACGAGCGGGATCGCCTCGATCACCTACAGCCTCGTCCCCATCGTCACCGCGGCGGTCGCGTCGCTGTGGATCGGGGAGTCGAGCCTCGACGCGCGGGGGAGCCTCGGCGTCGTCCTCGCGTTCGTCGGCGTCGGCCTCGTCGCCCAACCGGACCCGGCGAACCTGACCGGCGGCGTGACGATCGGTGTCGCGCTGATCTTCGTCGGCGTGGTCTCCGTCTCCTTCAGCAGCGTCGGACTCCGGGTCGTGGAGACGACGTTCTCGAGCGTCGCGCTCACCGGCTGGGCGATGCTGTTCGGCGGGCTGTTGATGCACGGGTTCAGCCTCGGGCTCGGCGAGGGACAGCGGCTCCCCGCGACCGAGCTCCCGGCGCTCGTCGCGCTCGGCTTTCTCGGCGTGCTGTCCTCGGCGGTGGCGTACAGCATCTACTTCACGCTTCTCGCCCGGCTCGGGGCGTTCGAGATCAACCTCGTCTCGTACGTCGTTCCCGTGGTGGCGACGGTCGCCGGCGCGGTCCTCCTCGCGGAGCCGGTGACCGTCACGACCGTCGCCGGCTTCGTCACCATTCTCGGCGGCTTCGGCCTGGTCAAACGACACGCGATCGCCGAGGAGGTTCCGAAGCTCGTCTCGCGGGTGGGCGGGTTCTTCTGAGCGGGGCCGCCGGAGCCGCGGGTCGGAGGTGCCCGATCAGCCCTCCAGCGCCGCGACGTCCTCGAGGATCCGATCGGCGTGGCCCTCGGGGGAGACACCCTCGTACGCGAGCACGACCGTCCCCGCGGCGTCCACGACGTACGTGTTCCGGAAGACGCCGTCGAAGACGTCCCCGAACAGCTGCTTTTCGCCGTAGGAGTCGTACGCGCTCGCGACCTCGCCGTCGGGATCGGAGAGGAGGTCGAAGGGGAGGTCGTGGTCCGCCGCGAAGTCGGCGAGGTCCTCGACGGGGTCGTCGCTGATCCCGAGCACGGCGACGTCGGCCGCCTCGAAGGCGTCCCACGCGTCGCGGAAGCCGCACGCCTCGGTCGTACAGCCGGGGGTGTCCGCACGGGGATAGAAGTAGACGACCGTGTGGGCGGCGTCGGGATCGTCGAGCGAGACCGGATCGCCGTGCTGGTTCTCGAGCGTGAACGTCGGGGCTTCCGCGCCGGGGTCGAGCATACCCGCCGTCGAGGCGGCGGCCACTTATCGGCTCCGCCCCGCGCCTCGAACGGCGGATCGGCGGACTCGGTCCGGGCGGTGTCCGTCGGCTCGGAGACGGTCTCGCGCCGCACGTTCATATGCGATGCCGGGGCCATCGGTCGCATGTCGTCCGGAGCGGACCCCCCGAGACGGCGGCACCGGCAGGATGGCCCCCGCGTCGGGACCGACGAGCGTCGGCCGGTCGCTCGACTGCGCCCGCCCGACCGCCGGCGGTCCGGCCGCCGGCCGACCGATCGACGCCGGGGCGGGACCGATCCGAACCACGGGGCGCGCGGGTCGGCCGGAACGCCGAAACGCTGGGCGCGAACCCTCTCCATCGCCGCCCCGGCCGGAGCCGTCGCCGTCGTCGGGCTCCGTCTCGGCTCGATCGGCCGGCGGCGCGGTCCGCGGCTCGCGGCCGACCTCGCCGGCCTCCCGGTCGGCGTCGACGGCGGAGTCCTCTCGACACTGGCGGGCGGGATCCACGCCGCGTCGCTCCTCCTCGGTCTCCTCGTCGCGTGCGCGGTCGGCTGGCTCGTCGTCTCGGCCGCGGTCCGGATCGCCGCGATCGGGCTCCACTAGCCCGCCCGTCGTCGGCGGGGGCGGTCCGCCCGGAACGGCTTTGGATCCGGCGACGCTAGCGTCGGGCATGGTCGCGATGGAATCCGACTCGGAGCTCGAACGCGGCGACGCCGCACCCGACTTCGAGCTGCCCGGAACCGACGGCGAGACCCACGCGCTCGACGACTTCGACGTCGACGCGCTGCTCGTGGTGTTCACCTGTAACCACTGCCCGTACGCGAAGGCGAAGTTCGGGCTGCTCAACGACCTGGCCGCCGAGTACGACGACCTGGCGGTGGTCGGGATCAACCCGAACGACGCCGAGGAGTACCCCGACGACTCCTTCGACGCCATGCGCGAGCGGGTCGCGGACGGCACGATCGCCTACGACGCGTACCTCCGGGACGAGACGGGCGAGGTCGCGGCGGCGTACGGCGCGGCGTGTACGCCCGATCCGTTCCTCCTCGGTCACGACGACGGCGAGTGGCGGCTCGCGTATCACGGCCGGCTCGACGACGCGTTGAACCCTGACGACGAGCCGACCGAGTTCTACGTCCGCGACGCGGTCGACGCGGTCCTCGCCGGCGAGGCGGTCCCACATCCGGACCGGCCGTCGCGGGGCTGTTCGATCAAGTGGCCCGAGGAGTGAGGCGGGTCGGGGAGGGCGAGCGAGGTCCGGAGGGGCCGCTCAGGCCCGATCCCGCAACGCGGACCGCCCGCCCGTCAACGCGATGACCGCGCCGATCCCGATCGCGAGGAACGGGGCGTTCGATCGCTGCTTCCTGAGGAACGCGTCGCCGGGCGCGTCGGGCGTCACGTACGCCGTGACCGTCTCGCCGGTCTCGTACTCGTCGATCACGTCCGCCGCGGCCGACCGGGTGTCGTAGGACCGCCGAACCGACGCCGGATACACGCCGGTCGCCGTGTATCTCTCTCCGCGGTACGCGTACTCGTAGCGGACGAACGGGTAGTAGTCCACGTCCGGGCTCGACGCCGAGCTCGTGGAGTCGAGATCGGTCTCGAGGACGGCCGCCTCGACGGGCTCCGCGGTCTCGATCGCTTGCTGCTGCTGGAGGTAGTCGTACCCGCCGTAGCCGGCTATCGCCAGTCCGACGACGAGGAACAACAGGCCGCCGCGGACGGGATCGATCTCCCGTCCGGCGACGGTGACGTCGGTGTCCGGGGACATGGGCGTCGCTCGTTCCCGTCGGTCCGTATGCGTGTCGGATCCGCGCGACCGTCGAACGTCCGCGCCACCGTCGGACCCGCGGAGACGGGTTGAAATGGCTCCCGCCCGAAGGGATCCCATGACGATGAAGGAGGACGGCGAGGCGGAGCTCCACGAGATCGACCGCTTCGACCGCGGCGTGGGGTGGATCGCGTACCCCGGCGAGACGATGGAGCGCGCGAGCCACGCGCTCGCGGTGCCGAACGAGGACGGCGACGACGACGTGTGGGTGATCGACCCGGTCGACGCGCCCGGCGTCGACGACCTCCTCGCGGAGTTCGGGTCGGTCGCCGGCGTCGTCGTCGGTCTCGACCGGCACGAGCGCGACGCCGCGACGGTCGCGGCCCGCCACGACGTGCCCGTCCACGTGCCCGAGTGGATGACGGGCGTCGTGGACGACGTCGACGTCCCGGTTCGCCGCTTCGGCCGTCGCCTGGCCGACTCCGGCTTCGAGTCGATCCGGATCCGCGACTCCGCGGTCCCGCCGTGGCAGGAGGTCGGCCTCTTCGACGGCGAGACGCTCGTGGTGCCCGAGTCGCTCGGGTCGGCGTCGTACTTCCGGGGGGACCGCGAGCGGCTCGGCGTCCACCCGATGCTCCGGCTGACGCCGCCGCGGACGGTCCTCTCCGGGCTCGACCCCGACCGCGTCCTCGTCGGCCACGGCGTCGGCGTCCACGAGAACGCCGCCGCGGCGGTCGAGGACGCGCTCGAGGGGTCCAGACGGAAGGCGCCCGGACTCTACGCGCGGACGCTCCGGGACGCGCTCGGGATCTGACCGGGCCGTGATCCACGTCACCCGCGACCTGCTGACGGTGCTTCTCGACCGCGCCGCCGAGCGCGACCCGACGGCGGTGAGCCTTCGGCTGTCGGCCACGCGTGCGGGGGAGTTCGACGTGGATCTCGGGCTGGACCCCGAGACGCCCGTGTTGACGCACTTCACCGTCGAGGGCGTCGGCGGGTCGGTGAATGCGGTGTTCGGCGTCGACCTCGGGATCCCGGCGGATCGGGGCGGCGCACGGTTCCTCTCGCACCCGACGGGACGGCTCCGGCTCGCGAGGACCGACGACCTCGCCGCGGTCGTCCTCGTCTCGGTGCCGCCGTACGACGACGACTGCGTCGCCGCCTTCGACCGCGCCGGTGACGGGATCGAGCTGGTCGTCCTCGACGCGGCCCCGCCCGCGGAGTCGCTGCCGGAGTGAGGCTCGCCTCCGTCGCGCAAACCCGAGTTTAAAGACGGCCGAGCGGCTACGAGCGGTCGATGGCAGCACGTCCACCAGGCGGCGGCGACTCCGCGGAACCGGAGGCGATCGAGTTCGGCATCGCCGCGCTCGACGCCCGGCTGGAGGAGTCGACCCTCTCGTTTCCCGCGACGAGCGGGGAGATAGTCCGCGCGCTCGATCACCCGGAGATCCCCTACGACTCGAAGGGGCGGACGATCGAGCTGGCGACGGCCTTGGAGGAGACCCCCCAGTCGGAGTTCGAGAACGAAACGGAGCTGCTCGACGCGCTCTACCCCGTCTTCGACGAGGCGCGGCGGGGCGGGAGAGGGATCCTCGGCGGGATCCGGGACGCGCTTCCGTTCTGAGCGGGGTCGCGGAGGACCGGCTCGCGCCGGGTCTAGGTGGCCTGCTGCTCCGTCTCGACGTTCGACTCGTCGGTGTCCGTCTCGAGCCGCTCGATGACGTCGTTGACGAGCACGACGTCGCCGACCGCCCGGACCCACCGGTAGGGGACGATCACGCCGGTGTTTCCGTCGACGCGGCCGGCGAACAGCTCGCCGTTGAGCTCGGCCAGCGCCAGCCCGGTCACCGACTGGGTGTCGAGATCGAGGCGGACGTCCTCCACCTCGCCGACGAAGACGCCGTTGTTCGAGTACACCTCTCTGCCGACGAGCGACGTGATCTCCTCGGGAGCAGCGTTCATGTCAGATACGGTCACGAGCGCGCCTATTAAGCGTTCGTTGTCGGACGACGTCCGTCTGACGCCGGCGTCGCTCGCCCCGCCGATCCCGAGCCGACGGTCGCCCGGTCACGCCGGGAGGACCCGCGTCACGCCGGCCGTCTCGGCGACCACCCACGCGATGAAGAGCAGGTACGCGACGAGCAGCGCGTACGACTCGACGCTCGTCAGGGCCAGGCCGGTTCTGAGCGTCCCGAACAGCAGGACCGTCGCGAGCGTGAGGACGGCGAACATCGGCACGGCGGTCGAGAAGTTCACCGGGACCGCGCCCACGATGAGGACGCCGACGGGGATGACCACGAGCAGGTCGAAGGTGTTCGACCCGAGGACGTTCCCGAGGCTCGTCGCGCTGTTGTCGTCGCGGGCGGACCGCACGCTGACGAGCGTGTCCGGGAGGCTCGTCGCCGCCGCGACGATCGTCATGCCGGCGAGGAACTCGGGGATCCCGAACGCGTGCCCGAGCGACTCGATCGACGACACCATCGCCTCGACGCTGGCGAGGATGACGAGCAGCCCGGCGGCGAGCCTGCCCCACTCGCGGGCGACGGCGACGTCGGCCCCCGTCTCGGCCTCGTAGTCGCCGGTGTCCTGCCACTGGATGAACAGGTAGAGACCGTAGACGAACAGCGGGACCACCGCGAGCGGGCGGGTGATCGAGCCCGACAGGACGCCCCCCGCGCCGGTCGCGACCGGCTCGTAGATGACCGCGAGCGCGAACGTGATGACGAGGACGGAGACCGCGAGCATGTAGAACTGCGCCTCCTTGTACACGATCGTCCGGCTCGAGTCCAGGTCGTCGGCGGTCGCGAGCCCCGAGAGCGCCGGAACGACGAGGATGTTGAAGATGGCGGAGCCGACGATCGCCCCGACCCCCATGTCGAAGACGCCGGCGAGCGCGGTGACGACCACGCTCGCGAACTCGGGGAAGCTCGAGCCGACCGCGACGACGACGGTTCCCTGGACGACCGGCGGGAGCCCGTAGTGCGTCGAGAGTCCCTCCGCGGCCTCCTCGAGCCACCCGCTGCCGATCCAGATCAGCCCGCTCGCGGCCACGACCACGAGGACGTTCACGGCCGCGGTGTCCGGAAGGAGGCCTCCGAGGACCATCGTGTCCGGACGATCCGCGAGCGCGCGAATGAAACCACCGGTGTCGGCGGTTCGATCGACCGGGCGAGGGAACCCGGCGCGGGAACGAGATCGGCCGAACCCGCCGCCGGCGACCCGAAGAGGAACCCGGCAACCCCGAGGGACTTTTGTCGATCCGAGCGAGAGTGAATCGCATGGCAACACACTCGAGCGGGTCGGACCGCGATCCGCGGGAGGGAGGGGACTTCGAGTACACCGGCGGAGGGGTCGAACGGCCCGACCTCGTCGACGCGCTCGACCGACGCGTGGAGGGAGACGTGCGGTTCGACGACTACTCGCGCCGGCTGTACGCGACCGACGCCTCGGCGTACGAGGTGACGCCGATCGGCGTCGTCTTCCCGGAGTCGACGGCGGACGTGGCCGCGGTCCAGGAGTACTGTTTCGAGGAGGGGGTTCCGGTGTTGCCGCGCGGCGGCGGCACCTCGCTCGCCGGCCAGACCGTGAACGAGGCGGTGGTCCTCGACTTCTCGAAGGCGATGGACTCCGTGATCGACGCCGACCCCGAGGCGGAGACCGCCCGCGTGGAGGCCGGCGCGTACGTCGGCGACCTCAACGCGGCCGTCGAGCCGCACGGCCTGAAGTTCGCGCCCGATCCCGCCTGGCGCGACAAGTCCGCGGTCGGCGGCGCGATCGGCAACAACTCCACCGGCTCCCACTCGCTGAAGTACGGCAAGACGGACCACTACGTCGAGGAGCTCGAGGTCGTGCTCGCGGACGGGACCGTCGCCACCCTCGGCGAGGAGCGCGTCGACGACCTCCGGGCGTCCGCCGACCCCGAGAGCGACGACCTCCTCCCCCGGATCCACGCGGAGATCGTCCGGATCCTGGACGAGGAGGCCGACGAGATAGACGACCGGTTCCCGGCGATGAAACGCAACGTCTCCGGCTACAACCTCGACCGGCTGCTCGCGGAGCACCGCGGCGAGTACGGCGAGGCGGGCGTCGTCAATCTCGGCCGACTCATGGCGGGCAGCGAGGGGACGCTCGCGACGGTGACGGAGGCGACCGTCTCGCTCGTCGAGATCCCGGAGACGAAGGCGGTGGCGCTTCTCACCTATGGCGACCTGCTGGACGCGATGGAGGACGTCGCGCCGATCCTCGAGCACGACCCCGCGGCGGTCGAGGTGATGGACGACGTGCTGCTCGAACTCGCCGCCGACACGCCCGAGTTCGCGGAGGTCGTCGGGATGCTGCCCGACGGGACCGACTCGGTCCTCCTCGTCGAGTTCTACGCCGAGAGCGACGAGGCGGGCCGGCGGAAGGTCGCGGATCTGGTCGCCGACCGCGTCGACGGCGCGGAGACCGTCGCCGACCCGAGCCCCGGCGCCGCGGAGACGACCGCCCAACCCCGCCGGGCGCTGGCGGCCATGGAGGCGCACGACCCCGACGAGCGCGCCCGCTTCTGGAAGATGCGCAAGTCGGGGCTCCCGATCCTGCTGTCGCGGACCTCCGACGCCAAGCACATCTCCTTCATCGAGGACTGTGCGATCCCGCCGGAACACCTCCCAGAGTACACGCGGGAGTTCCAGGAGATCCTCGAGGACACGGGGACGTTCGCGACGTTCTACGCGCACGCCGGTCCCGGCGTGCTCCACGTCCGGCCGCTGATCGACACGAAACAGGTCGACGAGGTGGAGACGATGGTCGAGGTCGCCGACCGCGTGACCGACGCGGTCGTCCGGCTCGGCGGGTCCGTCTCCGGCGAACACGGCGACGGGCACGCGCGGACCCAGTGGAACCGAAAGCTGTACGGCGACGACCTCTGGGAGACGTTCCGCGAGTTGAAGACCGCCTTCGACCCCGGCTGGCTCCTCAACCCCGGCAACGTCTGCGGGGACTTCGACATGAGCGAGAACCTCCGGTTCGACCCCGACTACGAGTTCGACGCCGGCTTCGACGCCGCGATGCAGTGGGACAACGAGAACGGGATGCAGGGGATGGTCGAGCTCTGTCACGGCTGCGGCGGCTGCCGGGGACCACAGGAGACGACGGGCGGCGTGATGTGTCCGACGTTCCGGGCCGCCGAGGAGGAGATCCAGTCGACGCGGGGCCGGGCGAACATGCTCCGCGGCGCGATGAACGGAGAACTCCCCGACGACCCGACCGAGGACGAGTTCGTGACCGAGGTGATGGACCTCTGTGTCGGCTGTAAGGGCTGTAAGGTCGACTGTCCGAGCGGCGTCGACATGGCGAAGCTGAAAGCCGAGGTCGAACACGCCCACCACGAGGAACACGGCACCGACCTCCGGACCCGGCTGCTCGGGAAGTTCGAGGACCTCGCGCCGCTCGGCTCCCGGTTCGCCCCGCTCTCGAACCTCCCCGGAAAAGTCCCCGGCGCGGGGCTCCTCCTCGAGAAGACCCTCGGGATCGCGAGCGAGCGCGACCTCCCGACGTTCCGCTCGGAGAGCCTGCTCGACTGGTTCGAGGCCCGCGGCGGCGCGGGCGTTTCCCCCGAAGCGGCCGACCGCGAGGTGCTGTTGTTCCCCGACGTGTACACGGCCTACACGAGCCCGAGCGCGGGGAAGGCCGCGGTCCGCGTGCTCGAGGCCGCGAACTGCCACGTGTCGATCCCGGACGTGAAGGGGAGCGGCCGGCCGCCCCACTCGAAGGGCCTCATCGACGAGTCGCGCGCGACCGCCCGCGACACCGTCGAGACGCTCGCGCCCGACGTCGCGGCGGGCCGGGACGTGGTCGTCGTCGAGCCCACCGACGCCGTCATGCTCCAGTCGGACTACGCCGACCTGCTCGGCGGCGACGCCAGCGACGTTCCCGACGAGGACGTCGCGGCGCTCTCGGAGGCCACCTTCGGCGTGATGGAGTACGTCGACGCTCTCCGGCTCGACGAGGGGCTCGAGTTCGACGCGCCCGGCGAGCGGCTCGCCTACCACGGCCACTGCCACCAGAAGGCGACGAAGAAGGACCACCACGCCGTGGGCGTGCTCCGCCGGGCCGGCTACGGCGTCGAGCCGCTCGACACCACCTGCTGTGGAATGGCCGGCTCGTTCGGCTACGAG
>NZ_NHPJ01000085.1 GCF_002252985.1 Halorubrum halodurans | reverse complement strand
AAGAGTTCTATGACACCCTCTAATGACTGATGATCTCCTCTGTGCGACAGTAAGTGTCCGCGCCGTAATCGAGAACACTCGCGGGGAGGTGCTGACGGTACAACGGAGCTCAGACCACGACTGGGAGCTTCCTGGGGGTCGGCTCGGTCGGGGTGAACCTCCAAGGGAGGGACTTCATCGAGAGATACGTGAAGAGACTGGCCTAACAGTGGAAATTGCTGAGATTGTGAAGGCGAACTCGTGGATAAACACGGCAGGTGACGGACGATTTGCGGTTCACTATTACTGTGAGACAACAGACTATAGCGTTACACTCAGCCACGAACACGTCGATAATAAATGGGTTCTTCCCAGGCAAGTGGAGCAGGTTTTGTGTGAACCACAGATGGCTGCTGTTCACACAGCTATGACAGAATTGCAAAACGGATCAAATGCCCCAGATCATTCATCGCTTACACTAGACTAATAACTAGATTTGCCACTCATTTCTGTTAGACCGACTTCTGACAGCAACTATCTTTCTTCATCTAGGTCGTTGTACGCCAAATCTGTAGCATCAAGATCACCATCAAGATATTTCTCACCTTCTGGTGTAATAATGTAGACTCCATTTCCGAGGTGTTCTAACAGATTGTAGTCTGCTAATTTCTTTAATCTTTGAGAAATGTGTGACTTTTGTACATGAATGTGGCTGTGTTCAGATAGTGGGGTAGGGGAGCCAGACCCTTCGGCGCGTATGGCTTCTAGGATACGATCGTCCCAGATAGTCATCCAGCCTGCGCTTTTTCTCATACAAACACTGTTTGCTTAACTGTACTTTGTTTCACCGGATGTATGTTCAGTACAATTTTGTGTGGTATAGAAAACACAGTTAGTTTTATCACATATAAGCCACTACTAGGCAGTACAGAGCCCAAGCGACGAACCCTCGGCTCGTGAGAAAGTGTAGAAACCCCGGCTGCGGTGCTACAACACCCAGCCGGGACGGGTTCTGTGCCGCGACACAGAACCATGCTAACCAATCCAACTGCGGGGCTTAAGCCCTGCGAGACAACCACGGAGTCGTATACCTACAAAGGCAGCTGTCGCCTCTGTGAACAGACCGCAAGCGGCTATGACGCCGCCTTTGGCGGCCCACTCTGTTCTACGTGTGCGGCCGCGTTCGGCGAGTTCTACAGCAACCACGTCGGGGCGCACGATGAATAACTCGTACAGCCGCCAGACCGATCGCAGTCACCTCACCCGGATCGCACTCGATACACGTGACCCGCGGTGTCAGGTCTGTGGTGACCAGTTCCACGAAGGTGACGACATCACCGTCTACGCGTACCGCCCAGCCGGCGAGGCCACCTACGAGATTGGGTATCTCATGTGCGGTCACGATACCCACGGACATCCAACCGTCTTCACCCGCAGCGTCCGTGAACTCGTCGTCACTGGCCACATCGGGAGCTGTGCGAACACCCGCACCCAATCAACGACCTGGGTCCTTCTCGCGCCGACCATCGTCGTCACGAGCGTTACCACACACACGAAGCCGCACGTCCACCCAGACACCACAACCCCACGCAATTCCACTCGACCTACCCAGCGGGAGCCAACACCACTGTTCACCGCTGTTCGCGAGCAGACGCGCGCTGATGGTGGTCCGCGAGATGGAGGCTCGGAGTAATGCGGCCCGAACGACGCCACCTCGCAGCCAACTCACGGTGATTGCTGGTGCGGACACGCCAGCCTGCGACCCCTGAGCGAGGGGTCCATCTCGCCAGCAACAAGCCGGCCGAATCCACAGACGGACTCGTCTGTTCAGGAGTCACGCCACGGCGAACAGAGTGGCTTCCAGACCTGCTCGCCGAACTTCGACCACGCACCGAAGCAACAATCCACAACCACTCCACCACCGACTCATGGCGGACAAGCAGCGCACTCTGCTCGCGACTCCACCCTGAATGGAACTCTCTCGACCACGCGTGGACCGACGACGTCGCCGAAGCGGTCGCGTACACCCACGCGATCACCACACTCGCGACCACCTACGACACGGCCGAGGAACGCTCAAGGTACCACCAGCAACGCCACACTGACCTCGTCGACACTGTCGAGTCGATCGGGACTGGGCGTGGTCCCGTCAACGCCGGCTTGGGAGCGCTCGCGAAGGGCCCGGTCGCACTCCATCGAGAACTCGATAATGACCCACGCGTCATCACGCTCTTGCTTGATGGGGCCGCGTGGACCAGCCTCAAGGATCGCCGCACCGGCGTCCGAGCGTTAGCGACGATCGCCGTACTCGCACACGGGTTTTGTGTTCGGGTTAGTGTCTCACCCGCACTCCAACGACACCTCGCCACGCGGTATCCACAGTGGACCGAGGCGCATCTCGATCTTACTGAACGCCGGGATCGGTCCCCCACTAGGGACCACCAACAGTCACGAGACCTCAACGACGCATGGTCGGCAATCAACGACCTCGACACGGAGCCGACGAAACGCCACTTGTTGGGGTGTCTCACCGATGAGGACGCACATTCGTATGCTGACCTCGCGAATGAGCCCACACTCGACATCGCTGAAGGCACCGTCAGTCGGTACGTCCTTGATCTCGAAGCACGCGACCTCGTCACGGTCGATCGGCGTGGCCAACAAAACACCGTCCAGCTCACCGCGTTGGGACAGACGGCCGTCGAAGCGTGTCTTGACGACGCACAAGCGCTCATCCATCCGAATCAGCGCCGGCTTTGCGAGCGTCTTACTGGGACCCCTCAGGAACTCACAAGTACAGTGTCGCCCCGTCGGGCGGAGGGCCCCACTACCGAGGAGTGGATCACGACAACTGGCGAGACAGACGACGACGCCGGGTACGTCCAGTGGCTCACCGACCCGAACGCCAGTTCACCCACCCGCCACCAGCGATTCGCCATCCCTGCCACTGATGACAGCATCACGCTCGTCGACGATCCACTCGACGCATTCGAGGACGGCCGTGTTGCGTATCTCAGCCACACCGACACAGAAACGCTCGTCGTGCTCCAGTGGGGTGGCCCCTTAGCCACGTTGGGACGTCTCGCGAGTGCCTTACTGAGCGAGAAAGCACTCGCAGAAGTCCTCACCCCAACACGGCTTGGCAACAAATTCGAGAACATCACTGACCCCACTGAGGACACGCCCCGAATCCTCCAGCGCGGCCACCAAGTGGGGTGGTTTAGCGACGACGACGCCACCTACCGCGCCTGGCGGGATCGAATCACCGCCGTTCGCGATCAGTTGCTCGCCCGCCTCGCTGAGCTCACGAATAGTGATGACACCGCCGCCCGCAGCGACCTCTTCGCAGATCTCCACGGGCTCGTCGCCTCTGTCACCCAACTGTATCAGGCGGCTGGAGTTGATCTCACAACCACGCTCAGAGTCCCAGACACGGCCGCGCTTGCTCGAAATCACAAGACCCGAGCAGACTTCTGTGCGTTCCTTGCGAAGACGGTCCCCAAACAATCGGTCTATGACATTCACTCGGGCTATCGCCTCTTATTCGAAGATCGGCCCGCAAAACTGCGCCGGCGACTCCCCTACGATGTCGACCCAACTGATCGCCTTGATCTCACGATGTCGTGGGTGATTGCGGGCCCGACAATCACCGAACTCCACGAGGAGATCACCACTACCCTCCAAGCGGAACTCACCACCGTTCGTGAAGCGATCGCCGAGGGCACTGAAGACGCACCACCGCTCTCGATCCCCGTCAGGGACGCGACTACCTACCCCGCCATCCGGCGGGTACTCGACGAGGTCGCGATGACCCACGACATCCAGTGGACACCCCGCGAGCGCCAGCGGCTCGTGCGGCTCTGTCTCCGCTCGTTTGGCCCAGCGGACACCACACGGCGTGCGTGTCCGTACGACGTCGTGGAGAGCCTCTTGAGAGCGCTAAACGAGTCTCACCACCCAGCCCCTGCCGACGTCGAGCGCGCGATGGCCACGCTCCCGCCGGAGCGGTTCCGGCCGGATCTCGCGCCAAGCGCGACCAAGCTGTACGCCACCTTGCTGCGCGCTGAGCAACCACTCGGCCGCAGTGAGCTCCTTGAGCGCGCGGACATCTCTGCGAGCAGCTATGATCGTCGACTCCGGGACGTTCGCGCGCTTGATCGGGTCTGTGCGGTACAGGTGGATGGCCACCGCCGCTGGACCACACGAGCAACTCGCGCTCGACAGTCGGCAGGTACGCTGGAGACGCACCAACAGCCAATTACACCCCATCAGGTGGTGACCAGCCACGCCACCAGCCAACCACACCCGGAGAGCGCCGGCGTAAGGCCAACCACAGTCACCACCACCCACCCAATGAATCCACCCAGTACACACGCGTGTCACCACAGACACCCACCCGGTCCTCACCTTGACGAACAGCCACCAGACCACCCCACCGAACCGCCGTCAGACCAACCCCAGCCCACCAAAATGCGATCCGACCACCCAACAGTACAGGCAACGCTCCCGCTCCACTCGAACCAGAGGGGTGAGAAACAATGACAGCACCCACGTTCAAGTTCACCACCCACATTACACGCGATCGGCTCGTCACCCACCACGACGGCTCGCTCACCGTGAGCCTCGATGCGTCCACAGAGCCGACAGTCACGCTCAGTGTCGAGGGACCAGACGAGACGACGGACGCAACACTCACCCCAACCGCGGCAGAGGCACTCGGGACTGCGCTTGTTGAAACCGCCATGAGAGCACCCGCCCCGGAGGCCACAGATGAGTGACGACCCCGAAGACCACGAGGAGATCCCGGAGGTTGGCGGCCGCGACCCCGACGAGACATCCACCGATCACGACCCCACGAACGGCCGGTGGCTCGAAGGAAAGTTCGCTGACGCGCTCGAAGCGTGGGGGTATCTCACCGCCCGCAATGCGCAGCTCTTCGGGCTTGAGACCGACGTCCTCGCACGCCGACAATCCCCACGAAACGAGCCGGACGACTTCATCGTCGGTGAGTGTAAAGACTGGCACACAACCCTCGTCGGTCGCGACGCTGTCGCCGCAATCTCTCACCGGGCCGCACTGGCTCGCGCAATGCCCGTCCTCGTCGTCGCCAGAGGCGTCACCGCCTCGGCGTGGACGCTCGCGCAACAACTTGATGTTCGCATCCTCACCATCGAGGATCTCGAGAAAGACGGGCTGCCGCCGCTCACAGAGCATCGGCCACCCGTGGGAACGTTCCATACCCGCCGAGAGCCCTCCGTGAGGGAACTTCGCGAACACGTCCCGTCGATCGTGGCCCGGCAGCGCACCGTCGATATCGAGGCGCCAGTGTTCTTCGCTGGGGGGACAAGCCCGTGTTATGTGCCAGACAGAACGGGCAACAACGAGTACGTCAGCGCCTACGACAGCGACTACGACTTCGGGTGAACGCGGCGTTTCCGGCCACACTGCCACCAGTACCGTGATGAGATACGACTTGGCGGGATTCTTTTGTGACAATATGGTGTAAATATATGACGGCTTTGTAGACACAAGATTCACTCTCTTGGCAACAAGTTGGCGACGATGCTGACATCCAGCCAGCTGGCGACAGTTCTATTAGTACCACCCGTGTACCACGATGTATGAGTACGGGCGCAGACAACGACAGCGACGGGGACATGGTCAAATTGAACGTGAAGGTCCCGAAACGACTTCTCGCAGAGATCGACGAGCTTGCGGAGGAATTGGAGTACACCAACCGGTCGGAGTTCATTCGTGAGGTGCTACGCGACACCACGGAGCCAATTCTGACCCCTGGTGCGCAAGAGGGAGTCTCGGAGGGCTATGCGGACGTGGCGGCGGGCCGAACGATGTCCACGGATGAGGCCCGCGAACGACTTGGTATCGACGAGTGAGGGGGTGAACAGTGGCTCACGAGGTCGTTCTGACAGAGACGTTGGTCGAAACGCTAGAGAAGCTTGAAACACAGGACACTGAACGGATCATCAACAAATTGGAGGACATCGTGGACTTCCCCGACCACTTTCTTGATCGGCTAAAGAACCACCCCGGCTACAAGCTTCGAATCGGTGACTTCCGCGTATTAATCGATTGGGACAAAGACAACGAGGTGATCTACGCCATCGACGCTTTCGAGCGGAAGAAGGAGTACCGTGAACTCGGCAAGTATCGAGAGGTATGGGGCTCATGGCGTGATGAGTAGCCCCGGCTTGTGGTGGCGTGGGGCGTGACCACCCCGGCGTGGTACCTCGCACAACTCCTTGACGTGCGGATCGTCACCATCGACGATCTCTCCAACAAGTCGCTCCCACCGCTGACTGAACATCGCCCACCCCAGGGGACGCTCCGCACTCGCCGCGAGCCGCGGGTGAGCGAGCTCCGCGAGACCGTGCCCAGCTGGTGGATCGACGCAGTGATCTCGACATCGAGGCGCCGGTGTTAATCGCGAGTGCGAGTGGTCCGTGTTTCGTGCCGGATCGAGCGGGCAACGATGAGTACGTCAACGCTTGCGACAGCGACTACGACTTCGGCTAGATATCCTCTCACAGCTGAAGCTGCGGGCTTCCTCCGTGTTCCGCTATGAGAAACCATTATGTAGTACAACGTGCTACAATGTATACATGCCGTCAATTAGTGCCCGAGTTCCTGATGATGATGAAGACGAGCTTGAAGCGGTGAGTGAGCTGTTAGATGAAGACAAGAGTACAGTCATTCGGAAAGCGCTCGCAGAGGGCCTGTCATCCATCCGTCGACGTGTCGCGATTGAACGGTACCAAAGTGGCGAGCTCTCGGTCAACGAGGCGGCTCGACTTGCCGGTGTCAGTCTCGCAGAGTGGCTCGAGATCGCCCGTGAACATAATCTCACAACGCAACTGTCTCCAGAGGATATCGAAGCAGACGCCGCTGCTGCCCGTGAGCTGTGACGCGGATTTTCCTCGATGCGACGACGCTCATCGCACTCGGAACCATCGGTGAACTCGAGCAACTGCTGAGTTTTAGCGGTGAGGTTGTTGCTTTGCCCACAGTCCAACGTGAGGTCACGACAGAGCCCGCACAGACAAATTTGAGCCGGTTCATTGCGCAGGATGCGGTTACAACGACCGATCCCGCCATTCAAGATCGTGTTGAGCAAGCTAAAGAGGTCCTTGGCGAAGTAGAACAGAATGGGGACGTCTCTCTGATTGCTGCTGTGTTGGCCTACACGGCTGAAGACCGACCAGTCGGTGTCGTCTCAGATGACCAGCGTGTTCGAACCACGGCTCGTGGGCTTGGGGCGACAGTCACTGGAACGGTCGGTGTGATCGTTCGGGCAGTAGAGAAGGGACTCGATCGAGAGGCAGCACACGATCTCGTAAGGCGGATTGACTCACACGGGCTTCACATGACTGGAACACTTCGCGAGAAGGCCGACGAGCTCATTGACGAGGCCGCTAGGTAGGGGACTCCGCGCTACCAGTTCAGTTGAACCGTCTACCAGATCGTGACTGGTGAACTACCCCACCCTACTCGCTCACGGCTGACGCCGTTCGCTCCTTGAGGGTGGGGCTTCCTGTTTCTACGACGCGCTTTGCAGATACAGGCGTATCCACAGGGAGCGCAGTCTCCACAGGCGTTGATTCGGAGTATCCCACTCCTACTTCTTCAAGACCACGAGAAAGGATGTTCCACGCCGCGTTCGCATCCCTATCCGCTTCAAATCCACACGCCGGGCAGGAGTGTTCGCGCATCCACAGCGGTTTCTCAGTCTTCACACCACAGGAAGCGCACTCCTTTGTCGTCCCGCGCGGGTTCACGGCGACGAAGTGCGTCCCTTCACGTTCACACTTGTATTCGAGCATCCCCAGGAACGTTCCCCACGCCGCTCCCGCCCGATTTCGTGAGTTTCTGGGGAGTTCGACCAGCCCTTTTACATCCAAGTCCTCAACAGCCACCAAGTCGTACTCTGTGGCGTAGTAGTTCGACAGCTTGTGGAGAAAGTCGCGGCGCTTTCGCTTGAGATCAGCGTGGCGTTCCGCCACGATTTGTCGTTGTGTCTCCCAATTCGTAGAGCCGTGTTCCTTCCGCGAAAGGTCGCGTTGGGCGCGTTCCAATCGTTCGCGCTCGTCGCTGAAGCCGGGACTTTCGATAGCGTACCCATCGGTATCGTGGGCATACTTGAGAATCCCCACGTCGATACCAACGCACCGATCTGGATCGGTTGGTTTCTCAGGTGTCTCTTTCCCGTCGACAACGAATGAAGCGAACCAGTCCCCAGTTGGCTCCTTCTTAATCGTGACTTGTTTGGTCGTCTCGGTGTCGGGGATTGTGCGGTGTTTGATGAGTGGAACATCCGCAAGTTTCGACAGCGACAATACGGTCTGACCGTTCTTATTATCGAACTCGAAGCCAGACTGTACGTAGGTGAAACTGCGGAAGTCCTTGGGAGCCTTCCAGTTGAGGCTTCCGACGTTGTAGCCGTTCTGTTTCAACTGGGAGAGGGCTTTGATGCTGTCTTCGATACGCATGACAGCGGCTTGTGCGACCGTTGAATAGAGGTCATTTAGTTCATCCCACCATACTTTAAGATCGGTGAGCTGATCGCGTACTTGGCGTACTCGTTGGGTGAGTGTTCCCGCCGATTCGGGGATTTTCTCAAATTCGTTGAGTGCGTGATTGTAGAGTTGCCTACAGGTATCTCGGTGATGATCCAACAGCTCACGCTGTTCAGGCGTGGGATCAAGCCGGAATCTGTAGGTGTAGCGCATTGACTATTCGTCGGGGGCTGAGGTTCGGACGATTTTCACGTCGGCACCACGCCATCGCTTCGGAACGAGAACGTGTGCGCCGTTGCCGGTCGGCTTCACCTCTCCCTCGATGACTTCGTGGCCTTCTAGTTCGTGTCTATCCATCATCTGTGTTTAAACATTATTTCAACGTAACTCTATCGGTGGGGTGGTTGGGCAGCGAGTACGAACGTGTTTGAGACATGATGACGGCGGTGTATCCCCTCACTACTCGCTCCCGCTGGTCGCTCCTTGAGGAAGGGGGCTTACCGCCTGTATTCTGCTAAAATGTGCCTGATAGGCCTCGCTGAGGAGAAATATCCGCTCCGACTCAATCGAAACAGCATAGTGTTCGGTCTCCATCCAAGGTCTCTCTATCTTTCTACGAGGAGAGAATCCCGGCGTTTACGCCGGGAGTGAATCCGACAACGTTGACACAGTCTCTCACCGATTGCAGGCTGGATATTCCACACTAATCCACGCCATTAACTAAGTGTATTTACATAGGCTATGTATGGCGATTAAGGCCACACGCACCTACATTGGTTCCATCCAGAACCACCAACAGGTTTGTGATGGCCTTGATTCGCTCGGAGACTCCGCCTCGAAAATCTGGAACGTCGCACGATGGACAGCCGATCGTATCTGGGACGCAACCGGCGAGATCCCCGATTCAGGTGCCCTGAAATCGTACATGAAGAACCAGCCGTGCTGGAAAGATTTGAACGCACAATCCAGTCAGAAAGTCATCGAAGAACTTTCTGACGCTTTTCAGTCTTGGTTCGATCTGCGACACAAGTTCGAAGAGGCGAATCCGCCCGGCTACCGCAAACACGGCGACACCCGACCGCGCAGTACGGTCACGTTCAAAGAAGACGGGTTCAAACACGACCCTGACAACAACCGGGTCCGACTCTCGAAAGGCTCAAATCTGAAAGAACACTTCTCAGATTTCCTGCTTTGTGAGTACCAAGCCCGGCCAGACGTTGACCTCTCAGAGGTCAACAGCGTACAGAACGTTCGTGCCGTCTGGACTGGTGAGAGATGGGAACTCCACTTCGTCTGTAACGTCGAGCTCGAATCTGCCGACACAGCAGGCGACGGTGTTGCGGGGATCGACCTCGGAATTACAAATATCGCCACGATCGCCTTCCCCGACGAATACGTGTTGTACCCCGGCAACTCGCTCAAAGAAGACAAACACTACTTCACCAGAGCGGAGTACGACACCAAGGGAGAAGACGGCCCGTCAGAGCAGTCGATGTGGGCGCGTCGGAAACTTTCCGAACGCGAGACACACTTCTACCATACGCTGGCGGACGCAATCATTACGGAGTGTGTCGAACGCGGTGTCGGCACGCTCGCGGTGAGTTGGTCTAAAGACGTGCGTGAGTCAGATTGGGGTAAAACCGGCAACAAGAAGTTACACTCGTGGGCATTCGACCGCATCTACCAGTACCTCGAATACAAAGGCGAGATGCACGGTGTTGAGGTACTGAAAGAGAACGAGTGGAACACCTCGAAAACGTGTTCACGCTGTGGAGACGACACGAAATCGAACCGTGTCGAACGTGGCTTGTACGTCTGTTCGTCGTGCGAGTTGGTAGCCAACGCGGATTGTAACGGGGCAGAGAATATGCGACAGAAGATAACTCCGAGTCCTCACGGTGAGGATAGGAGTAACGGCTGTGTGGCACAGCCATCGACATACCTGTTCGACCGCGAGAGCGGGACGTTCAAAACGAGAGAACAGGTCGTGTCGTAGACCAGCAAATATCCCACCTGCGGTACGGGAAGCCTCGTCGTTTACGGCGAGGAGGATGTCACACTCTAGACCGGGGGTCGCATAGACCTTTCAGGACCATTCCTATCACAGTTGATCTCGCTGCTTGGACAGAAAGGAAACGAGATCGTCAACCGCATCTACTGGCAGCTCTTCTTGTCGAAAGACACCTTTGAACGAGTCTTTGAACCCATCCTGTTGGAGTTGATCCAGCACTATCTCGATCTGTCTCTTGAGCTTCTCGGGGTCGCCACGATGGACGTGTCGTTCAATACGGTTGAAGTCCGCACGCACGCTGATCACGACCAGATCACGGGTATCCGCTTTCCGGCCGCTGTGAAGCTTCATCGCGAACAGCAGTGCCGGTTCCGGGATTCGCCCGTCGAGGCCTTCGGCGACATCGAGTGACTCGATCGTACTGTGTTCGTGGAGATGGCGGTATGACCACTCTGCTTCGGTCTGTCGACATCCCATCGCATCCACGAGTGCCTCGAACTTGACGGCGTTCGCTCCGACCGATTTCGCGTACTGGATCATTCGACCGTCGTACTCGTTCGAGACATCCTGCTCAAACTGTTTCTCGTAGCCGAGATCACGAAGAAGTGTATCGTAGTCGTCGAGTGCCGTATCTGGAATTACGGTATCGATATCGGTCGTGAATCGTGTTTGGAACGTAGACACTGCCCAGCCGCCAACGAGAACATACGGCAGTTCGGCGTCCTGTACCGCGCGGTGCGTGTCGATAAGTTCGGATTGTCGCTCGGGGAGACTCATTTTCTCGTCACTGTCAAGTGCTCATCGCACTGTGGTGGGCCGCATCGATTTCCCTGTCGTACTTGTCGGCGATGATCTCCAAAGCGGGTTCGTACGCCGGGCGATTCTCCATCATCTGGTTGATGGCGTCGTCCAACGGGATGACGGGGTTGCCATTGACCCACTCGGCGTCGATACCATTGGTCTTCGGGTACAACACGTAGTGGACGTTCCCATCGACGTCGCTGGCGTCCGGACGCTCGTTGATCGTCGTATCGACGCCCCACTGTTGGAAAAACGCAATCCACCGTTCGACATCACGGTCGTGTACGTCGATGAATACCGGATAGTCGTTGTGGCTCCGCGCGATCTGGTAGCCACCGTGCGTCCAGACATACGCCGCGTCAATTTCCGTGTACACAAACTCCATCCCAGCGAAGTGGGGGACGATGTACGCGTCCTCTTGTGAGATGGTGTCGCGGCTGTACAACGCAGCCATCATCTCGGCGTACTGCTGGCGCATCTCGTGGTCGACGATCTGAATTCCATTATCGGTTTTAGCGATAATATCTGCGTTATTCAACCGCTCAATCCAGTCGTACACCCATGAGTACGAGATGTCAATCTTGCTCGCGATGCGATTGATAGAATCGCCACGCTGGGCTGCTAAGACAACCTTCGCAGCTGTGGAGTCCATTAATTCGATCATTGGTATATGGCCTCTTTTCTGTCTGGCCGGGCTCGTTCGTGGTTATCTCTACAGCGATATCAATATATAGGGCTTCCGCCTAGCCGGGTGAACTACCCCTGCCTACTCACCGCCTTCGGCGGCTTCTTTAGGCAGGGGCTTCCTGTTTCTACGACGCGCTTTACAGACACAACCGCAGTGTCCGAAGGGAGCGCAGTCTCCATAGGCGTTCCTTCGGAGTGGCCCACTCCTAGTTTGGTGAGTCCGCGAGAAAGAATGTTCCACGCTGCGTTTGCGTCTCTGTCCGCCTCGAAACCACAGGCAGGACAGGAGTGTTCACGCACCCACAGCGGCTTGTCGGTTTCGACACCACACTGAGCGCACTCTTTGGTGGTTCCTTCGGGTTCAACTTCCACGAAGTGCGTGCCTTCACGCTCACACTTCGTTTCGAGCATATCGGTGAAGATATTCCACGCCGCTAACGCCGTATGGCGGCTGTTTCGCGATGATTCGAGCATCCCTTTGACCTCAACGTCTTCGACGGCCACCAGTTCGTACTCCCGAGCGTAGTAGTTCGAGAGTTTGTGAAGGAAATCACGCCGTTTGCGCTTGATTTTCTGGTGACACGCAGCGACACGCTGACGTTGGTTCTCCCAGTTGTTCGACTCGTACTCTTTGCGTGAGAGGTTCCGTTGATCCCGTTCGAGTCTGTCGCGTTCTTCCGAGAGGTCGAGCGATTCGACTGCCGTTCCGTCAGTGTCGTGGGCATATTTCAGGATCGTCGGGCCGCTCTCGGCCTGAAATCCTGTGGTGGGATTCCTCCGCGTTTACGCGGAGGAGGATGTCAACTGTAGACATCCTTCGGGGCGAAGCGTGACAGGATGAACGCGACTCGCGTTCCGTGGTTCGTCGTGTCCCGCTCGTCGCTCGCGACGAAATTCCGCTGCTCGTCGACCGTGTACGGCGCCCCGGACGGAAAGTTCAGTCGCTCTGGATTCAAACGATCCGTCAAAGAAGCCGCAGACAAACGAGATGCGGTTCGCCTCTTCGATCTGTCCGAGATTGTGTCCGTTCTCGAGAGTACACCCGACGAGTGAATCGCCTCGCGGTCAAGTTCCGAGACACGCGGCCTGCTCCGCCTGTACATCGTGGGCGAGTAGGTGGGATAGTTGACCGAAG
This sequence comes from Halorubrum halodurans, assembly GCF_002252985.1. Classification (GTDB taxonomy): domain Archaea; phylum Halobacteriota; class Halobacteria; order Halobacteriales; family Haloferacaceae; genus Halorubrum; species Halorubrum halodurans. The sequence goes on along the minus strand of NZ_NHPJ01000085.1, from coordinate 97,403 downwards.
GTGGACCAGCGGGTGAGTTGGGTGAGATTGTTCACCCCCAGTCGTCTAACCCCAACGACTCACCAGCAGTAAACGGAGTGTCAGGCGACTCAATGCCACGCCGCCAACGCCACACCCGGTCAGTCAAGACGTGAAGCGTATTCTCTTGTTTCGGTTTGATGTCGACTGAGTCCCGAAGCGCTTTCCCAGATTCCCCTGGCCCAGGCGCTTTGAGTCCGGTTTGTGGCTTGTAGAACTCAGTTTGTATCGTCGACATCACGTCTCGTTTGTCGATCTCACCACCAGAGACGGGAACCGTCTTTTGAGTGATGAACTTATCATACGCCGCGCGGTATCGTTTTCGCTTCCCTTCTGCATCAGAGTAATCCCACTCAGTCGGGTAATCGTCTTTTTCGAGGATAGAGAGCTCTTTGCCGTTCACGTAGCGAATCTCGACGCCACGCAAGTAGGACAATCGCGACGGTACAAATCCCGCATGGATGCGTGTCCGGCCAGCTGGGATCTCCCCGTCGGTCACGACTGTCGTGTCATACTCCCAGGTCGTCACGGACTCATCCGCGGGCCCAGACGCAATCACGTCTCCATCAACAACTAACTGGAGTTCATCATCCCGCGGTGGATACCCCGTTTCCGGAGCCCCATCAGCAAGCGCTTCCCGATCGTGACGCAGATACCACGTCGAAGAGGTTTCATCGGTGCCGGCTGGAAGCAACGGCTGTCCGCCATCCGCAAGCGTCAGCGCCTCTGAATACGTATATAGTTGAGCCCCCTCCGGGGTATTTTTCTTAACCGGATGCCGGAGGATCTTCACGAGTCGCTGTGCTTTGCGTTTGTTTTCTGCGACAAAGATCAGATTGAGGTTTTCGTTGAACGCGCGGCCAGCGTTTGTCAGGACGTTTGCCGGTCGACTCGTTCCGGCGACTTCAACTTCGATGACGTGCGTGATTCCGTCTTTCCGGACACGGAGATCTGGAACGGAATCCGTACTCTGGTCATCCAATATTTCGACCTCGTATCCTTCTCGCTCATAGTATTTGCGTGTCTGTTCAACGTGCTCTTGGTGAAGATCACTTCCCTGTGTTGCGAACGTTGACGTTTCTGTTGTCTCTTCGGAGTCGGTGCGGTGAGGCGCACGTGAGCCGGCAGCGAACGTTTTGATATTACCGATGATCTCGGGCTTTTGGATCTGGTAGTTCAATAACGACCACGGTGAGTACGCGTAGTAGTTCGGAACGAGTTTGATGAACGCAGAGATGTCTGATTCATTGACGGCAATTTTTGTGTAGTAGTCAGTTGAGGGGTACAGGTTTCGTAACTTCGCGTCCGTATCGTGAAACCCAGCGTACAGTTCATAACACTCACGTTTGCCCTCCAGAATCCTTTGGGCGTCTTTGGCTGCTTGTTCACCGTGTTTGTATCGTTTCGTTGCGGTCCGTTTTCCCGTCTCCTCATCGACTTCGAATTTGAAATACTTGCTACTGTCCAGATCGAAGTTAGAGAGGATCTTGTTCGTGTTCGGGTCATAGAACCGCGAGAGATTGACCTGTGGGCCTTCTTCAAGCAACTTCGCCAGATCGTGTCCCGTCGCAATACCGTAGTTTGGCGGGTATACGGCGAGTCGCTGGGAAACCTGGTAATCCGAGTTTTTTCCCCTATCGATAATGACCTGAAAGAGATGTGGCAAACTTGCGTCATAGAGATGACTAAACAGATCCGTTACCGGGTGCGGGCTGCGCCAGGTAAACGGCTTCAGATCCGGGCTCTCACGGGCGATCAATCGTGATGTCGGCCGGATCGTACTCTCAAGTGGCGCCAGATCCACCGAACAGAAATCGTATCCGAAGGATCCTGGGAGATGTTCTTCACAGGCGTTTTTGACAGTGGTGAGGATACCGCTGACCTCCTCACGATCTGCGATGGTCTCTGTCAGCGCCTCGTTGATTTCAGAAAGGGCAGCTGAATCCGGGGTGATCGCGTTTTCATCAAGTTCGGTTGCGTTAGCTCCCCGGGGGAAGAAAATCCACTCCTGTTGTGAGTCACCGGGCCACGATAGAATTTCGAGTCGGGTGATATTCGAATGTTTCCCGAAGATCTGGTTGATGACGGGCCGCAGTGAGACAGGCCGGAGGTACCGGTCATCTTGCTGGTCGCCGTCAGGCAGTGTTACTCGAACACAGCCGATGCGTGGCCACCTCGATTTGATACCCTGGGTGTCGTTGCTCATCAGCTGCTCTCCCCTGTGCGTGGTGTTGTCGCCGGTTGTCGGTGTGTTCTGTCGTGTCTCATTGGGATGAATCGAGTGTTCGTGCGGTCTCGTTGGTCGCTGTCAGTGCGGTCTCGACGAACGGGTCCGGCGTCGCCTCAAGCGGATATCGCCACTGACGGGTTCGGATCTCGGGCACGGGGTTCCCGTCTTCGCGGTGAGACATCACTTGAAATGAGACCCCAAGATCGTCGAGGTACTTGGTAACAAGCGTTGCTGGCGGCGGAACGTCATTCGTGAGCCCGCAGAGATAGTGTTGAAACGGCACACCAACAGCGGATTTCTCGAGTTGATCACCGGGCCACAAGCAGGTGAAATCTGAGAGAAACGCCTCCAGTTCCGTCCTCGACCAGTCTCGGGACTGTGCCCCGGTTTGGAGCTCCGGGAGCTGATGGACGAGTTGGCCTTCCTCAAGAACGAACACGGCTGCGTGATTGAGATATGAAACCCGTGAGGGAACAGCTGGAACCGTCACCGGTTGATAGCGGGTGGAGACGGCATCATACGACTGATTCGTAGCCAAGGATGTTCCATCTGCGTGATATACGTCAAACACCGTGTCTCTCAGCCGCCCCCAGCGGACGTTTGCGGTTATGTTGTGAAGACCGCTGTTCACATCACCAGTTGCCGCCACCGTCTCATCAGCGAGTAATTCGAGTGTTCCGTCCGGAAACACCTGCCACTTGTATGTGACTCCCTGCGGGATGAGCGCGATCCACTCATCAGAATGCCAGTACTGATCCCGTCGTGTGTATAGGTGGGTTTGCTCACCGGCCGTTCGAACGGGATGGCGAAGACGAGAAATCATCCAGCGTGCATCCGCCTGTGAACCGGTGATAAACAAGGCGCCGGCGCTGTCCGAGCCGGCCGCAACCGTCGCGATTAGATCGCCTGCCGCAAGCGTTTCGCGTGTGCCGACAACGACGTAGTCGCTGTCACCCGTCGGTGTCGTCCGCACGAACGTATTATCAGCAAATGCGTCGTCGTGCGCTTCGATGACGGTATCACCGTACTCTTTGAGCCGTTGAAGACTGGTCTGTGTGAGCGTCGTGAATGACGGTGTCTCCTGATCGGTGTTGGTTCGGCGGCGTTGTGAAGGATCCTGCGTCGGTGTAGTGAGTGACTGTTGAGTTCCGCTGGCCTCCTGTGAGATGATGACTGTTTCAAGCGTTGGCGGGCTGCGATCCGTACACATCGGTCCGGTCCATTGATCCGGCCCGTAGTTTGGCACGTAGCCGAGATACTGCGCCAGCGAGTCAGGCGTAATCTCGACTGTTGGCGTTCCAGAGAGCGCAGAGTACAGGGCTGAAAGCGGATCTGTCTGCTCTGAGCGGCCGACAAGCCGATCAAACTCATACCCCTGTTCGAAGCTGTCGATCCCGAGAGCGGTCTCTGTAGCAGACCCGGCCGTGTCTTCGATGAATCGAGCACGGTACGCATCACGCGCAGACTCAGGCAACCCCATCGGCTTGTCGAGCAGGTCGTTAAGAACCAGAAACAGCGACGTGAGATCCGACTCGGCATACGCATCTGCGATCGCCGTCTCCGGGGTGTCTCCAAGGACGGAGAGACTATCAGCCGGGAGGAGATATCGATGTGGGTAATCGAAGTACCCGATCTGTTGTTCGAGCAAGTACGTCTCCCGATCTGTCGGTAGCAGCCGCATCCGCACGACGGTCGGAATTGACGTGTCTGTAAGCCTGTGAAGATACGCGCCAAAGGAACTCTCTGTCCGCGACGGTGACAGCGATATGCGGCGGTCATCAACACTCATGAGCCGGTCGGTCAATACCGGGGTCTGTCCAAGCGGCGTCCAGTCTTGGTGAACGACCTCAAGGCCGAATCGCTGGATAAGCAGCGGTTTCACGACCATGGCAAACCGCACGATCTCGCTGTCGACCGTTTCTGGTCGCCCCGGTGTCGGCGGCTCCCCCTCGTCTTCTGGAAACGAAATCGGCGACCACGGCCGCAACAGATACTCTTGGTGATCCACTCCCGGATACGAGAGTATCTCGATACCGCTCGCCAGATCATCCGCAAGTATCTCAGCAACGATCGGCGTCAACATTCCAACGACCGGCCCGCCCACGCGGGCCCGCGAATCCTGAACGCCAGGAGGAACGACCCGTGCCCAATACTCATCCGGTGGTGGCGTGAGTTCGGTAAGCGAGCGAGGAGTCGACGCATGTCGAGAATCTAGTAGCATTGATCCCCCCGGTGGAGATTCGATCTGACTGCCCCCACGTGAGACAACAACAAATATGTTATCAAACACATCATATAACCGAATTGTCGTCGATATTCGGTGGCCGATGTGACCGTGGAGAGTAGTTCATACTCGCTGTGATTATTACCTACGATCATCGCATACGCAAAGCGAGCAATCAGCCGTATATATTCTGTTGGGCCAAAATATCACTCATGATTTTCATAGCACGTTGATCGTGAGCCGCTGGCCACTCGCGCGAGTCGGCGGCATACTTGTTGGATATTCAGTTTGTAGGGGGTCAGATCGACCCTCTACTCGCTATTTGATGATCGATATCGATAGGCGAGCCTGCTATCGATTAGGGGGTCAAATTTTGATTAACCGTATGCTGGCAGATCAGTAGCAGATAGAAGAGTAAAAACGCATGACGTAACGTAGGTAGGGGGTTACATCACCGACTGATTAAAGAAGAATAAGAAGAAGATGTTGTCAACGGCGGCTAAGATGACGGTTCCACTGGACAGGACGGAGCCGATGATCAATCAGATCTGTCTGGATAGATACTCTGTGGACGTTCCAATTTCTCACCACCACGACTGAAACTCAGTCAGCCACGCTGCTGATCTGATAACCAATTGCTGAAACTACAGGTGTGATGAGTCACAACCCACTAGTGAAATGCGTTCGAGTCACCGCTCAGCAGATCAGGTATGGCACCTAAATATTTCATTATTTGTATCTTTTTCTGGAACGTGATATGCTGAACTGAGCAGGATAGCCAGAAATATAATAGATATGGTGATTCGAGCGCTCAGACCATTCCTCGTAACCAACCCCACCCTACTTCGCTCGGCCTTACAGCTCACTCGTTGAGGGTTGGGCTTTGATGTGGTTCTCGCCCTCGGTTAGCGCGACGGGGCGTCTTGTGCGCCCCGCCTACCGGACGCCCTTCGGGGTCGACAAACCCACCATTCAGGGCCGGGCTACTGCGGCCCGTACTGCGTGCCACTTGTGGACGCACGGCACTAACTGGCAGTAAAATATGGTATAACATAACGGCTGTGAAAGCTCGTGTCGGCTTCCCCTCCGGCCTACTCGCGTCGCGCTTCCGACTGAGCGTCGGAACCCCTCGCTCCTTGAGGCCGGAGGCTCCGCCTCGAAACCTGCTGAATGAACATGGCTTTCTCTTCTACCTGCGCAATTCTCTTTTCACGGAGTTCTTCTGGCCTCCGTGCCGGAAGGAGTGTTGACCTGTTTTCACCGCCTCCAGCATAGTCTTCTTATTCTTCTTTAATCAGTCGGGTTGGTTATCCCCTACCTCTCTTCCATCATGCGATTTTGATCAGTCACCTACTACCACCTCGCTGGAGTTTTCTTTGACCCCCTACTGAACCCCCTACTTCGTACCAACGAGTGCCATTCGGTATCCAATAGGGCGACAGCAACCACAGAAAGAAACACTCGCCGTGAGGTTGGGTCGAACCTTCCAGAAACGGTTTGTATTCCCCGAATTGGGTGAGGGCCGGACAAAATCCCGCCCGAAGAGCCCATGACCGAAACAACAACCCCAGTCGAGCCAGCATCGATGGCGACACTCGCGATCGCAGACGGCGGCACCGCAGCCACAGAGATCCAGTCGGATCCGTGTTTCACAATCGAAATCGAATGCGAGGACGCCACGCGACGTCGCTACCGATTCGAACCGCGACAGGAGGGTTCCGGGTGGTGGCGCTCTGTCGACGAATGGACCGGGACGAGCTGGGAATGCCACGATCGAGAGTGCGTCCGCTCGGTCTCGCTCACCGTCGACGGAGGTTCGATCATTTGAATGACCATGCCACCGACATCTATATCAGTATGAAAAAAGTATGAATGAGTATGCCCGAACACAAACGGAAAGTCGGAGATCGGGGGCAGGTGACGATTCCGAAGGAACTGCGGGACCGTCGTGGCATCGAAGGCGGTGACGAAGTTGAATTCGTCGAAGTGAATGACGAGATCATACTCAAACCGCCGACAGATGAGAAACGGCTTGCTGAAGGATATCGAAAGAGAGCCGAGCGGTCTCGTGAGTTAGCTGAAGAAATGGAAGAAGCATCCGCAGAAGCAACCGGGAATCTCGGTGACGCGCCCAGCTGGAGTGAATGAATTTCGGAGTCAAGTGTGCAGGTACGCCGCGGCGACATTGTCATCGTTGAACTGAATCCCACGAAAGGGAGTGAGCAGCAAGGAAAGAGCCGGCCCTGTGTTATCATCCAGAACGATGTTGGGAATCAGTACTCGCCGACAACCATCATCGCTCCATTCACAACGCAGTACACGTCTGGAGACACGTACCCGTTTGAGGTGGAAGTACTCGCTTCGGATACTCCCCTCAATCACGATTCAGTGGCAGATCTCAGTCAAATCCGAGTCATCGACATCAACGAACGTGTGAAAAAGAACAGTGGATCTGTCCCGTCAGCAGACATGGTAAAAATCGACTCGGCAATCAAAGATAGCCTCGGCATTTGAACGAAAAGTTCCGTCAGTGTATTGTCTGTACTGGCTGATTGAGGAAGCGTAACGGTCAACTAATGATAACTGTAATAAAGCCGATTATTATTAAGTATAGCCGTATTTTTATATATAGATTATATAGTAGTGAGCCATATCATGGCACATGAGCCATGAGACGGAATCGAACGCCACACAGGGTGTGTCCATATCTGTTCCAATACCCGCCGCAGACGCGGATTTATTCAAAAGCAAGGCAACGAACGACATCTTGCTATTTTTAACGAACCACCGATTCGAACAGTTCTCACAGCGCGAGGTGGCTGACCAGATTGGCCATTCACAACAGACGGCTCGGAGAGCAGTCAATACCCTCATAGAGAACGGATTAGTGGTTGAATCACCCGAGGGCAATCAACGGCTTGTTCAGATCAACCGAGACCGACTCACTGTTCCGGACGACCCTCTCCTCCGAATACCGCAACCAGAGTTCCAGAAGCCCGTGAAAGCCGCGGTCGACGAACTCACCGGCCGTCTCGACAGCGTCATCGGGATCGTTCTGTACGGAAGTGTAGCGCGCGGCGAAGCCGACCGGCGCAGCGACATTGACCTCTGGGTGCTCACGACGAACGATCGAGCCCCAAACCAACGAGAGGCGAACGCTGTTGGTCGCGACCTCGAAGACGCCGAATTCGACGGGAACCGGTATGCTTACGACATCGACGTTGAGGTGGTCCACGCGATTCCCACGTACACAGAAGACGTCCGGGAAATTGTCGTTTCAGGAATCCCAATCTACAGCACTACCAAGTTTGAGACGGTCGAGAAGCTCCTCCTCGAGGAAGGTGATGGCGATGAGTAAAGCGCGTCGTGGAAGCAGGAAGCCCTACCCACAAGGAGTGAACAGCGTCAGCCGTGAAACGTGTTGTTGGTTCCTCAGATGCCGAGATCCCGGAATGTCCAGTCGTTCGGCAGGTCGGCGTCGAAGCCGGCCTCTTCGACGAGGTCACAGATGCGCTGTTCGACCGTGTCGTCCAGCTCGAACGTGTCGTCGAACTCCTCGTGCCAGTCGTAGTACCGCGGCATCCCTGGCCAGTGGTCGTCCGTCTGCAGCCCGTAGACGCAATCAAGCAGATAGCGACGATACGGCATATCCTCACGGGCGGGACGCGAGAACGTTCCGTCGATCGACTCGTCTCTCACTAACGCGTCGAGCAGATCGACCGCCGCGTACTGGTCTGCGTAGAACGCGTGTTCGAGTGTCGGAGTAACCGAGAAGATGTCCTCCGAGGCGCGGGCGTGGAGACGGTCGGCCACCGAGTGGTCAGGATGCCCGATTCCCCACCCGTACGCGTGGACTTCTTCCCGCGCAGTATCGGCCGTATCGGCGGCGTTGACTGCGACGCCATCGAGGTACTCGAGCGCCGCAACTGGAATCGCCTCCACATTCTCGGTTACCCGCGTGCGGATCAGATTCCGTCCCACAGCATTCGCGATCGTGGGCGTCACAAGCGGCAGCTCGTCGTCCGCGGTCGGGTCGTACGCATCGATGACCTCCTCAAGAAAACTCCAGCCAGCTGCTTGCGCCGCCTCGTCAAGGGCTTCACCAACGCGCTCGTGGTACGGCCAGAACACGTCTCGGTATGTGTCGCCACTGGTGTCTTCCTCGAGTGCAGCCGAGAGCGCCGACTCGAACTCGGTGACTGCGTCGTGAAGGGCGGCTCTGTCACCACCCGAGAAGCGGTCGAGTAGGGTATCGAGTTCGGCGACGGCCGCGTTTTGTTTGTCGGCTGGCGACGAATCTGTGGATTCTGACTGTTCGAGATTAGCCGAGCCAACGGATGTCTCCGACTGGACATCCTCACAGTCGTGGAGGCGGAGGCGGGTGAGTGTCTCAAACGACGCTCCGCAATCGTCGCACTCGTGGGCCATAGTCCTACTACAGAGATGTAGGCAAAATGCGTTCTTCTTTGATCACGAATCCCAGCAGGGCCTCGCTAGCGACGATACGGCTGGCCGCTGGCTTTTCGAAGCGGTATTGTCTCTATCGGTTTGTGCCACCATCGATGGCGTCGAGATCGGGCTCGTCGAACTCGAGTGCGTCCGCAACAGCGTCGGGAAGCTCCGGGCGAGGGGCCGATTCGTGGCGCTCGATTTTCTCGGTCTTGCGCGTGTTTTCGTAGAGGGCACGTGCGACCGGAAGCCCACGGAGATACTTGTAGTCGTGGAGGACCTCGACCCCCTGCTCTGTGAATCCGTAGAACTGAGAGGGGAGATCACGTGTCCCCTCGCTTGGGTCGTACGTGTAGCGTGCGAGGAGCCCGGCGTCGATCAACGTCTCCAACTGGTCTTTGATGGCTGCCTGACTCTTTCCGGTCATATACTCGAGTTCGGCGAGCGACATCAGATGGGCGGGATGGCCCAGCAGCTCCTGGATGATGAGATGGCGCGTATCCTGGGACAACAGCGTGAACAGCCGCTGCTGTTCTGCGAACGGCCCTGCATCGGCCGCACCAGTGTCGGTTTCGCTCATATGTGCTGGTACGAGGGAGGGCGACATAACAGTTAGGGCCATCCAAGTTGGTTAATTCAGAAAAAACCAATGTAATTCAGAAGAGACAAGGTGATGTAATTTGAATTGGCAGCTAATGACCGACCCAAGCCCGCCACCGGACGCTGGGGAAATTATGACCGTCGTTCACGAGGCCGTCGGGGGTATCGAACTTGAGCCTGCAGAGAAACGGGAAATCTGGCGGTTCACCCAGCGTGAATTGCCGTATCTCTGGAGTCAGCGGACATCGTATTTCATTTTGGGGAGCTATCGCGACCCCTATATCCGCCGGCTTCGCGCCGTCCAGAACGAACTCACGAAGCAGCTCGGTGCCTATCCGTTCATCATGGGTGATCTCCTCGAACTCCCGACTGACCGACTCAATACGTTCGATATCATGTTTTCGTTGCTCGCGACGTACAGCGACTACATCGTCGGTATCTTCGAGAAGGAGAGTGGTGGGGAGGCGCCTGAATTGGGCGAGATCGATGACCCACCGTATTTCGACAAGTCGCACGTGTTCCCACGTGATTACGCGTGGGTGACTGACGAGAATCTTGACTCGAAACAGCACGTCGTTCAAGCCGCCCTCGAGATAGCGTTCACAGACGATTTGGCGGCGGATGAAGTCCAAGCAAACGTCGAGTCGCTCGTTGATCGCGCCCAAGAGAGCGGCCTCGACATCGACGAACAGGAGGTTTGGGATGTGATCGACAACCGGGCAGATGAGGACAAAGGGCTGGCAACGTACAGTTGGGTCCATCTCAACAAGTTCCGCAAATTCGAACTCCACGAACGGTGCTTCCCGTGGATGACAGAGGACGAACTCCGAACGGCGGTTGACGAACTCCCGTCCCCGACACCCCGTCCGGAGTGGGAAGAGAGGGGAGAACGGTGAACTATCCACCCACTAACCTTCGATCGCGACGCGACTCGACACACCCACCCCACCGGTTCCGCTGTTAGCACGGGGCGGACGCCGCTATCTCAGTACCACGAGCGAATCCTCACTCACGCCGACTCCAAAAGCGTCGACAACCCACTCCGAACCGCCGACACGGACTGTTCGAGTTGATGCTCGTTGTATTTCCCACCGTCTTTGCCTCGGTTGTGTTCCGTCACGCCTGTGATCCCCAACTGTGCCAACTCGCCAAGGTAGTCACGGACAGACCGCTCCGAGACCGGACTCACCCCTTCCGAGCGAGCCACGGACCGATACGTCTCGACGACGTCACGCGTCCGAACCGGCGTGTCGCCGCGCTCGTGGAGCCGTGTGAGTGCGTACAACACGAGCTTTCCATGTTGCGAGTAGTTCTGTATCCCCTCAACCACCTGGTCCGTTTGAACGCGCTCGCGGGCTTCCTGGACGTGTGTCTCGGTCACGACGTCGGACCCACTCTCGCGGGCGACATCGCCGGTCTTCAAGCGGAGGTCCAGTGTTTTCCGGGCGTCGCCGGAATCTTTCGCCCCGTAGGCCGCACACATCGCGATCACCACGTCTTCGAGGACGCCGTCGCGGAAGGCGACCCGTTCGCGCTGTTCGAGGACGAGTCGGCGTTCGTCGGCGTCGTACGCGCTGAGCGGACACTGGGAGTTCGCTCCGATCCGAGCCCCACGGCGAGGAACGCGACCGGCAAAATGGTTATATAGGTCATACGTCATGTTATCGCATGGCCGAACACGAGGGACCTCCACGCTGTGAGTGCGGTCGAGTCATCGAGCGGGGACTGTCCGCCGTAGCAAGGTGCGAATCGTGTCGACGTGGGTGGTGACGTCACTTCTAGCGTCGTCGCGGCTTCCCGGCTCGCAGTGGAACGGCTGCCGACCGACGACGTGAACGGTCTCACCGAGTCGACAAGCTTCTTTGCGCCGCGAGACAACGGGCGAGCGTGTTCCCGCACGAACACCTGCTCGTCGCCCTCCTTCCGGTCGTGGCCTACGTCGCCGTCCGCGACCGGGCCCTCCCGTCCGTCGCGGTCGTCGGCGTAACGGCCGTCGGCAGCCAGTTTCCGGATCTGGTGGACAAGCCGCTCGCGCATCAGTTCGGCCTGTTGCCGAGCGGGCGAGTGTTCACCCACTCGCTCCCGATCGCCGTGCCGATCGTGATCGCCGTTCTTCTGTACGCCTGGCGAACCGACCGGATCCGCCTCGGGGGCGCGTTCGTGAGCGCGTATCTGCTACATCTCGTCGGCGACACCTACACCGTCCTAGTGACCGGCCGGATACCGTCCGATCTGTTGTGGCCGTTCGCGACGGCACGACCACGACCGCGCGTCCCGTTCTGGGCGGGCGTTAACGGCATCAACGTCCGGCTGTGGACAGCGTTTTCCGCGATCGTGCTCGGCGTGACGGGCGTGGCGCTGCTGCGAGACCTCTGGATCCAGCTGGGGTCGTCTTGGAGGAGCTAGGACCGACCTCGTGACGAGTCACGAACTGGTCCCGACGGTGTGGCGGAGTTCCCGGAGTGCCCCGTATCTTTATTATCGAAAGGCGACCAGTCAATCCAATGACCGATACTCTCCACTGTGCGACGGTCAGCGTTCGCGGCGTGGTTACGGGTCCACGGGGCCGGACACTGCTCCTCCAACGCGCGACCGACGAGGAGTGGGAGTTGCCCGGTGGCCGGCTGGAAACCGACGAGGACACCGTTTCCGGGCTTCGACGCGAGATCACCGAGGAGACCGATCTCTCGGTTGAGATCGGCGACATCCTGGCGGCGGATTCATGGGTGAACGAGAGCGGCCGGGACAGGTTTGCCGTCCACTACGCGTGTTTCACCGCCGAACGCACCGTCGATATCAGCACAGAGCACGTCGACTGGGCATGGGTCGAACCGCGACGGACACCCTCGTTTCTGTGTGAACGACAGACGGCAGCCGTTCGGACGGCGATCGATGGAGCGAGAAGCCCGAGACGAAACGTTCACGCTTCGGCGTGGGAGTGACACGGCGAGAGATCCAGCGTCACGTCACCCGCCGCCGGCGTCACTCTCGTCCTCGGACGAGACCGATCGAACACGAGCACCGTCGACGGAGACGTCTTCGTCGCCGCCGGTCTCGACGCCGTGATCCGGTGTCTCGGACTCGACGCTCTCGGAGCGGCTCCGGTCACGAGCGACGGGACTCGTGACCCCGTTCGTGAGTCCGTCCTTCTTTGACGGAGGCGTGGATCGGCCCCCTCCCGCATCTTCAAGCGCGAGCGTCAGCGTTCAGGTTCAGCGTCTCCGACCTCGGGGTACACCGGCCGCCAGTCGGTCCGCTCCGGACGCTGGAGCCGGTACTGGCGCTCGCCGTCGACGTATCGCGTCCGTACCACCGCGTCGAACAGCGTGACGAACTGCTCGACCGTCCGGTCGTCGTGGGCGGCGGTGTCGATCCCGGCCGTCACCGGCCAGCCGACGTCGGTCGCCTGCCGGACGACCAGGTCGAGGAACCGGTACACGTCCGTCGTGTCGGCGTACACCAACAGCGGCGAGACCGTCTCGATGCCCACCGCGAGCGACTGCTCCTCCCGCGCCTCGATCACCTCCGTGAACGTCGTCCCGATCGAGGTGAGGTTGCTCGGGTGTTGTGCGTACCGCGTCCGGCGGGTGTCGTCCGTCGAGTGCTCGAACGCGTTCGTCACGCAGTCCACGACGACGGGCGAGTCGCCGTCGGCCGAGCCGCCGTCGGCGTCGTCCGGGGCGTCGTCGGGGCGCAACCGACGGTGCGTTTCGCGCGCGTCGTCCGCGGGCTGCCGGGTCGCGACGAGGAGCGACCCGCCAGCCCGGTCGTACAGCGTCCGGTGAAGCAGCCGTCGTCGACCCGACAGGGTCGGCCCCGCCACGAGGACCGTGTCGCAGTCCGCCGCCAGCGTGTTCATCGGGCTGACGTGAGCCGCGCGTCCACATATATGTTGGCGTGCCGAAACGATCGGGGAGAGGACGTCCCGCGGCCACGGCCACCGGCGACGCCACGGCTGGGCCGGCGGCGGGATCGGTCGAGCCGTCCGACAGGGCTGGCCGCTCCGCGGACGGTTCCCGGCCGGTGTCCGAGGCGGTCACCCGCCGGCGAGGGGTGGTCGATCGTGTGAGATCCGTCTCGTCCCGCTCGGAACTATTATCAACGCCCGGTTCAACCGTGTAATAATACATGTCGTTTGGGGACGAATCCGGGGAGGACGTTCGCGTCCTCGTACTCGAGCCGTCGGCCGGAACCGAGATCGATCTCACGTCGCAGCTCAGTTTCACGGAGCGCGACGACCTCACGCTCCGGACGGTCTCGACGCTCGAGGAGGCACGGTCCGTCCTCGCCGACGAGCGCGTCGATTGCGTGGTGACGCGCCACAGTCCCCCGGCGATGGACGGCGTGGCGGTCCTCTCGACGCTGCGCGCCGATCACCCGGAGCTGCCGATCCTGCTCGCGACCGGGACGGCACACGCGGATCACGTCCTCGACAGCTCGGCGACCGGCATCGTCGAGATGCGGGACGGCGAGGTACACGAGGGATTCGTCGCCAACCAGATCGAGTCCGTCGTGTCGCGGGTTCGTGAGCGCCGAAGCTACGAAGCGAGATTGGAGGCGAGCCAGGACGGGCTCCAGCGGCTCCACCGGATCACGTCCGATCCGGAGGCGACGTTTACCGAACAGGTCCATCAGCTGCTCGCGTTCGGCTCCGACGTGTTCGGGACGGACGTCGCGTTTCTCGCCCGCATCGACGAGGCGGCAGGCGACTTCGAGATCGTCGCGGCGGCGGGCGACCACGAACTGATCCAGGAGGGGATCACCAGCGACCTCTCGGAGACGTACTGTCGCCGAACCGTCGCCCCCGACACGGAGTCGCCGCTGACGGTACGGAACGCGTCGAACGAGATCGCCGACGACCCCGCCTTCGAGAAGTTCGGCCTCGGCTGTTACATGGGCGCTCGGATCGCCGTCGACGGCGAGCTGTACGGAACGCTGTGTTTCGCGGACCGCGACCCGCGGCGGTCCGAGTTCACCGACGAGGAACGGGCCCTCATCGAGATCATGGCACAGTGGCTGCGCCAACAGCTCGAACGGCGCGAACAGCGCCGCGAGCTCACGGCGACGCGGGACAGACTCAAGCGCACGCTCGAGCGGGTCGACGACGCGTTCTTCACCGTCGACACCGACTGGCGCGTCACCTACATCAACGACATGGGGGCCCAAGTGCTTCGCGGGGCGATGGGGCTCGACGACGACGCCGGCGTCGTCGGGCGACACCTCTGGGAGAACGCCCCGGAGGCCGTCGGAACGACGTTCTACGAGAAGTATCACGAGGCCCTCGAGACGCAGGAGTCCGTCTCCTTCGAGGAGCGGTTCGAACCGCTGGACGTCTGGTTCGAGGTTCGGGCGTATCCCGACGAGGAGGGCTTATCGGTGTACTTCACGGACGTCACGGAACGCAAGCGGCGTGAGGACGAACTCGAGCGGTTCCAGAACCTGCTCAACCGAACCGAGCGTGTCGCCGAGGTCGGCGGGTGGGAGATCGACGTGGAGACGGACGAGGTCTTCTGGACGGAGCACCTCTTCGATCTCCTCGGCGTCGAGTACGAGACGGCGCCGCCGCTCGACGAGGCGCTCGACGTCTATCACGAGGCCGACCGACCCACCATCGAGAACGCCGTCGAGGAGGCCGTCGCGTCCGGCTCGTCGTTCGACGTGGAGCTCCGCTACTGGAAGACCCCCGACGAGCTTCGCTGGCTCCGCGTCCAGGGGTTGCCGATCACCGACGCCGACGGCGACGTGGTGACGATCCGGGGGGCGGCCCAGGACGTGACCGAGCGCAAGGAGCGTGAGCAGACGCTCAACGCGCTCGTCTCCGCCTCCCAGGCGTTCATCGAGGTCACGACCGAGGACGAGCTCCTCGACGCGATCGTCGACGAGATGGAGCGGGTCTTCGGGTACGAGATCACGTCGGTCCGCCTCCACGACGCCGAGAGCGGGACGCTGCCGCCGACCAGGTACTCCGCGAAGGCACACGCGCGGGTTCCCGAGCCGCCGACCTTCGGCGACGACGAGGGCCTGGCCGGGGAGGCGTTCCGGTCGCGGAAGCCGGTCGTCGTCGACGACTTCGCGGACGCGACGGACGTCGGATACGGCGCGGTCGAGTCGGGGATGTTCATCCCGCTTGACGACCACGGCGTGCTCGGCGTCGGCGCGACGACGAGAAACGCGTTCGGAAACGAGGACGCCGCCCTGGTCAAACTCCTCGCGATCACGGCGGCGAGCGCGTTCGACCGCCTCGGGCGGGAGACGGAGATGCGACAGCTCCACCGCATCCTCGACCACCTCGACGAGAAGGTGTTTCTGCTGGACGGGAACGGGGAGTTCGCCTTCGAGACGCAACCGCTGACGACGTATCTCGGACGGGAACCGGGTCAGCTCGTCGGGACGCCGCTCACGGACCTCGTGCCCGCGAGCGAGGCGTCGTCGCTCCGGGCGACGCTTCGGGACGTACGGACGGCGTCGCCCGACGACCACCGGACGACGGAGACCGAGGTCCGATCGGAGGGCGGGGAGACGCGACCCGTCCAGTTCGAGTTCTCGGCGACGGAGACGGACCGGGGGAACGCGGCGATCGCGGGCGTGTTACACGACATCGGCGAGCTCGCGGCGACCCGCACCTCCCTCGAGGCCCAACGCGAGCGGTTCCGGAAGCTGTTCGAGAACCTCCCGGACCCGGTCGTCGAGGTGCGCTTCGAGGGCACGGATCCGATCGTCGAGTTCAGTAACCCGGCCTTCGCGGACGTCTTCGGGTACGACAGGGAGCGTGCTCGCGGCGCGGACCTGAACGCGCTCGTCGTGCCGACCGAGGACGCCCCGGACGCCGGGATCCTCCACGAGAGCACCCGAACGGCCGAGCAGGTGCGCGTCGACGTCCAACGGGAGACGGCGGGTGGTCGTCGCGACTTCCTCGTGCGAAGCATCCCCTACTCGCTCGACGGCGAGCAGTTCGCGTTCGCGGTGTACACCGACATCACCGACCAGAAGGAGCGCGAACGCTACTTACAGGTGCTCAATCGAGTGCTCCGGCACAACCTGCGGAACGACATGAACGTCGTCATGGGACTGGCGTCGGAGTTGGTCGACCGGATCGACGACGAGGAGCTCGTCGGACACGCGGAGCGGCTTCGCGCGAACGCCGAGGACGTCGCGACGTTGAGCGAGAAGGCCAAGGAGCTCGAGGCCGTCCTGGGCAGAGGCGAGCGGGACGCCCGCCCGATGAACGTCGTCTCCAGTCTCCGGGAGGCGGTCGCCGAAGCGCGGACGGCGCATCCGGACGCCGAGATCGACGTGGACCTTCCCGAGGCGCTGTGGGTGAACGGCACCGAGGACGTGGGCCGTGCGTTCGAGGAGCTGATCGGAAACGCGATAGAGCACGCCGACGCGGAGACCCCGACGGTCTCGATCGACGCCCGACGCGTCTCGAACGGGAGCGAGTGGGCGGAGGTCAGGATCCGTGACGACGGCCCCGGCATCTCGGACGCCGAGTGGGAGGTCGTCGCCGGCGAGGAGGACATCTCCCAGCTCACTCACGCGAGCGGGCTCGGCCTCTGGCTGACCAGGTGGATCGCCGACTCGGCGGGCGGCGAGATACGCCGGGAGGAGACGTCGACGACCGGGACCACGGTCGTTCTCCGGTTACCGGGAGCGGTCCCCGACCAGCCCACGGAGGACGACGCACGGCTCTCGCGTGGCGAGGAGGACTCGGGACGGCCGGCGGAGTGATCGCCCGCGAGGAGCGGCGCCGGTCGCGCAGCAGCCGGTACGACGGCGGCCACGCGAGCGATACGACCAGAACCACCGCGACGACGTCGAGCAACGGGACCGCCTGCCCCGGACGCGGGGTGCGAAGCTGACCGCCGACGAGGACGAGACCCGCCACGACCGCCGGAAACGCGACCCACGGAAGGTCTCCGAGGAGTTTGGCGTTGCTCTCGTAGGGTCGCGTCGACGAAGGAACCCCCTCCCCGTCGCGAGGCCGGAGCATCTCCATGGTGACACGCCACAAGGAAATGGTAAACGGCAAACCGTTTCGAGCAGGCGGTTTAATATAAAATAGGTTATCGTGTAGGTGTCGTGTTTTCGCGCGTCGTCAGCGGATCTCGGGCTGTATGCCGCCCGCTCCTCCGGGCACTTCGCGCCTCGGGCCTCGAGGCCGTCGTCGAAGGCGGAGCCGCCGGCCGCCGGTCGGCGACCGAACCCCCGGTGGATCCGAGTGACGAGCGAGGATCAGTCGTTCGTCTTCAGCGTCTCCGTCGGATCGACGGCCGTAGCGACGGCATCGCCGTGGGTAGTCACGAGCCCGATCACGACGACGGCGCCGTAGAACGCGATGGCCAGCCAGCCGTAGCCGACGAGCTCGAGGCCGCCGGGGCTCATCCCGCCGACGACCCAGCCGAACGAGACGGCGGCCCACACGGCGAGCGCGCCGATGTACAGCTCGAGCGGCCGTCCGGTGAACGTGCTCTCCTCGAACGTCTCCAGCCGCTCGTCGGTGGCGTCCCGTTCGAGCGTTGCTTCGGGAGCGGTGTACATTCCCACGGCGACGAGGGTCCCGACGACGGCGACGCCGAGCCAGCCGTAGCCGACGACCGGTATCGGCACCGCGACGACGTCGAGTGCCCACAGGGCGGTGAGACCGGCCAGTGTCACGGCCAACGCGCTGTACGCCCGGAAGCTCCGTGTGACGAGTCGTCTCATGTGATTTCAGCGATCTTACTAATCTGTGTTAAATATACCGTCCGAGTGACAACGGGGTTCGGATGCTGCCGAGTCCGTCTCCGGGTCACGGCTCGAGAGCCGGATCTCGATGCGTACCGGACCGAAGCGCGTTCGATCGAGGAGTGTGGAAAAGTTAATCCGTATCGACAAGCAACGACGGGTCGTGGAATCCGTTGCCAATCAGATCGCCGAGGCACTCGCCGAAGCGAAGGGGGTCGAGCCGGCGAACCTCGATACGACGCTGTACGACCACGTGTCGACCGACGCGATCGAGGAGTTGGTGGATCACGAGAGTCGGGCCTGGAGCGTCGAGTTCGAGACGCGGAATCACACCGTGGAGGTCACGGGAACCGAGAGGATCTACGTCGACGGTGATCTCGTTCGTTCGCTCGGTCAGTCGTCCGGCGGCGGGTGAGCAGCGGAGAGGCGACTCACGCTCACGGAGAACGGGGATCCTGGGACGGCGTCGGTACGCCCGTTCGTTCCGGTGCTCGTGTGCGTCCCGGCGTTCCGAGGAGTGAAACGGATCGGTCGGTCGTTTGCCGGTCGTAGCCGACGGCGGCGACTCCCCCACGCGACCGACCGATCACGGTGGCCCACTCACTCGACCGGATCGAAGACGAGCACGTCGCCGACGCTCACGCCGCGCTCCTCGGTCCACCGGTAGGCGACCTCGAGGACGTACTTCCCGCGGCCGCCGTACGTCTGATCCGTCCCGTCCTCGTCGGGGCCCGGCGCCGGCGCGTGGTGGATCCCGGTGATGACGCCCTCGGCGTCCGCGAACACGATGTCGATCCCGAAGTCCATCTCGCGCATCCAGTAGGTCAGGCTCCGGACCGACCCGTGGACGAACAGCATGCCGCGGTCCTCGGGGAGCGATTCCGTGTCGCTCAGCCCCGTGCGCCGGAGGTCGTCGGTGTCCGCGATCGCCGCGGTCACCGACCCGAGGGCGTCGCCGGCGGAGGTCTCGACGACGACCTCGCGGGTTTCGTATTCCGGGTGGATCGGGTCGCTCTCCGCGTCCGCGGAGCCGTCGGAGTCGCCGTCGCTCTCGTTGTCGCCGTCGTCGTCCTCGTTGTCGCCGTCGCCGCCCTCGTCCGCGTCCTCGTCGACCTCCTCGGTGTCGTTTCCGGTCGCGTTCTCTCCGTCGGTTTCGCTCGCGTTGACGTCGACTTCGCTTGCGTCGACGTCGGTGGGTTCCGTCGACCCCCCGCGGTTCAGACACCCGGCGAGGGAGACGACCCCGATCCCGGCGATCGCGCGGAGACATCGACGCCGGGATCGGGGTTCGGATCCGGGACGCTCCATCGTTGTACCCGTTCCGCGCTCCGGCGACATAAACCGGTCGTCGGGGCGGGCGATCCCGTCCGACCCCGTCGCCGCTCCGTCAATCGAGCTCCTCCGCGTACGCGTAGCTGTCCGGACCGGCGGTCGGCCGGTCGCCGTCGAGCTCGATCCGCCAGCCGTCGATCGCGGTCGGGTCGTCGAGGGCGGCCGTGAGCGTCGTGCGGACCTCGTCGACCGCGACCCCGTAGTAGTCGGCCGGGACGCCGCGGAGGTACTGGAGCGCGGTCTCGAAGAGGCTCCGCATCCCCGCGTCGCTCCCGAAGTCGACGCGCTTGTACGCGCCCGCCGCGACCTGGACCATCCCGTGGAGGAAGGTGCTCTCCGTGGTCCCGCGGCCGTAGTTGTACCACTCGTCCTCGAAGCAGTCGTGAGATTCGTGATACGCGCCGTCGTTGTACAGCCGGACGCCGTGGACCACCGCCCGCCGGAGCGTCCCGTGTTCCCACCCGTTCGACGCGGTCCGGTCGCGCCGCCAGCCCACGGGTTCGCCCGATATCGGCGGGGCGACGCCCGGATCGCGGGTGTGATCGTCCATGCCGCCAGTCGCGTCGCCAGCGACCTAACCGTTTCGCGGACATCGCCGCACACTTATCGCTCGCCTCCGTGCTCGGTCCATGGACGACGAGGAGACCCCGGACCACGACGGGGTCTCGACGGACGAAGACGCCCCGGACGACGGTCAAGGGCGGGATCGCGACCGCGATCGGTACGCCGCGGCGGTCGTCGACGCCATCCGCGACGGAGCGTACGTGCTCGACGCCGACCGCGTCCGGGTGTTCGCCAACGACCGGCTCCGGGAGGTGACGGGGTTCGACGACGACCTCCTCCTCGCGAAACACCCCGAGCGGCTCGTCGAGGCGGGCTACTGGCCCGAAGAGGAGGGCGACCGGTATCGCGAGGCGGCCGAGCGCGTTCTCTCGGGTGACGCCGAGGAGGAGCGGATCCAGCTCACGACGACGCTCGACGACGGGTCGTCCGTGACCACGGAGACTCGGCTCACGCCGCTGACCGCGGCGGAGCTCGGTCGGATCGGGAACGGAGCGGACGGCGGCGACGACCCCTTGGCCGGCTCCCGGATCGTCGGCGTCGTCGGGGTCATCCGCGACGTCACGGCTCGCGTCGAGCGGGAGCGCGAACTCGAACGGCTGAACGAACGGCTCGAGCGGCTCTCCGGGTTCCTCTCACACGACCTGCGGAACCCGCTGTCGGTCGCGAGGGGATACGTCGATCTGACCCGCGAGACCGGCGACCTCGACCGGCTGGATCCCGCCGAGGAGGCGCTCGACCGGATCGGGGCGCTGATCGACGACGCGCTGGTGCTGGCGCGCGAGCCGGCGGCGATAGCGGTCGAGGAGACCGCGGTCGATCTGGGCGAGCTCGCGCGTGACTGCTGGGAGTCGGGCGACTTCGGCGACCCCTCCGCCGGCGCGACCCTCGTCGTGGAGGACGGGGGACCGGTGCTCGCGGACCCGAGCCTCCTCCGGCGGGCGCTCGGGAACCTGCTCTCGAACGCCTTCGAGCACGCCGGGGAGGCGCCGACGGTTCGCGTCGGCGTCGACGACCGCGGCGTGTACGTCGCCGACGACGGGCCGGGCCTCCCCGAGGAGGAGCGGGAGGCGGTGACGGAGTTCGGCGTCTCGAAGGACGGCGGAACCGGGATCGGGCTCGCGATCGTCGAGCGCGTCGCGGCCGCTCACGGCTGGACGCTGGAGGTCGGCGAGTCGCGGGCGGGCGGGTTCGAGGCGCGGCTGGTCGGCGCGGAACCGACGGCATAAAGGGCTGCGGCGTCGAATCCACGACCGCGTGCGAGGGTAGCCAAGCCCGGAAACGGCGGCGGACTCAAGATCCGCTCCTGTAGAGGTCCGTGGGTTCAAATCCCTCCCCTCGCATGAGCGCGCCACAGCGCGCGAATGCACGACGGAGGGATTCGAATCAGGGAGCGCCTTCGGCGCGACCGTGGTTCAAATCCCTCCCCTCGCATCGCCGGGGTCCATCCCCCGTGATGCGGAAGGGCGCTCTCGGAGCGTTCTTCCCTCGCAAAAACTTCACTCGGAATTCCTCACTAGTCGTAGGTGTTCAAGACCGGAAACGGCGACGGACTCAAGATCCGCTCCGCGAAAGATCCAACCGATCACTCATCTGTTGGTGCTGATGCGGTGAACACGACTACGGAAGACATCATCAAAGCCCCAGCCGCGAGGACTCGCGCGGCTCGGTGCGCTCCTTGCTTCGCGTTGCTCGCTGCGGTGTTTCCGTCGCCGTGCTTCGTCCTTCCGAGAGACTTCGTCTCTCGACTTCCCGCTCGCTTACGCTCGCGGGAATCGCGACTGCCCCTTTGAGTCCCGCCCCGTACAGCACCGCAACCGCACCTCACGCCTCCCCAGCCTCGTCGCCGGCGGCTTCGCCGCCGGCTGCCAGAGGCGCGGAGCGCCTCGTTGCCACTCGCTTCGCTCGTGGCGTCCCTCGCGGGCTCCTCGCGCCCCTGCGGGGCACTCGGAGGCGCAGGGCGAGAGCGAAGCTCTCGCTTGAAGCCGGCGGCGGAGCCGCCGGCGACGCCACCGCACTCGTTCCCTACTCCACCCGAACGGTTCGACTGGCGCGCACGGGCATCAGCGGCAGGTCGGGGAAGACCACCTCGACGACGAACTCGAGTTCGTCGGCGTCCGGCGGGCCGAACACGCCGATCGGGGTCGTCGTCTCCCCGTCGAGGTACGTCGCGGTCTCGGTCATCTCCACGTCGTTGACGGTGACGCGGATCCCGACGTGCGCGCCGCCGCCCGCCGTCGAGACGCCGACCTCGCACAGCTCGTTCTCGCCGGCGGCGACGGTCTCGGGGAACGCCCCCCAGTCGACGTCGATCCGCGGACACTCGCCCGCGGCCTCGACGATCCGCTCGGCCACCGAGTCGCTCATCCCGGCGTTCGCGAGCGCCTCCGGGCCGGCCTCGACGACCGCGGCCGGCGAGGTCAGTCCGGCGTCGGCGAGCCGCTCCGCGCGTCCCGATCCGACGCCGTCGATCGCGGTGAGTGCGACCGCCTCGCGGGAGACGCCGTGTTCGAGCCGCGCCTCGATCCGGCACGCGAGGTTGGCCGCCCGCGGGCCGGAGAACCGGTCGAGGAACTCCGAGAGCGCCGCGAGCAGGCGGAGCGCGTTCTGGCGGATCACCCACGCGTCCGAGCGGAGGTCCGAGGGGGTCGCGTCGGCCATCCCCGCGAGCAGGATGGCGAACACCTTGCGGTGGCCGTCCTCGAGGTCGGTGTCGCGGCCATCCAGGATCCGGTCGACCGCGTCCGACTCGGCGGAGCGCGCCGACACCGAGTCGAACTCGCCGGCGGCGGCGACCGTCTCGAGCACCGAATCGACGGTGAGCCGGTCGCGCTCCGCGAGGTCGCGGAACTGTCGGGCGGTCTCGAGGCGCATGTAGTACTTCGAGGCGAGCCGACCCAGGGTCGTCGGCTCGACCGCGAGGTCGTCGTCGGCCGCGACGAACCCCTCCTCGACCAGCGAGTCGAGGGTGTCGCGCACGCGGTCGCGGAGGCCGTCGAAGCCGTACGCCTCCGGCTCCGACCGTGCGCGGACGTAGTAGAACGTCGTCTTCAGCCACTCCATCACGTCCCCCAGATCGCGGATCGTCCCCATCGCGACCTCGGCGTTGAGGTGCGACTCCAGCTCCGCCGCGAGCCGCGACTCGATCTCCTTGCCCTCCCGGAGGAGGGTTCGGTACTTGTCGGCGTCCGCGCGGTCACACACCACCCAGCCGTACCCCACGTCGTCGTAGCCGGGGCGGCCCGCCCGCCCGAGCATCTGGAGCACGTCGAGCGGCGAGATGTCGGTCTCCCCCTCCAGGGGATCGTGGTACTTCGTGTCGCGGATGACGACGCAGCGCGCGGGGAGGTTCACGCCCCACGCGAGCGTGGACGTCGAGAAGAGCAGCTTGATCTTCCCCTGCTTGAACCACGCCTCGACGCGGTCGCGGTCCCCCTTCGAGAGCCCGGCGTGGTGGAAGCCGACGCCGTCGAGGACGGACTGTCGCAGGGTGTCGTTCGAGAGCTCCGTCGCGTCGGTGTGGAAGTCGTAGTCGCCCCGCGAGTCGATCGGGACGTCCCGTTCCGTGATCTCGTCGCGTGCCTTCTTCGCCGCCTGAACCGTGTCCTGTCGCGAGGAGACGAACACGAGCGCCTGCCCGTCCTCGCGGACGTGCGGCTCGGCCAGGTCGATCGCCCGATAGAGCCGGCGGTACTTGTCGGCGAAGGCGTTCGAGCCGTGACTGTACGTCTTGACGCCGGTCTCCAAGTCGACCGGGCGATACTCCTCGCCGAACGAGTAGGTGGTTTCGGCGGGAGCGTCGAGCCACTCGGCCACGTCGTCGACGTTCGGCATCGTCGCCGAGAGCGCGACGACGCGGGGGTCCTGGAGCCGCCGGAGCCGCGAGACGGTGACCTCCAACACGGCCCCGCGCTTCTCGGAGTCGAGCAGGTGGACCTCGTCGATGACGACGCAGTCGACGTCGGTGATGAAGGAGTAGCGCGCCGAGTCGTGTTTCCGGGTCGCGCTGTCGGCCTTCTCGGGCGTCGTGACGAGCACGTCGGCGCGCTCGGCGCGCCGGGGGTTGAGGTCGCGCTCGCCGGAGACGACGTACACGGAGTAGCCGAGCTCCTCGAACCGCTCCCACTCGCTCTCCTTCTCGTTCGTGAGCGCGCGGAGCGGGGCGACGAACAGCGCCGTTCCGCCCTCCGAGAGGGTCTTACAGATCGCGAGCTCGGCGAGCGCCGTCTTTCCCGAGGCGGTCGGCGCGGAGGCGACGACGTTGTGGTCGGTCTCGACGATCCCCGGCAGCGCCTCGCGTTGCATCCGGTTGAACTCCTCGAACCCGAAGGCGTCCGCGAACTCCGGGACCGCGTCCGCGACCTTCACGCCGCACCACTCCCGTGGACGGCACCGATTCCGCGGGCCACACCACCTTCGTGGACGGTACCGCTCCCGTGGACGAGTCGAGGCCGCTCGCGGCTGTGTCGCATTGGATCGATACCGGGGGCGCCGCCGCAAAGGCGTTTCTCATGTGCGACGGTCGTCGCGCGTCGCCGCCACCCACGTCCCGCGGCCCCGACCGACGCCCGGATCCCGACCGTTTAGGTGACCACGGGGCGACGGGGGCGTATGATTCCGACCTCTCCGGTCACCGTCGCCGCCGCGGCCGCGGTCGTCCTGCTCGTCCTCGTCGGGGTCCTCAACCGCGTGCGCGGCCCCTCGGACGAGGCGCGCGAGTCCGAACGCGCTCACGAGGCCGCCCGCGAGCGCGAGCCGCCCGTCGAGATCGGCGAGACCTACGAGTTCGGCGTGACGGAGCTCACCGACCACCACTCGGGCCGCGAGGTCGCCGTCGGCAAGGTCGAGGGGTTCGTCGTCTTCACGGAGGACGTCCCGAGCGACCTCGGGAAGGGCGACGTGATACGCGCGAAGGTGCTCTCGTTCAACGAGGGACGGACCTCCGCGGACGCGACGTTCGTCTCGCGGGCGTAGCCCGAACCACCCCGCTCCGTCGGTCGAGCACGGGGTTCATACGTGATGCCGACGAAGGGGTGGCGTAATGGCTCAGGCCGGGAATCAGGACCTCACCGAACGGTTCATCCAGTTCTACCGGAACTACTACCGCGAGGAGATAGGCACCCTCGCACAGAAGTACCCCAACGAGCAGCGCTCGCTGTACGTCGAGTACGACGACCTCTTCCAGTTCGACCGCGACCTCGCCGAGGACTTCCTCACGAAGCCCGACCAGATGCGCGAGTACGCCGAGGAGGCGCTTCGCCTGTACGACCTCCCCGCGGACGTCAGCCTCGGCCGCGCACACGTCCGCCTCCGGAACCTCCCCGAGAGCATCGACATCCGCGGGATCCGCGTCCACGACGACCACATCGGCAAGCTCGTCTCCGTCCAGGGGATCGTCCGCAAGGCGACCGACGTTCGCCCGAAGGTGACCGAGGCGGCCTTCGAGTGTCAACGCTGCGGGACGATGACGTACATTCCACAGAGCGACGGCGGCTTCCAGGAGCCACACGAGTGTCAGGGGTGTGAACGGCAGGGTCCCTTCCGCGTCAACTTCGACCAGTCGGAGTTCGTCGACTCCCAGAAGCTCCGGATCCAGGAGTCGCCCGAGGGACTCCGCGGCGGCGAGACGCCCCAGTCGCTCGACGTCGACATCGTCGACGACATCACCGGCGAGGTGAGCCCCGGCGACCACGTCACCTGCGTCGGCGTCCTCCACATCGAGCAGGTCGAGCAGGGCAACGAGAAGTCCGCCATCTTCGACCTGTACATGGACGGCGTCTCCATCGCCATCGAGGACGAGGAGTTCGAGGACATGGACATCACCGACGAGGACCGCCGTGAGATCATCGAGCTCTCCAACCGCGACGACATCTACGAGGCGATGGTCGACTCCATCGCGCCCGCCATCTACGGCTACGAGGAGGAGAAGCTCGCGATGATCCTCCAGCTCTTTTCGGGGGTCACCAAACACCTCCCCGACGGCTCGCGGATCCGCGGCGACCTCCACATGCTCCTCATTGGCGACCCTGGTACAGGGAAGTGTGTTCACGGAGACACGCATGTCACGCTCGGGGACGGTCGGGAACGTCAAATAAGAGAAGTCGTCGAGGAGAACCTCGACGATCCGAAGGAAGTAGACGACGGCGTTTGGGACGACGTCGACTTCGAGGTTCCTGCCCTCCAGCAGGAGGGATCGATCGCACGGTCGCGAGCGACGAAGGTCTGGAAGCGAGAAGCCCCCGAAACGATGTATCGGATAGAAACCTCGTCGGGACGGAAGATCGAAGTGACGCCGTCTCACCCCTTGTTCGTCCAGCGCGACGCACGGTTCACTCCGGTGGTGGCCGATGATCTGGACGTGGGCGAGTTCGTGGCGGCTCCCGGCCGACTCGACGTCGACGCCGATGACACGCTTGACGTCGACTTCCGTAGGGCACGGTCGTACAACGCGGTTCGTCTCGAACCTCCGACGCAGTGGACTGCGGCGCTAGCTCGTCTCATCGGATACGTCGTAGCGGAGGGATACGTGGAGAAACGTGACGACCACTCCGGCTTCGTTTCGATCACGAACAACGACGAGGCAGTCCTCGACGACGCCGGCAACACGCTCGCGAACCTCGGACTCGAATTCACCATCCGAAAACCACACGACGGGAAGAGCGTACATGAATTGCTCTGCTCCGCGGGAGAGTTCGTCAGCTTCCTCGAAGGGATCGATGAGGCTATACTCGAGAACTCGTCAGGAAGGCGAGTTCCTCCGAGTATCTTCGGCACCTCCGAGGCTATCACGGCAGCGTTCATCGAAGGCTTTGTCGAGGGAGAAGGTCACGTCTCGACCTCACAACGCGAGATAACCGTCGCGTCGATGAGCGAGGAGTTGCTCACGGGCGTTCGTTCTCTCCTGCTTCAGCACGGGATAACGACCCAGATACACGAGCGGCAAAACGGCAGTCACCGTCTCCGTATCAGCGGGTCACAGTTCGATCGATACGTTACCGATATCGGATTCATCACCGATCGGAAACAGGCCGCAGCCGAGGAACACCTCAAGACGGACCAGAACACGAACGTGGACGTGGTCCCCGGCGTCGGTTCGACCCTTCGCCGGTTACGTGAATCGCTCGGGCTGACGCAGTACGAATGCGGCGTCCCGCGGAGCACGTTCCGACACTACGAAGCCGGAAATCGAAACCCGAGTCGGACCGCGCTTCGTCGGATCGTCGATGCGTTCGAGGACGCGTGTCGATCCTCGAACGGCTCCGAAGTCGAGGTGCTTGCTAAAGCGGACGGCGGTTCTACCGCGCGTGACGTTGCCGCACTGCGTCGATTCGTCGATGGAGACGTTCGATGGGATCGAATCGAGTCGATCGAACGGGTCGAATCCGAGGACGACTGGGTGTACGATCTCGAGGTAACGGGCACGCACAACTACGTCTCGAACGGGATCATCTCACACAACTCCCAGATGATTTCGTATGTAGAAAACATCGCTCCTCGATCGGTCTACACCTCCGGGAAGGGCTCCTCGGCGGCGGGCCTTACCGCCGCAGCCGTAAGAGACGACTTCGGCGACGGCCAGCAGTGGTCGCTCGAGGCCGGCGCGCTCGTCTTAGCCGACAAGGGAATCGCCGCGGTCGACGAACTCGATAAGATGGACTGCGTGACCGGCGACACGCTGGTCTCACTCGCGGACGGACGCGTGGAACGAATCGACGAACTGGCGCGGGAAGCGGCCGAAGACGGTGACATAGAATCGCTCTCGAACGGTCGCCGCATCCGAGACGTCGACCTCGCCGTCTGGTCGATGGACGAGAGCGGCCGGTTGGTCGAGCGTCCCGTCTCCGCCGTCCACGAGTACGACGCGCCGTCGGAGCTGACCCGAGTGACGATGGAGACCGGCGAGTCGCTGACGGCGACGGCCGACCATCCGTTCTTCGTCCTCGACGACGGCGAGCGCGTCGAGCGCGAGGCGGCCGCGCTCGACGCCGGCGACTGGGTGTACGTCCCCCGCGAGATCCCGACGACGGCGGCGGACGGCGGAGCGGCGGCCGCGAGCCGTGGGAACGGACCGGCGACCGAACCCGACGGCTGCGAGGGCATCGACGCTGACGGCGTCGACGCCGCCACGGCGAGCGTCCTCGGGTACCTCTCCGGCGACGGGAACGTCTACTACGACCGCGACGAGGGCGTCTACGGCGTCCGGTTCACCAACGCGGACGACGAACTGCTGGCCGACTTCGAGCGCGCGGCGCGGGCGGCGTTCGACGCGGAGCCGGTGCGGCCGCCGAGCGAGAGGCGCGACGAGGGCGTCGAGACGGTCCGCGTCGCCGGGAAGGAACACGCCGACATCGTCCTCGACGCGGGGATGAACCTCGGTCGGTACGACGAGAAGTGCTTCCCGACCGCCGTGACGACGGGGAGCCGCGCGGCGAAGGCCGCGTTCGTCCGCGCGGTGGCCGACAGCGAGGGGCACGTCGACGAGTCGGCGGGCAACGTTCGGATAGCGTCGGCGAGCCGAGACCTCCTCCGCGGCACCGGAAACCTCCTTTTACGGTTCGGCGTGTCGAGTCAGCTCCAGCACCGCGAGCGAGACGGCGGGCGCGACGTGTACTACCTCACGGTGACCGACGCGGATTCGCTCGCGGCGTTCCGGCGGTACGTCGGGTTCACGGCCACGCGGAAGGCCGAAGCCCTCGACCGCGTCGTCGATGCCGCCGACGGCGACCGCACGATCCTCGACGTGGTCCCGGAGATCGACGGCGTACTCGCGTGGTGTCGCGACTCGCTCCGGCTTCACCAGAGCGAGTGCGGCGTTGGTGCGGTCACGTATCACGACTTCGAGAACGGGAATGCGAACGTCTCGCTACACCGTGCCGAGCGGATACTCGCGGCGTTCGAGAACCGGCGCGAGCGCGCGGACGAAGACCGCGACGCGCTCGACGCGACGCCGACGTGGGAGACCCTCTCGGAGCTTCGGAGTCGATACCACGTCTCGCAGTCCGAGTTAGCCGAGGGGACGACGCTGTCCCAACAGCAGATCTCCCGCGAGTGGGGCGAGAGCGACGAGGTCCGTCGGACGGTGACCGCGCGACTCCGGGAGGTGCTCACCGAAGTCGCGGAAACCGACCTCGACGACCTCCGCGAGTTCGTCCGCGGCGACGTGAAGTGGCGTCGGGTCGAGTCGGTCGAGGCGGTTCCTCCGGAATCGGTCGAACACCGTGGCACGGTCCTCAGACAGCGACTCGCCGACGCCATCGGCGGACCGATCGGAACGGTCGAGCGACGCGCGCGAGAACTCGTCGACCGCGAACTCCCAAAGGGGACGCGAACGGAATTGCTGGCCGCACTCGACGCGTACGGCGTCAGTCAGACCGACGTCTCGTCGTCGTTCGACGTGAGCCAGGCGACCGTCTCGCGGTGGCTCTCCGGATCCGTCGAAACGGATCGGCTCGACGAGTTGCGTGAGGCGGTCGTTAGCGAGGTGACCGCCGTCAGGGAGGAACTGCGGTCGATCCTGTCCCGGATCGACGACGGACGGCGGCCGAAGGTGTACGATCTGACCGTCGAGGGGACGCACAACTTCGTCGCAAACGGGCTGGTGGTCCACAACTCCTCGGACCGCTCCGCGATGCACGAGGGGCTCGAACAGCAGAAGATCTCCGTCTCGAAGGCGGGGATCAACGCGACGCTGAAGGCGCGGTGTTCGCTGCTCGGCGCGGCGAACCCGAAGTACGGGCGGTTCGACCAGTACGAGCCGATCGGCGAGCAGATCGACTTGGAGCCCGCGCTCATCTCGCGGTTCGACCTGATCTTCACGGTGACCGACCAGCCGGACCCCGAACACGACTCGCGGCTCGCGAAACACATCATCAAGACGAACTACGCCGGCGAGCTCAACACCCAGCGCGAGGAGCTGGCGACCTCGGAGTTCACCTCGGATCAGGTCGCGGAGGTGACCCAGGAGGTCGCTCCGGCGATCGACGCCGAGCTGCTTCGGAAGTACATCGCGCACGCGAAACGCTCCTGTTACCCGACGATGACCGAGGAGGCGAAGGAGCTCATCGAGGAGTTCTACGTCGACCTCCGCGCGAAGGGGGCCGACGAGGACGCGCCCGTGCCGGTCACTGCCCGGAAGCTGGAGGCGATGGTGCGGCTCTCGGAGGCGAGCGCACGGGTTCGCCTCTCCGACACGGTCGACCGCGAGGACGCGGACCGCGCGACCGACATCGTCGAGTCGTGTCTTCAGGACATCGGGGTCGACCCGGAGACGGGCCAGTTCGACGCCGACGTCGTCGAGACGGGCACCTCGAAGAGCCAGCGCGACCGCATCAAGAACATCAAGGGGCTCATCGCGGACATCGAGGAGGAGTACGAGGAGGGCGCGCCCGTCGACGAGGTGCTCGACCGCGCGGGCGAGATCGGCATGGACCCCGGCAAGGCCGAACAGGAGATCGAGAAGCTCCGGACGAAGGGCGAAGTGTACGAGCCACAGCAGGGCCACCTGCGGACGACGTAGATGGACCGGATATCCGCGCTGCGGAACGTCGAGAACGCCCTCCGCGCGTTCGAGAACGGCGAGGAGGACCTCTCGGGGACGGAACGACGCGTCGCGGCCGTGCTCCGGACGTACGCCACGGAGTTCGACGGCGAGGGCGCCGTCTTCCGCGCGGTCGGCGATCCGCCGGTCGACGGACGCGTCGTGGTCGCCCCCTCGAGGGCGGCGGCGCGCGAGCGGGTGTTGGCGGCCGCCGGGATCGATCCCGCGCCGGACGCGGACGCCGCCGGGCGGGTGGGGTCGGAGGCGAACGGGGACGTTCCCGAGTTCGACCTCGAGCGAGTCTGAGTTCGCGGCTCGACCGGTCGCCGAGGCCGGGCGCCGCGGCGGTTCGGAACCGATATATCCGATAACCGTGACCGACGGTCGTGATACTGGTCGTGACGTACTCGGAAGCGGCCCGGACCGGGCTCCGCAACGCGTGCCGCCGCCACGACGACCAGGTGGTCCGGCGGTTCGGCCGCGCGGCGCTGCTCGAAGCGAGCGCGTACGGCGCGTTTCTGGCGTTGCGGCTGCGCGAGAGCCACGGCGACGCCGTCCAGATCGAGCGAACGGAGCCGTTCAACGAGTTCGCGATCGTCGACGACGCGGTCAGGCGGGCGGCGAGCGCCTACGCCGAGCGGGACGCGAGGTCGACGCCCTACGCGTCGTTCGCCGCCGGGACGGACCACCCCGACCCGGAGGCGATGAAGCGTCGGGAGCTGTGACCGCTTCCGAAGCGGACGACGCGCCGGTCGCACGCGTCGACGACGCGCCGGTCCCCGATCCGGAGGTCGTGCTCGGGCGGGTGCCGACCGGAACGAGCCTCAGGCGGGAGCTCGCCGCCGCGGCGCGCTCCCGCGGACGGACCGCGTCGGTCGCGGACGATATCGCGGCGATCCGCGCGGAGTCGACGGCGATCGAGATCCCGGAAGTCGACCTCGAGAGCGCCCGACGAGGGCTCGCCGACGCCGCGGGCGAGGAGGGGCGGCTCGCGGAACGCGTCGCGGCGCTCCGCGGCGACGTCCGGGGCCGCCGGGCGGTCGGTGCCGATCCCGCGGCGGTGCTCGCCGACCTCGAGGCGGCCGCGGCGGAGCTGTCGGAGGCACAGACCGCTCGGATCGCGGCCGAACAGACGCTCGAGCGGGAACGCGAGCGGGCGGCCGCGGCGCGCGACGAGCGCGAGCGCCGGCTCGTCCTGCGCGACCGGCTGGGAAACCGGAGGCGAGACGCCCGGAAGGAGCTCTCGCGAGCGGTGTACGACGCGTTCCGCGAGGCGTTGTCGGCGGTTCCGGGGGGCGATCCCGCCGACGCCGGGAGGGCCCCGAGCGGGTACGACGGTCCCCGACGCGCCGCCTCGCTCGCGGCGATACGGATCGCGGAGATCGAGGGACCGGTGGT
Organism: Halorubrum halodurans; assembly: GCF_002252985.1. GTDB lineage: Archaea > Halobacteriota > Halobacteria > Halobacteriales > Haloferacaceae > Halorubrum > Halorubrum halodurans. The sequence continues at coordinate 65,330 of NZ_NHPJ01000085.1, read as the reverse complement.
CCTCCGCCCGACGGCCGAGCCCGTTTCCGACGCGTGGGAGGGGAGGGATCCGGAAGCGATCCTCGGCGTCCCCGTGACCGGACCCGAGCTTTAGGTAGGATGCCGCGCCAGCCGGCGCATGAGCGTGGACTTCTCGTGGACCGTCGAACCCGAGGGGAGCGTGCGGTTCGTCGCCTGTCGGGTCCACAACGCGACCGCCGTTCCGCAACGTGTGCGCGTCCGAAGCCGGATCGACGGCCCGGCACTCCCGCCGCGGCGATCGGGCGTTCCGGAGGCGGGGTGGGACGCGGGCGGCGTGACGCTCCGTCTCGAGCCGGACGAACGTCGGGGCGTCGGGTTCGCGGTCGTCGTCCCGCCGACCGAGCAGATCGCCGATCCCCCGGTCGAGATCGCGGACGCCGGACCGATCGCCGCCGTCGACTCGCCTCCCCGCACGGCGGAGGCGGCGGTCCGATCCCTCGGCGACCATCGCCCGCCGCGGGACGCCGTCGTCGACGCCGGTCGAACGGGTCCGGTCGTCGACGCGTGCGCGGGCGACGGATCCGCGGCCGGGACGACCCCTCCGGGCACGGACGACGCCGGGCCGGCGGACGGCGCCGACGCGGAGGCGGTGGACGAGAACGACCCGGCGACGCCGACGGCCGATACGGACCCGGAACCGGACGACGGCGGAAACGGGGAGGCTGACCCTCGCGTGTCGGGGGCGGTCGGCGGGAACGTCGCCGCCGTTTCGACGGAACGGGGCGGCCCCGACGACCCGTTCGCGGGGGCGGAACGACGCATGGAGCGGGCCGAGCGCCGCATCGAACGGGCGGAGCGGTTGACGGGCGCCGACCTCGCGACGGCGACCGACGCGGTCGACCGCCTGGGCGGGGTGGCGGCGGTCGGGACCCTCGACGAGCGCGTCGCCGACGACGCGGCGGCGCTCAGACGGCTGAGCGAGCGCGCGGCGGCGCTGTCGGCGCGTGCGGAGGAGACGGACGTGCCGACCGAGGCGCTGGAGCGGCTCGCGTGATCCTCGCCGTCGCGGGCGGCAAGGGCGGCGTCGGGAAGACGACCCTCGCGTACAACGTCGCGGCGGCGCTCGGCGCGGCCGTCGTGGACGCCGACCTCGGCATGGCGGACCTCCCGGCCGGTCGCGGCCCGGATCTCCACGACGTGCTCGCCGGTCGCGCGTCGGTCGAGGAGACGCTCCGCCCCGGTCCGGTCGACGTGGTTCCCTGCGGTCAAACGCTCGCCGGCGCGCGGGCGGCGGACCTGACTCGGCTCGGCGACGCCGTCGAGCGCGTCGAACGGACGCACGGGACCGTCGTGATCGACTGTCCGGCGGGACGGCGCGCCGACGCGGGCGTCCCGCTGGCGATCGCCGACGCCTGCCTCGTGGTCGTCTCCCCGCGGGCGTTCGCGCTGGCGGACGCGATCCGGACCCGAGAGCTGGCCCGCGAGCTCGACGCCGGGCTCGTCGCGTGCGCGGTCAATCGGGTCGTCGAGGAGCCGCCGGCGGACGCCGTCGCGGACGCGATCGGCGCGCCGGTCGCGATCGTCCCGGCGGACCCCAGGGTCGGTCGCTCGGTCGTCGAGGAACGGCCCGTCGTGGACGCGGCCCCCGGCGGCGCCGCCGCCGACGCGGTCCGTGCGATCGCGCGCCGAGTTCCCCGGTGACGGGGGTCGAGAGGGCAGTCGCCGGGACCGCGTGGTTTTAGCCGCGGCGGGCTCGACGATCGGCCGATGCTCACGGCCGCGTTCCTCGTCGGCGTCGTCGTCCTCGCGTTCCTCGCCGTCGCGGTGGGCCCCCTCTACGCGGCGGATCGGTTCCGGGACCTCCGGGAGCCGACCGGTCCCGAGCGCGCGGCGCTCGACGAGCTCCGCCGCGAGGCCGGCCTCTCGGTCGACCGGGTCGCCGTCGTGGAGGGTGCCGACCCGGACGCGATCGAGGTCTCCGTCGAGGGGCCGCCGCGCCGGCGGGTGCTCCTTCTCACCGAGGCCGTTCTCGGGGAGCTGAACGAGGAGGTCGCGCTCGGGCTCCTCGCCGCCGAGGCGGGTCGCGTCCGGACGTACTACGCCGAGTTCCGCGCCGTCGCGATCGCGGTCGTCGTCGGGCTCCTCACCGCGATCGTGACGACGGCCGTGGCGTTCGACGCCGGCTTCTCCGCCCTCGTCGCGATCGGGCTCGCCTCCTTCTGGGTCGGACGGCGGGTCCAGTACGCGGCCGACGACCGCGCCGCCGACGCGGTCGGGGCCGCTCGGGTCGCCGACGCCTTCGAGACGGTCGCGGAACGACGCGGGGTCGAGCCCGAGACGGGCGACTGGTCGACGTGGTTCGAGGTCCAACCTCCGCTCGGCGACCGGATCGCGGCGCTCCGGGAACGGGCGGCGGACGACGCCTGAGAACGCGCCGTTCCGCGGGACGGCTACTCCGCGGGACGGGCGACGACCTCGTCGGAGTCGACCCGCACCTCGTACGCCCCCACGGTGAACGAGAGGTCGACGTCGCCGTCGGAACGATGGGTGACGAGCCTGTCGAGCGCGTCGGGGTCGACGTGGTCGTACAGGACGATCCCCGCCTCGTCGCCGAGCCCGTTGGGATTCACGCCGGCGAGATCGGCGAGCGCCTCGACGACGGCGAGGCTCGGTAGTCGCTCGTCATGGCCGTGTGCGATCCGGACCGACTCGGACGGCGATCCGGCATCGGAGACGTTCGTCGTGACGCTGCTCATGGCGCTCCCTTGGCCCGTCGATATATAAACGCTCCCCGCCGGTTATCGGGTCGGATAACCACCAGACTCGGGCGGGGAGCGTCCGGCGCGGCGGATCGAGCGAAACGTATAATCGGGCGCACGCTCCACGGGCGCACATGGCACTCGAACGCGCCTGCGAGGGTATCGCCAGGGAAGCCGACGGCGACGCGTTCGAGCCGTTCTTCGACTGAGACGCGCGCGGCGGAGCCGTCCCGCGGCGGGTCGGTGAAACCGCGCGGTTCGGCCGGCGGCGACGGGGCGGTCCCCGCGGATCGCGCTCCCGTCCTCGCCGCCACGCACCGCGCCGGCGACGTGCCGGAACCGTTACCACCCAGCCACACACGTATCCACACAACCGAATGCGACTCCCGGAACGACAGCTCGCGGTCCTCGAGGCCGCGAGCGCGACGGACGAACGGACGATGGACGAGATCGCGACCGAGACGGGCCTGAAACCCGAGACCGTCACCGGCGCGGCCTTCGACCTGCGCGATGAGGGGCTGCTCGCCGTGACCGAGACGACGACGGCGGTCGCCGAACTCACGGAGGAGGGGCGCGACTACGTCGCCGACGGCCTCCCCGAGACGCGGCTCTACCGGGCGGCGGTCGACGCCGGGGCGGCCTCGTCGGCCGCCCCGATGGGCGAGGTCATCGGCCGCGCCGACCTGGCGGGTCCCGAGGTCGACATCGCGCTCGCGAACCTCCCGCGGAAGGGGCTCGGAACGATCGACTCGGGCGATCTGACGGTCGATCCGGCCGCCGATCCCGACGGGGATCCCGAGGCGACCGCGCTCGAGACGCTCGCCGACGGCGGGAGCGTCGACGACGAGGGCGTCCTCGACCGGCTCGCCTCACGCGGGCTCGTCGATCTCGCCGAGCGCACCACCCGCGCGGTCACGCTCACCGACGCGGGCGTCGACGCGCTGATGGAGGGCGTCGAGGCGGCCGAGACGGTCGGCCAGGTGACCCCGGAGCTCCTCGCCAGCGGGGAGTGGGCGGACGTCGAGTTCGCCGAGTACAACGTCGAAGCGGACGCGCCGGCGGTCGAGGGCGGCCGGAAACACGTGCTCCGCCGGACCGCCGACCGCGTGAAGGACGTGCTCGTCGGCATGGGCTTTCAGGAGATGGAGGGCCCCCACGCCGACAGCGACTTCTGGATCAACGACTGCCTGTTCATGCCCCAGGACCACCCGGCGCGGACCCACTGGGACCGGTTCGCGCTGGACGTGGAGCCGATGGCGGAGATCCCTCCCGCCCTGATCGACCGCGTCGAGACCGCCCACCGCGACGGGTGGGGCGAGGACGGCGACGGCTACCACTCGCCGTGGTCCGCCGACTTCGCGCGCGAGGTGGCCCTCCGCGGGCACACCACCTCGCTGTCGATGCGGTACCTCTCGGGGTACGCGGGCGCGGAGCTGGAGCCGCCCCAGCGGTACTTCTCCGTCGAGAAGGTGTACCGCAACGATACGCTCGACCCGACGCACCTGCTCGAGTTCTTCCAGATCGAGGGGTGGGTGATGGCCGAGGACCTCTCGGTGCGCGACCTGATGGGCACCTTCGAGGAGTTCTACCGCCAGTTCGGGATCACGGACATCCGGTTTAAACCGCACTACAACCCCTACACCGAGCCCTCCTTCGAGCTGTTCGGCGACCACCCCGAGACCGGCGAGGAGATCGAGATCGGCAACTCCGGCATCTTCCGCGAGGAGGTGACCGGGCCCCTCGGCGTCGACTGCGACGTGATGGCGTGGGGGCTCGCCCTCGAGCGGCTCGCGATGCTCACCACCGGCGCGGAGGACATCCGCGACCTCCACGGAACGTTGGCCGACATCGACTTCCTGCGGAACGCGGAGGTGAGCTACTGATGCCCGTCGTCGACGTCGACCCCGACGCGCTCCGCGGGCTCACCGGCCGCACGGAGAAGACGGACGAGGAGTTCAGAGAGGACCTCTTCGGGCTCGGCTTGGAGTTCGAGGGGGAGACCGACGACGGCGAGCTCCAGTTCGAGTTCGCGCCCGACCGGCTCGACCGGCTCTCGGTCGAGGGCGTCGCGCGCTCGCTGCGCTACCACTACGGCGACGACCGCGGGGTGTACGTCCCCGAGGTCAACGACGCCGAGTGGACCATCGAGGTCGACGAGTCGGTGCCCGACGAGCGCCCCTACGTCACGGGCGCGGTGGTCCGCGGCGTCGACCTCGACGAGTCCGCCCTCGAGTCGCTGATCCAGCTCCAGGAGAAGCTCCACGCCACGATGGGTCGCGGCCGCGCGAAGGGCGCGATCGGGATCCACGACCTGGCGATGATCAAGGGCGCGCCGCTGCGGGAGGGCGCGGAGCGGTCGATCACCTACCGCGGGATCGAGCCGGACGGCGAGACGTTCGTCCCGCTCGACGCGACCGACGAGCTCACGCCCGCCGAAGTCCTCGAGGGACACGACACCGGCCGGACGTACGCCGACCTCGTGCGCGAGTACGACCGCTATCCCGCGATCTACGACGAGCTCGGGCTGTTCTCGTTCCCGCCGGTGATCAACGGGCGGCGGACCGAGGTGGACACCGGGTCCCGCGAGCTGCTCGTCGAGCTCACCGGCACGGACCAGTGGACGATCGACAAGATGTGTACGATCGTCTGTTACGCGCTCTCCGCGCGCGGCGCGACGATCGAGGAGGTCGAGGTCGCGTACGCCGACGGCGCGACCCATCCCGCGGAGTACGGCGCCGACCTCGTCCGCCCGAACCTCGAGGTCGACGAGAAGTCGGTCTCCCACGACCGGATCGAGACCTTACTCGGCGTCGATTTCGAACCCGAGGAGGTCGTCGACTGCTTCGAGCGCTCCGGGCTGGACGCGACGTACTCGCTCGGCGAGGAGGTGACCTACGAGGTGGAGATCCCGCCGTACCGCGTGGACGTGCTCCACCCGCTCGATCTGGTCGACGACGTGGGACGTGCGTACGGCTTCGACCGCCTGGAGCCGCGCTACCCCGACGTGGGCACCGTCGGCGGGCGACACGAGCGCACCCGCCTCGAGGACGCCGTCCGGACGAGCCTCGTCGGGCTCGGCTTCGAGGACCTGCTCAACTTCCACATGACGAGCGGGGTCGAGAACTACGACCGCATGAACCTGGAGCCGGGAACCGACGCCTTCGGCGGCGGCGACCCGGTCGCGATCACGGAGCCGTACAGCGAGGAGTACACCCAGCTGCGGACGTGGGCGCTCCCGTCGCTGCTGCTCCTGCTCGAGGGCAACACCCACAACGCCTACCCGCAGGACGTCGCCGAGATCGGCTTCGTCGCCGAGCGCGACGAATCGGAGAACACGAGCGTGGCGGAGTCCCGCCACGTCGCCGGCGCGGTCGCGCGCCGGGACGCCTCCTACGAGGCCGCGAAGGGCCGACTCCAGGCGGTGTGTGACGACTTCGGCGCCGAGCTGGAGACGCCGCGGACCGCGCACCCGACGTTCATCGACGGGCGGACCGCGAGCGTCGTCGTCGACGGCGAGTCCGTCGGCGTGATCGGCGAGGTCCACCCCGAAGTGCTCGTCGAGCACGACCTGGAGGTGCCCGTCGCCGCCTTCGAGTTCGACCTCGACGCGCTGCGCTGACGGGACCCGAGTCCGTCGCGGCACGCGCTCGCGGTGCCCCGCGTGACCCGATCGCGGGGCGCCCGTTCCGACGGGAACGGAACGGCTCGGTCGGCGGGTCGGTCGCTGAGGCCGGGGAAAACGGCGGTGAACGCGGACGTTCAGAACAGGCCGGGGACCAGGACGTACGTCAGCAGCATGCCGAACAGCCCGGCGAAGAGGGCGAAGATCGCCATCGGGACGATGGCCTTCCGCAGGAGGTCGCCCTCGCGCCCGGTGATCCCGACGACGCCGCAGATGGCGGCGACGTTCAGCACGGAGACCATGTTCCCGAGCCCGCCGCCGACGTTCTGGAGGCTGACGACGATCGTGCGGGAGAGGCCGACCGCCGCGGCGGCGTCGTACTGGAGCACGCTGAAGAGGATGTTCGAGGACGTGTTGCTCCCGGTCATGAAGGAGCCGATGGCGCCGACCCACGGCGAGACCACTGGCAACAGCCCACCGGCTCCCATCGCGAGCGCCCGGCTGAGCGCCTCCATCATGCCGAGGAGACCGGCGGCGTTCGTCTGTGACTGGATCATGATCTGCGTCATCGAGACGGCGATGACGAGGGTGAGCGCGGCGGGCGCGACCTGCTCGACCGACCGTCGCCACGCCGCGCCCATCTCGTCGAGATCCATCCGGTGGAGGAAGCCGGTGAGGACGGCGATGGGAACGAACGGCATCGTTCCGGGGAGATAGAGGTACTGAAGCGTGTATCCGAGCTCCGTTCCGAGGATCGACTCGAGGGAGAGGGAGAAGCTCTGTATCCACGGGAGGACGTCAGTGCCCGCGACGGACAGGTCCGGCCACCGCGTGAGCAGCAGCGCGACCGCGACGAGCAGGTAGGGCGTCCACGCGAGCAGGACGGACATCTCCTTTTTCGGCTGGTCTCGAGAGATCTCGTCGAGGTCGAGGCCGCCGAGCCACGTGTCGCTCCACGTCGAGTCGTCCGGGAACTCCCACTCGCGGTCGGGAACGAGGACGTCGTTGTTCGCGAGGAGCAGCCCGACCGCGAGCACGACGAACCCGGCCGCGATGTCGGGGAGCGCCGGGCCGACGACCCAGGCGATCGCGAGCTGCGTGCCGCCGGTGATGGCCCCGAGCAGGAGCGCGAACGGCGCGATGGGGAGCGTGTCACGGGCCGCCGCCGCGGCGCTGCGCCCGCCGTCGGCGTCGCCGAACCAGTACGTGAGGAAGAAGACGCCGAGCAGCCCCCAGAACACGTACGTGAGTCCGGTGACGACGCCGGACCACGCGGAGACCATCGAGAGGAACTCCGTGACGCCCATCGCGCCGGGCAGCGCCGGTTCGATGACCGCGCCGGTGCCGCCGATGACGGGCGTTCCGGCCGCACCGAAGGGAGGGTTCGGGGCGTTAAAGAAGAGCCCGAACACCGCGGCGGCGAGCGGCGGGAACCCGAGGCCGATGAACAGCGGCGCGGCGAGCGCGCCCGGCGTGCCGAACCCCGCCGCGCCCTCGATGACGGTCATGAATCCCAGACCGATGAGCAACACCTGGATGCGGCGGTCCTCCTCGATCTGGCCGAAGTACCACCTGATGGTGGCGATCGCGCCGCTTCCCTCGAGGTAGTTCATGAGCAGGATGGCGCCGAAGACGATGAGAATGATGTCGACGGCCTGAAGCGCGCCGTAGAGGGCCGACGCCACCAGCCAGTCGGCCTCCATCCGCCAGTACGTGAGTCCGATGCCGCCGGCGAGCAGCCACCCGACGCCCATCGCGCGGGCCGCGGACCACCGGAGTCCGGCGAGCAGGACGAACGCGACGCCGATCGGGATGACGCCGACGAGGGCGAGTGTGAGTACGGTCGTCATGGTCGTGATGTCGGATCCGTGTCGTCGTCACGCGAGCACCCATATGTAACTTTCTTTCGCCTGACACCACGGGCGAGATGTCGGCGTGAGAGACGGGGTCCCGGCGGCCGAGATCCGTGACATGTCCCGCGCCGACGCCGGAGGGAAACGCCCATTAGGCTGTTGGGTGAACCGACGGCACATGTCAACCGAACCGCTCGCGACCTTCGAGTCGTCGGTCGCCGACCTCGGGGTCGAACTCGTTCGGACGACGGCCGGGGAGTTCGAGTCGACGCTCGCGCCGCGTCTCGACGCGCCCGCGGTCGGCACGCCGCTCCCGTTCGAGGGGGTCGCGCTCCCGGCCGCCGTGGAGACCGACCCGACGGTGGCGGACCTCGAGGCCGCGGCGACCGGCGTCACCGCCGCCGGGTACGGCATCGCCGACTACGGCTCCGTCGTCATCCAGGGAGGACCCGACGGCGAGGAGCCCGTCAGCCTCTACGCCGACGAACACGTCGCCGTCCTCGCCGCCAGCGACCTCCTCCCGGACATGGACGCGACGTTCGACCGGCTCGCCGAGGACGTGCGTTCCGGCGCCGGACAGGCCGTCATCGCGACGGGCCCGAGCGCGACCGCGGACATGGGCGCGCTCGTGAAGGGAGCCCATGGGCCGATGGACGTCACGGTCGTGCTGCTGGAGGACCGATAGATGAGCGTCGACGACCGCCGGCGGAAGGCCGAACGCATCCGTCGCCTGCTCGACACCGAGGGCGACAGCGTCCACGAGAACACGCGGGTGTTCAACGAGGGCCGCTACGAGTCCACGGCGGCCCTCGAGGACTACGAGGAACTCAAAGACGAGGCCCGCGCGATCAAGGAGGACGCGATCGAACGGCTCCCGGAGCTCCTCGACCGGGTCACCGAGGCGGTCGAGGCCGACGGCGGCAGCGTGTACCTCGCCGACGACGCCGACGACGCGAACCGGTACATCGAGGAGGTCGTCGACGGCCGGAGCGTGGTGAAATCGAAGTCGATGACGAGCGAGGAGATCGAGGTGAACGACGCGCTCGAGGCCGGCGGCGCGGACGTCTGGGAGACCGACCTCGCCGAGTTCGTCCTCCAAGTGGCCGACGAGGCCCCCTCACACATCGTCGCGCCGGCCATCCACAAGTCCCGCGAGGAGATCGCGGACCTGTTCAACGAGGTGTTCGAGCCCGACGAGCCGCTCGAGACCGCCGAGGAGCTGACCCGGTTCGCTCGCGAGTACCTCGGCGAGCGGATACTGGACGCGGAGGTCGGCATGACGGGCGCGAACTTCGTCACGGCCGACACCGGCACGCTCGCGCTCGTCACGAGCGAGGGGAACGCCCGGAAGTGCGTTCAGGCGACGGACACCCACGTCGCGGTCGCGGGCGTCGAGAAGGTGATTCCGAACGTCGAGGACCTCCGGCCGTTCGTCGAACTCATCGGCCGGTCGGGGACCGGACAGGACCTCACCTCCTACCTCTCGCTTTTCACGCCGCCCGGCGACTCGCCGACGTTCGGCGACGGGGCGGGAGCGGGGTCCGACGACGAACGCCCCCTGGAGTCGGGCGACGACCGCGAGTTCCACCTCGTGCTCATCGACAACGGCCGCATGGCGATGCGCGAGGACGACGACCTGCGGGAGACGCTGTACTGTATCCGGTGTTCGGCGTGTGCGAACTCGTGTGCGAACTTCCAGCACGTCGGCGGACATGCCTTCGGCGGCGAGACGTACTCCGGCGGCATCGCCACCGGCTGGGAGGCGGGCGTCCACGGGGAGGAGAGCGCCGCCGAGTTCAACGACCTCTGTACGGGGTGTAGCCGGTGTGTGAACCAGTGTCCGGTGAAGATCGACATCCCGTGGATCAACACCGTCGTCCGCGACCGGATCAACCGCGGGGCGGAGGGCGACTTCGACTTCCTCGTCGAGGGGCTCACGCCGGACGCGGAGCCCGGCGGGCTCGACCCGCAGAAGCGGCTGTTCGGAAACTTCGATACGCTGGCGCGGCTCGGTTCGACGTTCGCGCCGCTCTCGAACTGGGTTGCCCGGACCGATCCCGCCCGCTCGCTCATGGAGCGGACGCTCGGCGTCGACGCCCGCCGCGAGCTCCCGGCGTTCGAGCGCGAGTCACTCGTCGAGTGGTTCGAGGATCGGGGGGCGCGGGTGGCCCCCGACGAGGCGCGGCGGACGGCCGCGCTCTACCCCGACGCGTACACGAACTACGTGCGGACCGAACGCGGGAAGGCGGCCGTCCGCGTCCTCGAGGCGCTGGACGTCCGCGTCGAGGTCCCGGCCGCGGGCGAGAGCGGACGGGCCCCGCTCTCACAGGGGATGGTGGCGACGGCCAGGTCGAACGCCGAGGCCGTCTACGAGGCGCTCTCGCCGGTCGTCGCGGCGGGCCACGACGTCGTCGTCATCGAGCCGTCGGACCTCGCGATGTTCCGCCGGGAGTACGATCGGCTCCTCCCCGAGGACGAACACGCCGCGCTGCGGGAGGACAGCTACGAGGTGATGGAGTACGTCCACGGCCTCCTGGCGAACGGTGCGGACGCCGACGCGCTCGCGGCGGGCGACGGCGAGCGGATCGCCTACCACAGCCACTGCCAGCAGCGCACGCTCGGCCTCGAGCCGCACACGGTCTCGGTCCTCGAGGAGCGCGGCTTCGACGTCGCGACCTCGGACGTGGAGTGTTGCGGCATGGCCGGGAGCTTCGGCTACAAGTCGGAGTACTACGACCTCAGCGTCGACGTCGGCGAGTCGCTCGTCGACCAGTTCACGACGGACGACACCGCGGACCGCGCCGTCGTCGCGAGCGGGACCTCGTGTCTCGAACAGCTCGACGCGCTGCTCTCCCGCCGGCCCGCGCACCCGGTGCGGCTGCTCGACGCGCGGTAGCTCGGTCCCCGACAGCGCGACCCGGCGTCTCGGGGCCGCCGGGGATCAGCCGTCGAAGCCGTCCTCCCACCGGAAGGTCCCGTCCCGCTGGACGACCTCGCCGTCGACGGCCATCGTCGAGTCCACGCTCACGTCGCTTATCATGTCGACGTGGACCGCGCTCTCGTTGCCCGACTCGCCGTCCGGCAGACAGGCGTCGTAGGCGCGGCCGACCGCGAGGTGGACCGTGTCGCCCATCTTCTCGTCGAAGAGGATCGAGTCGGTGAAGCGGTCGATCCCGCGGTTCATCCCGACCCCCAGCTCGCCGAGCCGCCGAGCGCCGGGATCCGTCTCGAGCACGCTCTCGAGCGCCTCCTCGCCCGCGTCCGCCGCGAAGTCGACCACTTCGCCGTCCTCGAAGACGAGGCGCACGTCCCGGACGCGGGTCGACTCGATCGTCATCGGCACGTCGAAGAAGACCTCGCCCTCGGCGTCGTAGGGGGCCGTGAACACCTCGCCGGAGGGGAGGTTGTGCGAGTCGTAGGCGACGGAGGCGGCGGAGTTGACCGCGGTCCGCCCCGCGATCGACATCGTCACGTCGGTGTCGGGCGCGTCCGCGCGCTCGGTGCGGATCCGGACCTCCTCGCCCGCGTCGAGGACCTCCTTCATCCGCGCCATCTCCCCGGCGAGCGCCTCCCAGTCCCGGAGGACGGCGTCGTAGACGAAGTCGCGGTACTCCTCGTAGGCCATCCCCGCCTGCTGGGCGAGGCTCCGGGTGGGATGGACCGTCGACACCCAGTCGGTGGCCATCCGGCGCTCCCTGACCTCCTTTCGGGATCTCGCGTAGGCCTGCCGCGTCTCGCGGCCCACGTCCGCGGTCGCGGCCGTGTTGCGCCCGCCGCCGAGCCGGAGGTAGACGTCGGCCGCCTCGAGGAGGGCGCGGTCGACGGCGGGGTCGGGGAACTCCGGGGCGTCGTCGCCGCTCGCGCTCTCACGCTCGCGGCCCGTCAGGTACGCCCGGCTCAGCTCGTCGGAGCCGTACAGCGTGGTCACGGCCGCGCCGCGCTCGCCGAGCGCCTCGGCGACGGCGACGCCGAGGTCGTGGGCGTCCTCGGCGACGCTCACGACGACGTTATCTCCCGGATCGACCCGTGCGCTCCAGTCGACGAGCACCTCCGCGTGCTCGCGTACGCGTTCGTCCATGGAGGCGAGTCGCGGGCGGGCGGTAAATCGATGCCGGCGCGGTGAACGGCTCGGAAGCCTCCACCTCCCACCGCACGGCACCGCACCTCACGCCTCCCCAGCCTCGTCGCTCCCTTCGGTCGCGACTCCCTCGCGCGGTACTGCTCGGCCGCGAAGCGACCTCGCAGGCACGCGCCACCGCAGGTGGCTTGTGGGTTCCGGACACGCCGCGGACGAGGAGATCGCCGAGGCCGGCTTTTTGTTCACGCGTCTCCACCCGAGCGTATGGCCGACCGGAACGTCCACGGGGAGGACCTCGCCGCCTGTAGCACGGACCCGACGACCGGCTTCGAGCGCGACGGCTGCTGCGGGACTCACCCCGGCGACCGCGGGCGACACGAGCTCTGCGCGGTGATGACGGAGGAGTTCCTGCGGTTCAGCCGGGAGCGGGGCAACGACCTCGTGACGCCGCGCCCCGAGTTCGACTTCCCCGGACTCGACCCCGGCGACCGCTGGTGTCTCTGTCTCGGCCGCTGGGTCGAGGCGCTGTCGGCCACGCGGGACCGGCGGCTCCCGGAGACGACGGTCCCGCCCGTCGTCCTCGAGGCGACCAACGAGGCCGTGCTGGACACGGTCGACCTGGAGACGCTCGAGGCCCACGCCTACGACGGGTGATAGTGTTTATTGTGAGTCATTTCCGGCGCGACGCCGACTCGTCCTGGCGGAGCGCCGGTAAACGGTTACAATACACACTAGAGACCTCGCTACTCGAGGTCCAGCAGCGCCGCGACCTCGTCGAGGTAGTCGTCGTAGATCCCGACGGCCGACTCGATCGGGTCGGGCGAGGCCATGTCGATCCCGGCGAGTTCGACGACCTCGAGCGGGTAGTCGGAGCCCCCCGCCGCCAGCATCTCGCGGTAGTCGGCCGCGGCGGACTCGCCCTCCTCGAGGACGCGCTCGACGATCGCGGCCGCCGCGGAGATGCCGGTCGCGTACTGGTAGACGTAGAAGTCGTAGTAGAAGTGCGGGATCCGCTCCCACTCGCGCTCGATGCCGCCGGTGAGCGCCGCGGGCTCGTAGTACTCGCCCTTGAGGTCGGCGTAGGTCTCGTCGAGCACGTCCGGCGTGAGCGCCTCGCCCGCCTCGACCCGCTCGTGGATCCGCTGTTCGAACGTCGCGAACATGGTCTGGCGGAACAGGGTGGACCGGAACCGCTCGAGGTACTCGTCGAGCACGTGCGTGCGGAGCGTCTCGTCCTCGACGGTCTCGAGCAAGTGGTGGGTGAGGAGCGTCTCGTTGACCGTGGAGGCGATCTCGGCGACGAAGATCTCGTAGCTCGCGTCGTGCCACGGCTGGGCGTCGCTCGCCAGCTCCGAGTGCATCGAGTGGCCCAGCTCGTGTGCCAGCGTGTACATCGAGGCCACGTCGTCCTGGTAGTTCATCAGGATGTACGGCTGGGTGTCGTAGGTGCCGGAAGAGAACGCGCCGGAGCGCTTCCCGCGGTTCTCGTAGACGTCGACCCACCGGCTCTCGAGCCCCTCCGCCATCCGCTCCTGATAGGCCTCGCCGAGCGGCGCGACCGCCTCGACGACCCACTCGACCGCCTGGTCGTACTCCACGTCGGGGCCCTGATCGCCCGTCAACGACATGTAGAGGTCGTGACTCTCCAGGGTGTCGACGCCGAGCGCCCGCCGTTTCAACTCGGCGTGTCGGTGGAGGGTGTCGAGGTTGCCGCCGACCGTGTCGACGAGCGTGTCGTACACCGCGACCGGGACGTTCGAGCCGTCGAGGGCGGCCTCGCGGGCGGTGTCGTAGTCGCGGATCCCCGCGCTCGCGACGTGTTCGCGCACCGCCTTCTCCAGGGAGGTGCCCACCGTGTTGCGGACGTCGGCCCACTCGTCGTAGAACGTCTCGTGGACCCGGCGGCGGAAGTCGCGGTCCGGGTTCGTCTGGAGCTTCGTGAAGTTGGCCTGGGTGATCTCGACCTCCTCGCCGTCGGGGTCCTCCACGACGCCGTAGGTCATGTCCGCGTTCGTCAGCATCGAGTAGATCTCGCTCGGCGCGCTCGTGACCTCCGAGAGGTCCGCGAGCACCTCCTCGACCTCCGCCGAGCGCGTGTGCGGTTTCATCCGCAACACGTCCTCGAGGTAGTGTTCGTACGCGGCGAGGTCGGGCTCCGCCTCGAGGAACTCGGCGAGCCGCTCCGCCGTGAGCGACTGGAGCTCCGGCTGGAGATACGAGATCGCGCTCGACGCCTCGGACTGGAGCGAGGACGCCCGCGCCGACATCGCCTGGTACTCCTGGTCCCGCGTGTCCTCCGCGCTCCGGAGCCGGGCGTACACCGCGACCGCCGACAGCTCGCGGAACACCTCCTCGCGGAGCTCCAACAGCTCGAGGAGCGTCTCCGGGCTCTCGGTGACGCGCCCCTCGTAGGCTCCGAGCTCGTCGATCCGTCCCTCCACGTCCTCGTAGGCCGCCGCCCACGCCTCGTCGTCGGCGAAGACGCTCTCGAGGTCCCACTTGTACGCCTCGTCGATCTCGGACCGCTCGGGAACCGAACTCATACGTCCCCGTCGATCCCCCCCGGCACTAAGCCTTGTCAAAGGGGTATCGGGTCCCCGGAGATCGGACGGCCGCGGGCGGCCGAACCCGCGAGGCGGTCACCCGCCGCGGGCCCACTCCGCGAGGTCGACGACGAGGACGAGCGCGTCCTCGCCGTCGCGGTAGTACCGCCTCGCCCGCCGGACCGGCTCGAACCCCTCGGCCGCGTACAGCGACCGGGCGGGGTCGTTCCCCTCGCGGACCTCGAGTTTGGCGACGGCCGCCCCGGCGGTCCGGAGCCGCGCCAGCCCGGCGCGCAACAGGGCTCGCCCGACGCCTCGCCCACGGGCGTCGGGGCGGACCGCGAGGTCCTTGACGTGTCCGATGTCGCGGCCCGCGTTCGGGGTGACGTCCCCGACGAGGTAGCCGAGGACCTCGCCGTCCCGCTCGGCGACGAGGAACGCCGGCGCGTCGATCAGCCGCTCGAAGGCGTCGTACGGCCAGGGGTCCGAGAAGCACTCGCGTTCGATCCGGAGCACCGCCAGGAGGTCGGCACGTTCGGCCTGCCGGATCGTCACCTCGGCGGGAGTCACGTCCGCGCTTCGGGAGCCCCCGGAATAAACGCGACGGGCGCGGTCACGCCTCGCCGGTCGGCTCGACGGGGTCGGCCGGGTCGGCGGTCGGCGAGCCGGATCGAAGCCGGTCCCAGAGGAACAGGGCGGGCGGGAGCGCGATCACCGAGATGACGAACGAGTAGAACACGCTCATCGCGATCAGGACGCCGAAGTCGCCGAGCACGGGCGTGATCGCGAGCCCGAGCGCGCCGGTCCCGAGCGCGGTCGTGAGCATGCTGCCGACGAGCGCCCCGCCGGTCCCCGTGAGCGTCGTCCGCAGCGAGGTCGCCACGTCGCCGTTCTCGCGGTACTCGTCGACGAACCGGGCGGTGATGTGGACCGAGTAGGCGATCCCGATCCCGATCGCGATGGAGAGGATCGTCGCCGTCAGGGCGTTCAGCGGATAGCCGAGGTACCGCATCGTCCCGACCAGCGATGTGACGGCGATCGTGATCGGGAACACGTTCACGATCCCGAGCATCGGCATCCCCTCCAACACGCCGTAGGTGATCACGAGGAACACGCCGCTCAGGCCCACGGCGAGCACGAGCCCCTGGATCGCCGAGTCGAAGATGATCGCCGTGATCGCGTCGAAGACGACGATCTGTCCCGTCGCGGTCGCCGCGTAGCGGTACCGTTCCGCCTGCTGCCGGCCGTCGGCGGAGATCTCGCTCTGGGTCGCGCCGCTCTCGACCGTGTACTCGACCTGCGCGCCGCGGCGGTCGTCGGTGAGGTAGCGACTCGCCTCCGAGGCGGCCGGCGAGTCGAACAGCTCCGCGTAGATCCGCTCGAGGTTGCGGTCGGGGATCCCGTTCCCGTTCAGGTCGTTGCGGGCGACGAGCGCGGCGAACTCCTCGTCGGCTTCGGCACGTGACCGGATCACGGTCACGATGCTCGTCGTCTCCGCCCGCCCGCCCTCGCCGACCGCCAGCGTGCCGGGCGGGTCGTCGGTCGGCGCGGCGAGCGCCTCGAGCGCGTGGTCCTCCTCGAAGGGCCCCTCGACGTACACCGTGAGCGACGCGTCCTGACTCGCCGAGAAGCTGTCCTCGAGCAGGCTCAGCGTCTCGGTGACCGTGTACTCGCCCGGCGCGAACGGCTCGGGGATGTACTCGACGTATCCCGGCTCCTCCTCCGGCGGGAGGAAGTCCTCCTGTTCGAACGTGGTGTCGACGCCCGCCCCGTACGCGCCGAACGCCCCGCCGGTGAGAAGCAGGAGGACGACGAACACCGCCGGCGCGCGCTTCCCGACCGTCACCGAGACGGCCAGCAGCCGGCCGAGCGCGGACTCCTCGGAGGCGATCGGGGTGGTACCGAACTCCGGCACGCCGTACCGCTCGCGGAGCCGGTCGAGTTCGAGCTTCGCGGCCGGGAGGAACAGCCCGAAGATGAGGAACGTGAAGACGATGCCGACCGCCGAGACGATCCCGAGGTTCCGGATCGGGTCGAGCCCGGAGGTCACGTTCGCGCCGAACCCGAACACCGCGGTGACGGTGACGATGACGAACGCGATCGCGAGCTGGTTCGCCGCGGTCCGCATCGCCGGCACCGGGTCGTACCCCTGGACGGTCTCCTCGCGGTACCGGTTGATGAAGTGGATCCCGAAGTCGACCCCGACCGCGAGCAGCAGCACCGGCACGGCGATCTGCTGTTGGTCGAACGGGATCCCGGAGAAGCCGAGGAAGCCGAACGTCCAGATCAGCGTCATCAACAGCGCGAACAGCCCGAGCGCCAGATCGATCGGGTCGCGATACGCGACGACGAGAAAGCCCAGAAGCAGGACGACGACGACGGGCATCACGATGAGCAGCGAGTCGGCGATGACCCGCCCCGTCTCGGCGTTGATGATGCCCGTCCCGAAGGTCCGGATGTCGGCCGGCTCGTCGTTCGCGAGCGTCCGGATCTCCGTCTGGACCGACTGGAGGTCGTCGAACCCCTGCGGCACGTCGTGTCTGACGACGGTGATCGTCGTCGAGGCCGACGCCTCGGTCGGGTTGAAGTCGTCCGAGACGGCCGCGTCGAACTCCGGACGCTCGCTCAGCCGCCGGACGACCCGACGGAACTCGGCGTCCGTCGCGCCCGCGACCGCGGCCCGCATCGCCGACGGGCTCTCGGCCGAGGGGTCGATCGCCCCGGCGATGGCCGTCGCGGGACCGTTCGCGGACTCCATGTGGAGGTCCTCGCGGGAGTCGATCCGCTCCAACAGCCGCAGCATCGTCAGCGTCTCCTCGCGGGTGAGCACGTCGGTGCCGCCGTGGATCAGCTGCGTCGTCTCCGGCTCGGTCGTGAACGGCTCGTCGAACTCGTTTTCGATCGCGTCGAGCGCCTCCTGCTCGGGGAGGTCCTCGGAGAACCCCTCCGTCGGGTTCGTCTGCGTCTCGACGGCGGTCATCCCGCCGGCGAACACCGCGGTCACGAGCAGGAACGCGACGACGACCGCCCGCGGCCGCGAGACGATGACCTCGTTGAGTCGCGTGGTGGCGTCCTCGATCCACCGTCCGGCTCGGGTCATCTATTCTCGCTGTGTGACGTAGAGGCCGCCCCCGAGGGCGGCGAGCACGACGAGGACGCCGAGCACGAGCGGGAGCGTTCCGATGCCCGACAGCGGGGAGCTCTCCTCGGGCTCGACGACGGTTATCGGGACGCGGGTCGTGTCCGACAGCTGGCTGTCGCCGTCGGCGTCGTCGTACCGGAAGTCGAACGAGACGGGGTACGTCTTCGCGACCCCCGACGACTCCGCGGAGAGGTCGAACGTCATCGTCGTCGACTCGCCGGGCTCCAGCGTCGACACGAACCCCTCGTCGTTGTCGCTTTCGAGCGGGCTGTCAGCGAACAGCCGCGCCTCCACGTCCGTGACCGGCTCGTCCAGCTCGTTCGTCACCTCGACGGTCAGGTCGACCTGCCCGCCGGCTTCGATCTCGCGCGTCTCGACGGAGAGGCCGAACCGGTCGCGCTGCGGCTCGACGGAGTACAGCAGCTCGAGGTCCCGATACGCCCGGCGTTCGTTCTCCTCGTTGCGGTACTGGACGACGACGTCGGAGGTCCGGTCGATCGGCTCCGCCTCGCCGCCGACCTCGATCGGCAGCCGGAAGGAACCGGACTCGCCCGCGGCGAGCGTGCCGACCGCGACGGACGACTCGCGCGGGATCACGTTCGGCGACTCCTCGGCGAACTGGACGACGACGTTGCGTGCCGGATCCGGCCCCTCGTTGGTCACCGTTCCGTACAGCTCGCCCTGCTCGCCGACGTAGAGGTCCGCCTCCACGTCGTCGACGCTGAACCGCTGTTCGGTTCGCGGCGTCACGCCGACGGACGGGTCCTCGTCGACGCGCGGGTACCCCTCCGGCGTCTCGAACCGGACGGTGCCGTCGAGGACGTACTCCCGGACCGACGCGCCCGGCGTGAAGGCGACGTCGTAGCGGACGGTCGCGGTCTCGTTCGGGGCGAGCGCGTCGATCTGTGCCGTGTCGCTCGCGGTTCCGCCGAACGTGACCTGGGGGCTCGACGACGACATGGCCACCGTCAGGTCGCGCGCGCCGTCGGCTCCGACGTTGCGCACCTCCGCCTCGACGACGCCGGTCTCGCCGACCTTCGCGTCGGTCGTCGCGTTCGTGATCTCGAAGCGCGCGTCGCCGTCGACCTCGACGTCGATCTCGGTCGTGAGCGTTCCCTCGCGGTCGTACGTGACGCCGCCCGACTGCTGGAAGGTGTAGGAGTACTTCACCTCGACGTCGATCGTGTAGGTTCCCTCCGCGACGTCGCTGGGGACGCTCACGGCGATCGGCGCCTTCCCCGGCTTGTTCTCCGTGACGGCGCCGATCGCGAGGGTCCCGGTCTCGACGGTCAGGGGCGTCTCCTCGGCGTCCGCCTCGACGCGGACGTTCCGCGCGGTCGTGACCACCGAGCGCGACGACGCGGTGCCGAGATCCAGGTCGCCGTCGTTGGTGATCTGGAGCGGAAGCGTGTTCGTCCGGCCCGGGTTGAGCGTCGGGTCCGACGTGCTGACCGCCAGGTCCGGGGAGCCGCGGATCAGTCCGCCGGACTGCTGGAGCGTCGTCGTCGTCGGGGCCGCGGCGTCGCCGACGTCCGACGGTCCGCCGCCGGTCGTCGCCGCGACGGCGAGCCCGGCGGTCCCGCTCGTCAACAGCGTCACGGAGACGAGGGCGACGAGGATCGACCGCGCGTTCATCCGTCCCTCCGATCGACGGAAGCGGAGGATCGCTGCCGTTCGGTCCGACTCGAGACCGCCTGCTCCGCCGAACGTCGACCCGACCTCGTCGGCTCTCGGACGGGTCGACGTCCGGCGTGGTCCTGCGTCTGATTCACGTTCGTAGGAGAATCCACGAATCAATAACTCCTTTGTTTTTGGATTCGTAGTGCCGGCATGGCCAGAGGAACATCGCCCCGCAGCGATCACACGAGCGAAGACCAATGAGTCGGTTCTCCGAGTCCGAGCGCGACCGGATCCGGTCACAGCTCGTCGAGGACGGTCGCGAGCTGTTCGCCCGGTTCGGCTTCGATCGCACCCGGATCAAGGACGTCACCGAGGCGGTCGGCATCGGCACCAGCACCTTCTATCAGTTCTTCGACTCGAAGGAGGCCCTGTACGTCGCCGTCCTCCACGCCGAACAGGAGCGGATCGAGGCCCACATCGACGCGGCGGTCTCGGAGGCCGAGACGCCACGCGAGGAGGTGAGAACGATGCTCCGGACGACGTTTCGGGAGGTCCGGACGAACCCGCTCGCCTCCCGGCTGATCGTCGGGGGCGAACTCCAGCAACTGTACGACCAACTCTCGGAGGCCGACCGCGAGTCGCTCGGTTCCCACCCGCGCGAGGCCGACCTCCCCTACGCCAGTCGCTGGGCGGCGATGGACGAGGTCCGGTATGACGACCCCGACCTCATAAACGGGCTGCTCCGCTCGCTCATCTTCGTCACCCGCGCGCAGGACTCCCCCATCGCCGTCCTCCACGTCTCCGAGTACGAGGAGGTCGAGGCGGCCCTGATCGAGACAATCGTCGACGGGCTGTTCGTCGACTGAGCGACGGGAGTCAGAAGCGTTAAACGCCCGCCCGAACGACGACGTAGTGAGGGCGCGTAGCTCAGCGGACAGAGCACTTGGTTCCGGACCAAGATGCCGCGGGTTCAAATCCCGTCGCGCCCGTTCCGTTTCGTAACGATCCAAATCCGACAGACGGCAGTACGTTCCTTATAAAGGACAACTGCGATCTGCGAGTGATTTCGTTACGTCGCGTAACGGGGGTCGAAGCCTTCCTGCGATTCGCGTACATCCAAACGGTGGTGAGAGGTATTGAATTGGTCGATTTGCTTCCCTCGTAGGAACTTGATGGTAAGTAGGGTACAGACCAAATCAGACTCACTAAGCAACTAGCACCGCGCTGAGGATCCATTTTTAGATACTGAATTTATGTCTCTTCACGGACGGTTTTATCAGTCTTGTCACTGTAATAGAACTATGCCGAGCCAATCTGAAACACACCCGGCTCACATACTTCCTCGGAGTAAGATCAGCAAGTTGTGGACTCAGCTGCTTCTTGCTCTCGTCCCAATTAAGGATTTGAAAACTGCACGGAAGCAGGTAGTTGATATCTACGCTACTGCGTATTCAGATATCGACGAGCTTCAGGACGCTTTCAGCGAGTATAGCAACCCTGACTTGCGAGAATGGGCAGTCAAGCCTCACAGTCGGATTCCCAACTATGATTCCCATGAAACGGTGACTTCTCTGCTTACTCTCCCAGAGAAAATCCTTGGGTGGCTGAGCAAGGCGCTAACCGTCGTTGCGGTAGTCTCTGGGTTGTTTTCTGCTCGGTGGGTCTATTCTGTTGCCATGGACGGGTTACACCTGCTCGCGGTAATTGAAGCAAGTGTCCCTGTCACAGTTATCGCACTGGGTGTCATCTACCTGTGGTTCCTACATGTGGACACTCTAGTTCATCAAACGCTGAGCGAAGAGCTTCGCGTCGGAAAGGGATGGGTACAGACACGTCGACGAGCGCAGATTGTTGGAAACGGCGTATGGAACCGTTCACTGTTAGGTCAGACAGGACTGTTCCTCGTCGGATTCTTTTATTTTCTTAACGCTCTCCCCGGGTTACCTGTAGTCGGCAGACTATTTGATGATCCCACAAACTACTTTACCCAACTGATCACGAACAACTTCGACCTGTTCTATAAGTCAGACAGTCTAATCAACGCACTACGACAGTTAATTCAGCAAGAGGCCTAATTCGGTCGTGTTTGAGAACTTTTGGTAGGATTTCCAGCCGTCAACTCCCACCTTCGTCAATCGGGTGTTTCAGACTTAAACAGGTCTAGAGGTTCGATAACAACAAAGAGATGAATTGTAAACCAAACTCATCTGGAATTATTTTCTACCGGTCGAAGATCCCGCCATCGAAGATTTTCGGTATTGCCATCGCCTGTGTCAACACGGAATAGATGGGAATCACGTGGATCTCCCGTTTCGCTTCCCGCGTCGTCTTCAAAAACTTCGACAATCATCCCGGTTTTCCGATGGAGACGACTGTGATCTGGATCCTCCCTATCTGGAATATCAATGCGAACTTGATCCCCCACCTCAAATCGTCTCATTGTCTACTGCTTGTACTGCTCCATCCTGTTAGTTATGGCTGGAATTGAAGATCAACAAGAGAATTGCTCGATGGGACAGGTCAATAACTTGTTCCACAGCAACAATCGTGTCTCTTGTTGTGTATTCAAGACATCAACAGAGAACTCTCTCAAGCCTTATCAACTCCTTTATGACCAGTCCTACTAGAGAGATTGATAAGAAATGAGCGACGATCTTGACTCTCGCTTTCGTATCTATCAACATGATTCGCGGGAGCTGAAGTCGAGGTTAGAGGAGGAGTTTGATGATACCGACGGTCTCGTCGACACAATCATTACTTCTCCCCCTTACGCCGACTTAGTAGATTACGGAGAGCACGAGGAACAGGTAGGTAAGCAGAATTATGAGGATTTTCTTGACGACATTCGCGAGATCTACAGACAATGCTATGATATCGCCTCCGACGATTGTACGCTCTGGATCGTCACTGATACGTACAAGACTGGAGGCCGTGTCGTCCGCCTGCCGTTCGATATCGCCGACGAACTAGAAAACCTACCAAACTACGAAACCTGTCTAGAGGAGAACTGCGAGGGAGTTCTTCGTCGCGATCGTGCAGATGGGACGCTAATTTGTAGGACGTGTGGAGAGGTCTATGATCCGCTGCCGGAGTCATGGCGGATGGAGGACAATATCATCTGGGATAAGCTCCGGACACGTCCGTGGCACCAGAAAGGTCGTTTGCGCAACGTGTATGAGCATGTGACGATGTTCTCCAAGACAGACGACTTCAAGTACAACAAAGACGCGATTCGGATCACCAATACCGACGAGTTCGAGCAGTGGTGGGTGAATTACCCCGAACGATACAATCCGAAGGGAATCGTCCCGAGCAACGTTTGGGAGTTCCCGATCCCGAAGCAGGGGCAGTGGGGACCGAAAAAAAGTTTCCACCCGAGCCCGTTCCCGGAAGGGCTTGTAGAGCGGATTGTTCGCCTCGCTTCCGATCCCGGCGACGTCGTATTCGATCCCTTCGCCGGAATTGGGACGACACTCGCTATTGCGGAGGCCCTCGATCGAAAGCCGCTTGGGTTTGAGTTGAACGAGGAGTATATCGACTATTACGAAGAACATGTCCGTCCTACCGCCCTTCGTGAGGTTGGGACGGTTCAGTCGACACTCCGTGATGAACAAGCTGAACTTGCACGGAAAATCTACACTCTCCGAGTTCACAAGTACGCGCTTGAACTGTACAAGGAGTTCATAAACTCAGAAGAGCACGATATCCGCGAAGGGCAAATCGAGTTTATTCACGCCGTCAGCGACCCGGCACAGTTTGGCGAGGTCGATGAACCCGAAGCCGAACTGCTCTATGTGTGCGAATCTGGGTCTGATTTCAAGAACGTTGACATTGATGCCGCGAGGGAAGGAATGTTGTCGGAGAACAAAGGTTCCGGTGATTACTACGGAGTTGAATTTAATCCAGAGTTCATCACTCTCCATGATTATCTCAGCGAGCGTCTCCCGGAACGCGACGTTGACCTAGAGAATGAGTACCATCTGTACATCGACGGCGCTCACAACTGGGCAGAGCACAGTTTCACGCCAGCTGATTGGAAGGCGCTCGTTGAGGCCGGCGAGTGGAAGCGATACTGGTCAAAGAGCAGGCCGCCACTAATCTCGAATATAAATATTCAGGCTGAAAACCCAATGGACAAACGCAAGCAAGACGCCGAGGGGCATCAGGTAGACTTCAGCAGTTTTGATTAAATTACTAAGACTCCTCCCCCCGCGCCTCCCAGCCTTTGTGGAAGTGGGCCATATTCACTGCTGACTCAAACCGTGCTCCCGATGGAACGTGATGTAGCACCGGCTCATCGTGCTTCATTTCAATTGTTCCCTTTTCGAGCAGCTGTTCGACAATGAGCATCGCCTTCTCTTCGTAGATATCCTGCGTCAGGAACTCGTCTTCAGTGCTAGCCATTACGCGAGTGATGAGTATGAACTGTCTTAATTATTGTTTCCAGCAGTATTGATCCGCTCGCACAGTTATATTATCCACTAGACATCGCAAGGTACCATTTGGAGTCGACGATCAGTCTTTGTCGAAGCCCTCGGGGTTTATCACCCAACGACCGATAAAATCGGTAGATGGCTGAGCCGATTCTCAAGTGGGTTGGAGGGAAGCGACAACTCCTTCAGGAGCTTCGCTCGCGATTTCCCATCTCGTATGACAAATATCATGAGCCGTTCATCGGCGGCGGTGCGGTCTTTTTTGATATTGAACCCTCCGAAGGCACAATAAATGACCTCAATCGACGGTTGATTACATTCTATGAAGTCATCCGCGATCACCCCGAACAATTAATCGAAGAGAACCACCGCCACGAGTATGAGGAAGAGTACTATTACGATGCTCGCGACCGGTTCAATGAACTCCACAAGCTCGACGACCGTTCCCTCGAACAACAAGTAGAGGAGGCGAGCTTGATGCTCTACCTAAATCGAACCGGATACAATGGACTATACCGGGAGAACCAATCTGGGGGCTTCAACGTTCCATTTGGTCGACACACAAATCCAGATTTCATTCGGGAACGACAAATTCGGAAAGCGAGCAACATACTTGATGACATCGAGATTCATAATCAGGACTTCGACTATGTCGTAGACGACGCTGATGAGGGTGACCTCGTCTACTTCGATCCACCCTATCAGCCTGTGTCTCAGACTGCGGATTTTACCCAGTACCAATCAGATGGGTTTGACAAAGACGACCAGCGACGACTACGCGATTTCGCTGTCAAACTAAGTAAAAACGGGGTGTACGTCGTTATCTCGAACTCACCACCAGTTGGCGAACTCTACGAGAACGTGTCCGGATTTACGATTGATATCGTCGACGCAACGAGAATGGTGAACAGTGATGCAGACAATCGCGATGACGTGGCGGAAGTTATTATTACAAACGTACCGACTGATGACCAGCAACAACAGGATTTAGGAAACTATGTTTAACCCTCGTATGTTCCCAGTCCACTCTGACAGAGGATGATATGCAGTACGAGGGCAACAGAGCCAACATGAGCAACAAGGTATCAAAACAAAGGTTCACTCTTACAGCACACCGTACGGACTCGGACCAGTACCACTGCTGGGTTTCTGATGAGGAAGGAGTTCCTGAGATATTCTTTGAGGAACTCGAACGCATCGAGGCGAAGTTCTTTCAGGCTGATCGACAGGATGGCGGAATGGTAACGGATCATCTCCCCGTCGAAGGTGACTACTCGCATTCACCGATCGATGTCGGTGAGGTCGTATTCAACTCAAATGATGAGATCGTCGATATCCAAATTGATCTAGAGGATGCGAAAAACCAGTTGCAATCGCGGGGATACCTTTGATTTACCACCGTCGGTAGCTCGTCTTCTCCTCATAACGGATTGTAATAAGCGACTTCGTTGAAATTCTATTCTTCGGACACTTCCATATCTATCGACGATAGGATTTAACTCGCTTTGTGGGTCCTGATGTTCAGCTTCTTCGGATTATGTGTTTACGATGACCTCCCTCGGATCTGTGTAATTGCATCTCATGGTTCCCAGACAACTCTCTTGAGACAGTTTCCATGGAGTGCTTTGGGTGATTTATTTCCATCCCGATGTTAGAGACAATTGGAGGAATCTTGTCATCAGAATACCGCTCCGTCCACTGATCAGAGCCGTCATTCAGCTTTCGCCATTCGTCGTACGAGATACCTTCTGAATACACGTAATGTCTACCATCCTCGTAAATGAAGAGTTCCTCTGGCAGATGTGTATAGGTATCATTAGCGATTTCGTTGATGAACTCTTCTACTGTCAGAACTAATGTCCGAGCACGAATCCCGAAGCCAGAGCAAGGTTGGATGGTCGTGACTTCTTCCGCCTTTTCATCGTAGTCTAATGCCTGTCGGGCGGTCGTCTCATCATCAACAAGAAGAATTAGATCTATCTGCCCGTGGACATCATTCTCCACCGACTGGTACCCGAGTTCCCGACTCACGAGGAAGGTAGTATGTACATCCAATTGTGAGGGGCTTGAGAGGCCGAGTTCTCCCGCCATTGTTCGGAGCAATTCTCGCGCATACTTTGTTTGGCGTAATCCGCAGATGATCTGAGCCAGATTCTCCTGTGACGCAACCTGATCCTGCTCTTCGTGCTGATCCTCCAGATATTCCCTCAGAGCAGGATAAACATCGCAGTACTTTTTATTTAGCTCAACACCGATTGGTCTCCGATCCATCAGCTCTGATTGTCCCAGCACAACACCAGAGCCAGCAAAGGGATCTAGCACGATGTCATCACTCTCAGTAGAGAGTGTGAGAATCTGTTCGATTAGCTCTGGAGGAAACGCTGCGGGGTGATCAAACACGTCTACCTCTCCAGTGAATGACCCTCGTGTCGGTGGTTCAAACTCCCAGATATTTTCAGGAAGCTTCCCGAGTGGATGGTAACGTTCGGGGAAATCAGCCCACCATTTCTTGAATTGGGCGGGATCCGATTCTCGGATACGATCCATCTGCAGCTCAAATTCAGGATTTTTGCTGAAACAGAGGATATACTCGAATACGTTCCGTAGTCTCCCCTCTTTCGTATACGGAAGAGCGCGGTTCTTATTCCAGATGACGATGTCTTGGAGGATCCACGACTCATCGTTATCCGTCGTGTGGCCGCAGTGAGGGCACGCTGTCTGTCGGCTATCTAGCTCCTCAACACCTCTTAGTATCGTATTCTCACAATTTGAACACTCTAGTCCCTGATCGAGGTTCTGACAAATACGTGCGATGTCGAATGGAAGCTGGACGATTTCGCGATTGCGTCGGAAAGTATTCACGACAACCCAGAGTGAGCCGTCATCTCTGGTGACCGAGTATACCTCGGAAAAGAGGTTTTGGAGCTCTTGGAGATATTCAACATAGGATCCGTGTTGTCCTATTTCATTTTCCTCGCTTGAACCATATTCCTTGAGATCGTAGTACGGCGGGGAGGTGATTGTTGTATCAACGAACTCCGCTTGTTCGTTCAGCGTGTCTGTTGCATGGTCTCTTATTGCTGGAATGATCGACTTCGCGTCACCGTGGTGAAGACCGAAAATATCTGAGTTCGAATCAAATGTGGGTGTGCTTGCGAGTTCTTCTGCCGACTCCTCCTCTTCTGGTATTTGATTGGTTGTCGACGCGCCACCCGACGAGACTCTCTTACCGTACTCTCTTCCTTCTGGAAGTAATTCCTCGTCAGAGAGTTCTTCTCTTATCTTACGCCAGAGTTCGCTGTTCGTATCCAGCCGTGTCTTCTTATTGTCAGTCGGCACTTCATCAGTATCGCCGATTGGGAAGATCCGGAGCGTGCCTCCGAAGTAATTATACTGATTATTGCGCGTCAGGTCAAATAGGTCCTCAAATACTGAGGTCATCAGTACTCGGCCGTTCGCGTAAATGTCGATACCTTGCCTGTTCTGACTTGGCCGATACCGATATCTGAATTTCCCGCTTTGAGTGAGTAAATCAGGATATTCTTTCTCCGCCCATTTGGTCATCGAGTCAATATCCAGCGTACCAGCCTCATACCGTACTTGATACCGATCTCCTTGAGGAGTGGACACGTGGAATTGGCGAGACTTCTGCTCTGTTTCGTCAGTATAAGAAGGACTGATAGGGGGTACCTCAAACGTTCCCTGCTCGTTGGAGGGTAGGTCGTGATAATGTATGACTATTTGATTGTCATCGCGGGCAGAGAGTAAGCGCCGAAACATGACGCCGAGTCGCTCACGTATGTATTGAATTTTCGTTCCAAGTGAGTCAGCCGAGGGCCAGACATCAGAATCGAACTGCGAACGTGCACACGTCGCATGGATGCGCGTTCCGTGGTCAGCCTGTAGTAATGGATCAACACCGTCTGGAACGCCAATCTTCCACTGACTTTCTGTCGCGTCGACTATGGGTAAATCACCGGTTATTGGGCCGTCAACGCGTAGACAATCACTTTCAGTTGTCTGGGTAACTAGTGAAAACCAGTGAGTGTCATCTTCGAGGTCACGCTGTTTGAGGGATTCCTCAAACCAAGCTAAACTCGCTTTCAATCCCCATCCGACGTTATTGAGTATCCCCTCCGATATTTCCTTATTACCTGTTCGGAAAACATGATTCTGGAGGTCTTCTCTTGTGATGCCGGGACCATTATCCGAGATGTACGTAGTTACCGTTTCTTCCCCGCGAACAAACGAGATAGAGATATTAATCCGTTCATCAGGCTCATCGAAGTAGCTCTCTCCGTCAACGACTGCAGCCACCGAGTTATCAACGAGTTCTTGAGTGGCATCCAGAAAGTTTTCGTGCTGCTTTGCCATTCCGGAGGCCAGCATTTCCAGCTCTACCGCTGATTTACACGTTTCGCTATTCATGAATTGAAGCCTCCTTCGTAAATTCAATATCAATCTTCATTGTGGCTCTTTGCTTGCTTCTCTCCCTTATCCGAGTTTAATCTATGGATCTAGTTGAGAGCATTATGACGTACGCTTGTTCTTTACTGAAATACGACTGCAGCCCGGTCTGTGGGCAAATAATCTACGGGCAAGGGTTTTCTAATTGGACCTACACATTTAGAATAGTGAAGAGGGAACCCGAACAGGAATCCGGGGAAAGAGAGCTGTCTGAATCACCCTCACGAAAGGAATTAGTAGAAGAATTGCTGCGGCTGGATTCGGCTCTCGACCGAATACCGTATCCCTCTGACGTTTCGGAGATGACCAATTATTCTGCTGCTAAGTATCAGAATGAATTTGGCTCATGGGATGAAGCGCTTGATGTAGCGGGTATTGACAAAGAGAAAGAACTCCTCGCCGAACTTCAACGCGTCACCGATGAGCTGGGAAAGAAGCCAACTCAATCAGAGGTAAATTCCCTTGGAAAATACAGCCACAGCATGTATGCCCGATATTTTGGTCAATGGAGCACCGCGAAGGAGCGCCTTGATGAATTTGGTGTCTCAGAGACTGTAACATCACAGCAATCGGAGGGAGTGGAAGACCCATCTCAATCCGAGTCTAAATTCGTTTGGAACACTTCTGTTGAGCAATCGATAGACAATGACCGACAGGAACCAACGCAAACCAATGCAGGAGAGTATACCACTGAAGAACTATTAGATTACATTCGAGAATTAGACAAACTGTTTGGGGAACCACCATCAGAACAGTTTGTACGCCATTATGGCTCATACCCAATTAGGGCCTACGAGATACGTTTTACTTCGTGGAATGGCGTAATAGACGCAGCAAATCTAACATCAGTTGATTGGGAAAAGCGATCCAATAGGAAGTTCACACGAGTTGAAATCCTTGATAAATTGGTGGAATACGCTGCGAAAGTTGGTAAGGTTCCTGAGCCAATTGATGTCTGGAAAAATACTGATCTTTACGCATTGACTGTTGAGGATCGGTTCGGAAGTCTTGGGACGGCTTTTGATCTAGCTGGGATTACCGATGATGCGTTTGAAAGACGCACAGACCAGCCGGATGACGCCGATGTAGACGTTTCACCTGATGGCAGTGGTGTTATTCACGAATTGGAGCGGATAGGTGTCCCCCCATCTGACCCGCCGAGCACATCTGATTTTGAGCAGGAATCGATTCTCTCAGTAGTAACGGTCAGGGAAGCTTTTGATACATGGCTAAATGCACTACAAGAAGCGGGTTATAACCCTGAAGCCGCAATTGACGACGAGGAATCAGCGCAGGGATACACAAAAGAAGAACTGCTCGAGGAAATTCGTCGAGTTACGATCCGGATCGGCGCAGTCCCAGCTTCAAGAGATTTCGACAATATTGCGGACATGACCTCTCAAACAGTTAAAAATCATATTGGAGGGTGGGGGGTTGCCCTAGAGAGGGCAGGAGTCAGTAATCTAGATAATTCCGAGATTCGCAGTCTGTGGGAGGAATATAAACTCCCAGATGCTGAGACGCTTCAAGCAGAAGTGGAATGGGTTGATGAGGCAGTGGCAGGACGGACTACGAGCGCCGATATTCGAACATTCGCTCGGTACCCTGAGTCTTATTTTGAGGAGGTTTTCGGGTCTGTCGATAACGCTCTGGAATTAATAGAATAAAGCTGATTTTAGTTCGATGAAATAATCGGCAGTTAGTAGGAATCCCTGATATCAGTCGTCGAAATCGTAGAATCCTTGTCCTAATTGAACAACGTCGGTTGTGAGTTCACTAAACCCATCTCCCGGACGAACGTAGAGGCTGTGCAGTTCCTCGATGCCACCCCGGACATACTCTTGCGCAATCTTATAGACCCTCTTTTGATCGCGAAGAACCTGAGGGTCTCTCTCTTCGTACGCGGCAATCGATTTGATAATCCATTCCTGTTGATCGGAGAGTGATGGACGATTAAACAAGGCATGGCGTCCAGACCCTAGTTCTATTCGCCCCGACCGTTTTCGTCCGTATCCAAGCGCGAACATGAATAAGTCGATTCGCTGTACGCTGTAAAACGGGGAGTCCTCTTCTCCAACCAGAGTATCGAAGTAATCTCGTGCCTGTTGATCCACCACGACATCGCGGCCAGCTTTTGTTTTTTCGTATCCAGATTCAGGACTCTGGTCACTCATTTTTCTTTCACCTCTGTGATTTCATTTGAATAATCGAGAAGATATTCGTTCGCCACACTGTTTTGAAGATGTGCACGTACTTCGTCAGTATACTCCTCGTCAGTCATGAGGAAGGTAATTTGGGTGTCCACCAAATAGGACGGAAGATTCTGAGCGATACGCTTCTTTGGTTTGCTCGAAATACGCCCAAGCGGTGTATCAATCACGATGGGAGCATTGAATCCACTAATCTTAGTCAGCGCAGACATAAACGAGAGAGCAAGTACTTGCTTCTCACCAGCAGACAGCGACCCGATCTTATTATCGCCATGTCTACCATAGACACTAACAGTATAATCGTCTCCTAGCTCAACGGTGTAATCCTCATCTTTCCAGATGAGGTCATTGAAGTATCGATTCATATTCTCCTCGGTGTTTTCCCTAATCTGTGCGAGAATCGTACTCTTGATTTCAGTCAACTCTTCATGAGCTTCTTCAACGAAATCCAACTTCCTCATCATCGTCCGGTGTTTGGTTTCCTTGGCGGCTTCCTCACGCCATTTATTATCGAGTTCATTGACCTTCTCATCCAGTGTTTCAATCTCGTGTTCAACCCTTCCAATTTCTTGACGCATTTCGCTGATTCTTCCCTCAATTTCGCTACGCTGGGATTCAAGACTGCTCACATCGACATCTTCAGGAAGGTCGTAACTCTTGAGTTCGTTTGAGATATCTCGGAGCTCTCTATCAACCTCCCCCAGCTCATCTTGCTTTTCGGATATTTTCTTTCGATTGGAAATGATATCTTCAACTAGATCCTTTCCATCGTCTATGATCCGAGGAATCTCGGCTTTTCCTTCGAGATTCTCCTGCATCACTAAGGACATCTCCTGCTCAAGCTCTGCAAGATGACGGCGTTTTTCTTCGTCTGAATCCAGATCAGCTCCACAAATACATTCACCACTTTCGAGCAGCTCTTGAACGAACCAATCTTGTATTTTTGGGGGAAGCTGACCCGCTTGGGCGAGTTCTGCGAACTGCTGATGGGTGAAGTCCAATGCTTTCAAATTATAGACGATAGGTCCTGCCTCCACCATCCCCTCGGTGGTTTCATTTTTCAACTCACTAATTTCATCATTTAGCTGGTCTAGACGCTGATTGAGATACTTTCTTCTTTCCTGTTTTTCACGAACTGCGGCATCGCTGCTGTCACGCAGTTTTCCATCGATCCGGTCAATATTTGATTGGGCTTCTGCAATATCCCGTTCAAGCTCATCTATCCGCTCTTTTTTTCGTTCGCGCTTCTGCTTTGTTTCATCAAGTTCTTCTTTCAGCCGCTTCGCCTCACCTTCGAAGTTAGACGCTTTGCGACCAATCTCCGTGTCCATCTTGTCGAGATGCTCTAGTGCTCGATTTAGCAGCTCAATATGTGACACGTCAAGGATGGCAGTGCGGACCCGTTCAGGGTAGCCTTCCTCGAAGAACTTGTGGAGGCGCTCACCATCGAATAAAAAGTATTCATGAACCCGAGTCGGTAATATCTCATTCAGATACGTGTTCGGGTTATCCACTGGCTTCCAATCACGGTTGACCCGACGTTGAAGATTGAGATCCCCGACAACGCTGTTGAAGCCCCCATCAGTCTTTATCGTAGTGAACTCGCGTTTGAAAACATACTCTGGCTCGGTTTCACCAAGTTCGATCTCAACGTAGCCCGTTGCCTTCCCGCCATCATTAAGATCCTCAAGTCGATCACGATTTACCAGTGGGAAGGTCTCTAGTCCACCTTCTTTCTCTTCCTTCAGATGCTCTTCGGTCCCGTAGAAACAGAAAGTAATTGAATTTAGAATATTAGATTTTCCTGCGCCATTTTGCCCTTCAATGACGTTGATGTGGTGTTCACCGCGTTTTCGGAGATCTATCGTCTGCTCTCCCTTGTACTGACGATAATCCTTCAGAGTGATCGATAGGATCTGTAAATTTGTCATTCGTCTGTGTCCATGTATTCTTCAATGAGATCGTCGTATTCATCCTTGAAGTGTGGACGCTCTCGATCCATCTTTGATCGCTCAAAGGTCAGGATCTCATTAATGAATTGACGTTTATTATCATCTTCAATCTTGTCGACATGCTCCAAGATGAGACTATTGACGTCGGACTTGTTCATTGGTATCTAATAGAATGATCCGAAGTATACCACTTAAATGTCTTCTTCTTAAGAAGATCTCTCGCTGTCGGTGTCCTCATCGTTGCCCTCAACGATTCCGTATTCCATCCGGATCCCTTCGATCTTGTTTCGAGCACCGTGCTCGTTACGAGCGTTTTTTGCAAATTCCTCGAAACGTCGAAGTTCTTTACGAAGAATGCCCCTCTCGGATTCAGCGACACTTTCTGTTGGATTCATTGTCGGCACGACAATAAAGTCGTAAATAATTGCCTTTTCTTTGCCCGGGTATTTCCGAAGTACCCGACCACGTCGCTGAATAAATTGCATCGGGTTTCCCGTATTCGACATAAGTATCGCTTGCTTGGTTGATGGAACGTCAACGCCTTCATCCAAACACCGCATCGCGACGAGAGCGTCTATTTCACCCTTATCAAAATTGGTGAGTAGCCCTTGTCGTTCGTCGTTGTCCTCACGATATGTGAATTTGTGCTGGCGAATACCCATCTCGTTCAAGATATCTTGAACGTGATCAATCTGTCCCGAATTTGTGTACA
This sequence comes from Halorubrum halodurans, assembly GCF_002252985.1. Classification (GTDB taxonomy): domain Archaea; phylum Halobacteriota; class Halobacteria; order Halobacteriales; family Haloferacaceae; genus Halorubrum; species Halorubrum halodurans. Next base: position 31,978 of record NZ_NHPJ01000085.1, on the reverse strand, counting down.
CAAGCAGGTGGTCGGGCTCACCAATCCTATTTAAGACCGACCGGAGACTGACGTATTTATTTTCAGCACTCTTAATGATATTTGCTCGCTTCATCGCTAGCCGATTTACCAACTCCTCATCAGCATCATCACTAGCGGCCGCAGTTGCGAGACGCTTTGAGAGATTATTATAGTCCTCGAGCTCTTCTTCTGTTAACTCAACGATAGTTGGATAGTAATCGTACGGAGTAAGAAACTCGGGGATTGCTTCTCCTAACGCATACTCAAAAACGATCCCTCCAAAGTAATCAAGAATATGTTCTGACCCCTCCTCATCGTAGTGTCGTTTCGGAGTCGCCGACAAGCCAATTCGGTACTCGTATTCCTCCAGTAGGGCTGTGCGTTGATGTTCGGATCCGAGACCGTGAACCTCATCAGCGATTAACAATGCGTCACAGTTTGATCGTTCAATCTGATCTCGGAAGTACTCATTTGCAAGCGTCGTGTGAGTTGTTATTACCAACTGGTCGGATCCCATTCCAAGCGTAAGATCTGAAAGAATACGCGACAGATCCTCTTTCCACTGTGTATTCGCTGAACCATAGAGGAACTTCGGGTTATTGTAGCCGAACTTGGCAATCTCAGTATTCCATTGGTCTGCGAGGTGGGTGTACGGAACCGCGATGACTACGAGTGTGGGAGTGGATCTTGATTCAAGAAACTCATCCATGGCACCGAGGGCTGTGAACGTTTTCCCCGTGCCGGTAGCCATTCGGAAGAGCCCTTGTCTCTGGTTTGCAAACCAGTTATCGACGGCCTCTCGCTGATAAGGCCTGAGAGTAATGCCATTGTCAGATTGTTCTGGATCGGGATATGGACGATGTTCATGATCTCGGAGACTCGCGATATCTTGCCTGATTCCCTCGGGAAGCGAAACCACCTCGACGTTCTCTTTTGAACCAGACCAAATCTCATCAAACCGTTTTTCCTGTAGTGTTACCCCTTCTGCATCTCGATCGCTCAACCAACCGCAATCAACAGTGTATGCTTCATAATTCTCGAATGAATGGGCGCTGTCGTTTTTTGACCCGTGGAATGCAAGCTGGTTCCCCTCTGTATCACGAAAAATGCCAAATTTGTCATGAAAATCGCCATGTAGATCGTCTTTCGGGATCGCAAATCGAATTTCCAGCAGCCCGTCAGCGATCATCCACGCGATGGCATTCCGGGTTTGGTACTCAAGATCATATTGTAAATCGCGTACGGTATCGGCCAACTGTTGCTGAAGCACCTCATCGTGTTTCGCTTCCTGACCCAATTTGAGTGCCTCCCAATCCTCTTGTTCTAATATAGGACTCATTATCCATTTCGCGGTGCCTCCGTTCTCCGCAAGTTTGGCAACTCCTCTGGATGCAGAACGAAGCCAATTCGTCGTGAAATATCCGACACCACGCTTATATTCGACAGATCGTGATAAAAGCGGATTGTAGAACTCATCAACAAAGTTGACATCGGACGTATCAATAACACGTGGAATGTCCAGTGAAGTGAATAGGTCATCATCCGTCATTTGAATAGAGTAATCTAACCAACTGCCCGAATAAATCTGTTGACCACCCGTACCGTGTAGCAGGTAGGATTTTATTATGAGTCAAAATTCTCTCACAGCACGCATTTACTGAAATAATTCTGTGTGTACGAGTGTATTATACCGATCCATGACCGATGTCGCACACTTTTCTCATAGCTTCTGTTGTGCTCTGACCTAGCGTGCAAAAATGAGGTACAAGATAGGCTTGGTGTAATATTACAAATCGAAGCTATGAGCCCCCTTCCGTTTCTGTGTAGCCCGGATACCACCAGACTGTGCTCCTTGTACCCGTCTTCTTCGACTTGAGGATTCATCATCTACCTTCGCAGCAACCGCGTTATCGATGAGTTCCTGTAAGGCTTGGAAATAATTTTCATGCTGCTTCGCCATCCCGGATGCCAGCATTTCGAGTTCTACGGCCGATTCGCAAGTCTCGCTACTCATGCTTGAAAACCACCAGTTGTTGGCCAAATATCGAATTTCACGGTTCTATAGAGGACTTGTATTCCTAATCCATCTTAACCTATGGATCAAGGTCAAACTAACAACCACTGAGTGACCCTGAGATATGTTTCTAAATTGTTCCCACTTACTAGATTGATCTGACTCCTCTACACTACGGTCATAATACAACCTCGTAACTTCTGTTTCAAATATTGAGTATTTCAACAAAGTAGTCGTTTTGACAAAAATATATTAAAATAGGTTGAAATCTCTACTAGGCGGCACGACTCCGTTATTTAAAAAAATATTAATTGGTATGTCTATATATACTAACGATCATGACAGTCTATTCTCGGTACTACTCAACCAAGGTATACTATAATCGGTGCCTCGATCGACGAGGGAGATAGGCAGTCCATCATCAGATGCCCCCTCTGGAAGTTGATCGACAAATACACAGCCCTCAACGGGTATCGTCTCATCTCCAGACACCTCACTTGAGGACGGATTCATGAAGTACGAATCCCTGTACTTTCCGTAGTACATGTATTCGAGTAACTCGGCTATGCCTTTCTTTATTTCTTGAATATTACGAGAATACTTACACTCGCCAATAAATACTCCCGACAAATTATCATTTTCATCGTAGCGAACTAAAACGATATCCGGGACACCTGACCAAAGATCCTGTCGCCTTTCACTTGCCAGAGCTTCTTTCGAATATTCTCGCGCGTCATGATGGACAGCATAGAGTCGTTCAAAAAAACTCACGTTCTCACGACCCTCTAGGAGGCTTAGTTCTTCACTGACATCTGAGAATTTAGCACGAAACGTCATGCCATCCGGCCCCTCCGAGTGGTGATACAGCTCATAGTGCTCATCTTCCGCCATGCAGGAGGCAATTAGATCTGTCCCTGATTTTACTACTCGGAGCTGCCTCTCAGAAAACTGCTTGAGTAGTTCAAATGTCCAATAAAGCTCGAACAACCGACCACCTTTATCAGTATCTGGTCTAACGTAAACGTTAGTAAGGATATCGCGAGCTTCGTCCAAGCTGATATCATTATTCTGGAGTTTGTAATAATTTTCGAGGAGCTTGGCTGCTTCTCGGTATAGAGGCCTCCGAGAGCGTTTTACCGCAGTTATATCACGAGGGGAGATTCGTTCAGGTGGGTTAATGTCTCTTAGATACACATTCTGTGTCAGTACATTTTCCAGTGTTCTTAGGAGGTTCGGTTCTACCACCCACTCTTTAAGCCATGTATAGCTATCAGGGTCTTCAACGGCAGATTCTAACTCATTTTCGAAAATCGACTGTATCTCTTCGAGTAAGCGAACTAGTACTCGGTTCTCCGGGGTATCATATTCGGTTTGTGGTTGAGAACAAACAAATCGGGATTTATCGACAAATCCACGGTTAGCATACATTTCAACTGTCTCCCCCCAATCGACTTTCCCCTCAATGCCTCCTTTCACAAGTTGTGATTCTTGGTACGTTGACCGTTGCAAACGGCGAATGCGCTCAGACAATCCCTTCATGAACGGGACAACAGTGGGGTCCGTCTGTTCGCCAGTAAACGGTCGATCGGACCCAGTCAGTACGAAGTGAACCCGTAACAACGATTGAAGCCCATCCACGTTCAAATCTGGGTCAGTAGCCTCATCCCCGATTCCCGGGATGTTGACGCCCTTTCCGACGTATGTATGAAATATTTCTGCAGTCTCCTCAACGAGTTGCTCTGGTGAAGTTTTTTTCGTGGGGGAGGCTCTAGTCATCTGGACTCATTTAGACAGCTTTTCTTCATCTATACCGAAGTATTCGGCTGAAAACTCCCTAAGATGATCCCGATCGAGTGGGAGACCGTCGTGTTCAAGCAGAGCATTGATTGCATCCACTTGGGTTGCCTCGGGAAGGTCGCCGAGTTGCGGCAGTACATACATTTTGAGTGGTGAGGTCAGGTCAGTCTCTTCACTAGACTGTCGTGCGACCGCCGTTGCGACATTGTGAACAATTGCTGGTCCAATTGACCGATGTGGCTGAAATGTTTTCCAAAATGAACTAATAGCGTCTATTTGAGACTCGGTGAGGGTAAGCACATCTGTCTCATCTTGCGGAGGACCTTCCCCATTATTTGACTCATCATCTGACTCTGATTGGATATCACATTGAGTGTTACTAGCCAAACCTATCTTTGACCAGACGCTCACGTAGTCGTTGAGCAACGCTGGAGAAATTTCGCTTTCATCGGGTGCGGCAATATTAACGAATGCAAACCGGCGCATGAACGCGTAGCTCAAGTCGTATAACGTCATTTTATCATGTGTATTCATAGTCGCTAGCACTCGCCACGACTCAGGTACAAAATAATTGGTAGGCTTGACTTGCCGAGAGGTATCCCCGTCACCGATAATCGTAATCTCTTCTCCGTTGTCGGATTTGAACGAAGTGGCTACCGTATCGCCTGCTAACGCAGAGAAAAAGCTCCCGAATGCTTTGTCGATGTTCGCGCGATTGATCTCGTCAATGATCAACCACTCATTAGCAGGCATACCGTCTTTATTTTGGAATCGAGAAAGGAACGTGCCGGGAATGAATTCCAGATGAGACTCTCGATCGGGTTGATATCCTCCAACCGTATCAAAAGTGGACCAGTTGGCTGTGGCAGTAACCATTGCATATCCGTCCGGCCCACAAACCGACTCTGCAATATGCTTCGCAAGTTTGCTTTTCCCTGTGCCCGGGGGTCCGACAAAGATTATATGCTCACCACTTACTATAGCTTCCTTGACTTCCTGATAGATGCGGTCGAGCTGTTCGTCCGGGTAGTATAGATTGATTTTATTTGCATCGAGTAGCCCCTCTGTTGGGATTTCTCGCTCTAAGTCTAGATCGGCGTAGGTCTGATACTCGTTCCCTTGCTCAAGAATATGCAAAGCCGCCCGCGGGGGGATGTCCCCGAGGATACAGTCTTGAAGACCACTTTGGTTAAAAGGATATTTTTCGATACCATCCAATGACTCGCCATCTTCAACTGCAATGGCTGTAAGTTCGGCGAGGAGGTCACTCAGCGGTACCTCACGATCAAACTCACGATGATAAATCTTCGCTCGGAACAGCTCGGTTCCGTCTTCGGTAATTGTTATTCCGGGTTCCTCTAGACGTGCATATCCAACTACTTTGCCGTCCACATAGCGGAAAATGATGTCCTTTGGTCCGATGGAGTGCGGCCGAAGGGCACTCTCTTCGATTGGTATTCGGATATATTCAGTGAACTCACCGAGTCGCTCGGGTGATTGTGACCAGTAAAAATGGTAATCTACGGGGGACTGCTCTCGAAGTTCGACCATCAGAGACTGTGGTGATGGCGGAGGTTCGAACTGCCGTATACCGCCTCGCCTTCTGATTAAACTGGTTCCTGCGGATGTAATCTCATAATTCTCCCCTTCAGTAGTTTCGACATACCCGAGTCCTCGGAGAAAATCTAGTCGCCGTTTTGTCTGCTGACTGTCTTCCCAGTCGACATCCAACTCGGATCTTAGTTCCTCGTTAAGATTGTCAAGCTCAGTGACACCCCGATACTCAATCTGGCGTAGAAGTGCTTCGAACCCAATATACGTGTCATCTAGTATCTGGAAAATCTCAGCCTCCTCATCGTGCGAGTCGAGTAGTTCATACCCTTTTGATCCAACCTGATATTGATTAACTTCTTGTTGGAGAACATCTGCTTCGCGCAGGAAAGTTAATTGTCGCCGAGTATCGTCTTCGTCTCCTAATAAACCGCTTTCGAGCAGGTATTCTACAAGATCGTCTTCGACAGGAGATTCAGAGTCGACGTGTCTGATAATGTCCATGATAGTCTCATTGTACTTTTGGACATCACCCGGAACCGGATGGACGGTTGATTTTTTACTCATATGTTCTCAGTTCAATGTCATAGTGATCACCGTGTTCATCACGGCGGTTTTCAAGCTCTCGGAGGTCACGTTCCGCCGGGTCGGTTGCTTCTGAAGCCCAGATCTGGGTGCCACCATATGAGCGATCAAGCCGTTTGTAGTGGTCCTGATAGAGCATCGCTCGATAGACATCCTCGGGTTTCGCTACATCTTCGACAACCAGATGTAGAATGTCTTCTGCACCGGAATATTTGGAAACGAGCTGAATGTCCACTCCATCCGCTTCAACGTCTCTGTCTACGCGCTCTGCTTCTTCTCGTAGCCGCTCTGCTACGGCCGACACCCGGTCATCGAACTCATCGTCGGGAGTATTCTCACCGCCTTCTCCCGTCGCTGTGGAGGCTCCGCCGGTTCCGGTGGTCACACTATTGGAACCGGAACCCGTGGTGCCTGCTTCTTCCTGCTCATCCTCGTTACTATCGATATCACTGCTGTCGGCGTCTTCACTGCCATCATCACCGCCGTCAGCATCAGTACCGTCATCATCGACGTCAGAACTGTCTCCAATCTTTGACTGAGAACCTTCATTGTACGTACTTTCAGGCTTGAACTGTTCACTATCTAGCCACTCAACGAGCCGCTGCCAAAGTTTAGAGCCTTTTTCTACGCCTGTTTTATCGTTTTTAGTAGGAACTTCGTACTCAGTAGGAGATGCCGGAATAATCCGAACCATTCCGCAGTATCCGTTGTACTGGTTGTTCCAAGTTAGATCAAAAACCCACTCTGCTGTATCGAGAATCCGCCCATTTCCGTAGATGTCGACACCTGTCCCTTCTTGATTCCATTTGTATCGCCAACGAAATCCTTCCGTTTGTGGTGACGTGATCTTCAGGTCTCGCTCTTCAGCATCTACCGCATCATACATTGCGGGAAGATCCAGTTCGCCGTATTCATAAGATATATAATACTTTTCGCCTGTCTCTTCGAACTCAAATACGGTCGACTCGTACCCATATTGCTCTTCTCCGTACGTAGACGAGTCAAGTTCAGATAACTCCTCTTCAAATTCATCATATGAACCGTAGTCAGTTATCTCACCAATCTCGAGATCGTCTGGCTTTGCTTTGAAATCCGGCGAAATTGGGACGACCTCATATTCATCTTCCTCTTCGATTTCTCCATCTTCGTTTATATCACGGAATGTTATGAAGATATTATTGTCTTCATGTGCTTGGAGTAAGTGCTGGAATTTAACCCCCAGTTCTTCCTGAATGTACCGCATCTTGGTCGACATATTCTGAGCGATGGTCGCTACTCCACTATCGAAGTTCTCGACAGCGCATGTCAGATGTACACGTGTTCCGTGTTCTTGATGGGACAATTTTTCAGCGCCATCATTCCACAACTCCTCATCGTCAGAGTCGTAGACGGTCAACCCGCCACCGATAGGACCATCAACTCGCTGAATTGTAGATGCATCCGGCTCTCTGGACAAGACGTGGAAGCGATTTTCGTAGACACTTGGGCCTTGCGTCGATTGAAGTGATTCTTCGCACCAACAAATGCTCGCCTTGAGCCCCGCGCCGATATTATTGAGGATTCCGTTTGAGTAGTTAGTGTCCCCAGTACTGAATACGTAATCGCGAATAACCTCTCTGGACATCCCCTTACCGGCATCTGCTATTATAACCCTGCAGGTTTCTGGTGTTCTCTCAAAATCTAACTGGATTGTGAATGGCTCCGGGTCATCGTAATATCTCTCGTTTTGAACAGTAGCCGATATAGAGTTGTCAATCGGTTCTTGGAGCATCTCACGATAGTCATCGTGCTGCTTCGCGAGAAGTGGTCGTAACTGCTCTAAATCTGACTCAGTGTTGACGTTTTCTTCGGTGCTCATTCTATAGTATATCTATATGCTGAAGTTGTTTTGATTGGTTCGGGTCCAATCTATAATCTCGATAATGGTTTGTCGCTGCAGAACCACTTTGAACTATCGGTCCTGTTTAGAATGCAGTTCTTCGCTAGATCAAAGGACAGCGAAGAGACCATTGCTCGTTTCCTATTATCAACTAGGGGTGCAAGGAGGTCTAATTTCACGGTCACCAATCAAGTCGAAATTCATATTTGGCGTTTCGTATCGGTATATCCCGGATACCACCAGACTGTGCTTCTTGCGCCTGTCTTCTTCGACTTAAGAACACCTTCCTCTTCTAACGATCTGAGTCGGTTGTATACAGCTCTGCGACCAATCGGTAGTGACTCCGCAATCTCATCGGCCATCAACACCGGATCCTCCGCGTTCACGAACACTGTCAGTATCTCCTCGTCAGATACCGTCGGCTTGCGACCGGGGCCATCGCTACCCATTCGATTCAAAACGCGAGACGTGAGGGGCTAAATCTATTTGTTCCACCAACGGAAGTGTTATGTTAGTTCCCACGTAGGAGTTATAGTGGAATCCCAACCTCATCGGCGAAACGGAACTCTTCGGTCATCCACGTCAGTGGAGACCGGACCAGCCACGGCACTTGCTGGGATCGACTCAAGAAGCTTCCGTGTATGGCTACAGACGACTGAAGAGCGAAAGAACATCGAGGAGGGCCGTGCCTACTACAACGATCCGAGTCCTGTACCACCTCCCGAGAAGCACACACCCAGCAGTTTGCTGCAGTGCCACAGAAAGCTCGTCTACCGGAAAGAAAACGCGCCAGCGGAGAGTGAGATGGCTCATGGGATCTTGTGGGTCGGTTCTCGTTTTGAGGAGGATGTCGTCCTCCCGTACCTGCGCGATACCGTCGCCGACGACGGCCTGTTTGTCACAAACTCGCTGTACGTCGATTTCGAACTCAAGAGCGAGTCCGGCGACCTTACTGTGAAGGGATCAACTGACCCGGTTGTCGTCGATGCCGACGGCACACCCGTCCTGCCCACGGAGGTGAAGACGAAGAGCTCCCTTGAGTACCTCGACGAACCGAACGAACACCACAAGGCGCAGTTGCACGCCTACATGGTCGGCCTCTCGGAGAAGTACGATGTCAACGTGAAACGCGGATGCTTGATCTACGGGGGTCGAGATGCGTTCGACCTCAAGGTGTTCGACGTGGAGTTCGACGAAGCGTTCTGGCAGTCGACGGTCGTTGAGTGGGCGTCAGATCACACCGCGTACCGGCTCGACAGCGAACTTCCGCCAGCAGACTCGCGTTTCGCGTGGGAGTGCGACTTCTGCGACTATCGTGAGCGCTGCGGGAAGGGCGAGATAAAGTGTCAAGATAGCGCGTCACACGGACTACTCCCCGAATTTGAGGAGTATCCCCGACAACCGCTTCTCGAATATCTTGACGCTCACGACGCAAAGCTCACACCGACACTTGCCCAACGATATCCCAACCTCTGCGAAAAGTACGAGGTATACGACTGGTCCTGTAATCAGTGTGGAACACGTATTGAGTGGGAGTCTTCGCATCTATCTGGTGACGGCGACAGATTGTGTCCTACCTGTGCGGACGATGATCGACTTGTCGTTCTATCCGATCCCGATCTGAAGGAACAGACGGCCAATGGGGCGAGATAATGAGCCAGAAAGTGGAACTGGGACTCGATTGTCCAGCGTGTGAATCAGACGAGGTAGAAACCGATGTCTATGGATTCAAGGGATTCTGTCAAAGCTGTGGATTCATCATTCGAGATTGGACCAGTCCAGAGGTGCCAGACTGGAAGATTGAGTCCAAACGAGAGCAGGAGTCAAATAAACAGGATTGGCTGTCATTCTGTAGAGTTCGGAACTCGACGGAGGAACAGCTTGCACTCGCATTCGAGTGTATTGAACGACTGTCCTCGGAACTCGCGGTTTCGCGGTCAGTCCGAGAGAAAGCAGCCAAAATATACAGTGAGGCATTTTGTTACGGAACGACCAATGGTCGGTCAACGGATTGTATCGTCGCTGCGTGCCTCTCTATTGCGTCTCAGAACGACTATGAGCCGATACCCACATCTCGACTAACCGATGCGGCCTCGGTTACTGGGAGAGCTTTCAACAGTAGTCAGAGGGCGCTGCGAGATGATCTTAAAATAGAGAATCGTCCATCATCTTCGAAAGAGTATCTTCCATTTCTCTCGGAGGCGCTCTGCATTTCTGAACACGAATATACGTCGGCGTCTGACCTCGTCGAGAAGTTGTCCGGTAGCCTTGAGCTCGTCGGGAAGAGCCCGATCGGGATTGCCTCAGCAGCGATATATTTGACTAGTGACTGTACCCAACAACAAATTGCCGATTCGGCTGGAATTTCGTCAGAAACGATTCGACAGCGGGTGGGTGATATCCGCGAACTCAATGTACTATGATGGACCACCTATCAGAGCGAGACCGTCTACCTGATGATGACGGCCCATCCGAGGTCCGGGCTGCCGTCTACGCTCGCACTTCGTCAACGCAGCAATCATTCGGACATTCTCTCGATGAGCAGGTACGACTTTCCATTGAGCGTTGCCACACACTTGGCTGGGAGGTTGTGTTCATTTACCGTGATGAAGCAGAGAGTGGAAAGGATCCGGATAGGCCAATGTTTCAGTCAATGCTTAGCGCCGCAGAGATGCAGGCCTTCAATGTCATCGTTTTCTGGAAGCTTGACCGCTTCTCACGTAGTCTCATGCATGCCGTTCAGCTGGAGTCTGAGCTGAGACAATCTCATGTCGGTCTCTACAGCATAACTGAGCAGATTGATACAACTTCTGCAGCGGGAAGATTTAATTTCAGAAATATAGCGAGTGCTGCAGAGTTTGAAAGAGACATGATTCGACAGAGAACAAGAATGGGTCTCCATGCTTTAGCTGCAGAAAATAAATGGCCCAATGACAATCCTCCACTTGGCTATTCAATTGACTGCGACGGGCGACTTCAGATTGTTGAAAAGGATGCTGAATTAGTGAGAAAAATTTTCTCTCAGTATTTAGAGGTCCGTTCGATGCCAGAAGTTGCGGAATGGCTTAATCAGTCGGGAAGCGCAACACGTGAAAACAATCCATGGACTCCACGTGCAGTCGGTGATATTCTTCGAAATAAAATATATTATGGCTATTACGAGCTTGAAGGTGTCTCAGAACTAGTTCCTGAGTATCGTATTCTTGATCAAGATCTCTTCAACGAAGTAAAGCGCGTAAGACATAGGTACAAATCAACGGGTGCGGTGAAGGGTTCGATGCCAACCACGCGAAAGGGTCAAACCATGGACCGAATGTATCAATCCTATTGCGATTACCTACGCGAAAACGACTGAATAGTCACGCTTGAGCTTGCCGACTTCTCTTAGCAGTTTGTTTATAACAACGCCAAAACTCCACTAGAGGATTCCATGAAGCTCATCACACCGGTGCAGCATCCTCATCATATCCAGTTCGCTTTCTGTAGGCCATCTCTGATCGCCAAATTCACAGTTTTCATTCTGACATCGATAGATCCGCTGTGATTGTTCTTGTCGTAATTTTTGTTGGCCGTTACTTACCAGCGGTTCATCGCAGACTGGACACTGCAGTCGAACCATTGGACTGACCGACTCAACGATGTAGGGGCTGAATTGGTCTACGTAGTCTTTTGCAGTGTCTTCTTTAGATTCGTCGCGACTATACTTTTCTCTCAGTTCTGCGACAACCTCCTGAGCAGCATTGAAAACATCCTCGTCTACGAAAGCTAGGTTCTCATCCTCGTGGCTGGGATTTTTACCATAGTGCTGTAGGTAGTCAACCTGTATTGTTGGGTTACCTATGTATACGGGGTTAGTCACGATCGATTTGATATCGGTTCGATCTAGTTCCTTGCCTTTCAGCTGAGCTCTCCGTTCAAGCTCTTCTTCGAACTGTTCATTGATTTTGTCTGCAGTCGCTGAATACCCTCTTTCTTCAATGAACTTGGTGTAGGTCTCTTCGATGATAGGCATCCACTCTTCGACAGGCTCGATCCAGTCACCGCTTGAACGGTAGCCCAGCGGAATGTTGTCTCGGAACCATGAACTCCACTGTTTGTTTTTTAGGAAATTATCCGCTGACGATCGGGTCGAAGATCGCGCTCGATTCATTGTACTGAACTCCGCCATCGTCGCCCGCATGATAATCTCTATTCGGTCTCCCGGGACGAACATATCGAACTCTTCTCCGCGGCACAGCAACTTCACATCGTACTCGTCCCGAAGCTGATCGATGAACATCAAGGTCTCAGGAGCGGTCCTGCCAATACGGTCGATAGTGTCAACAATCAGATGGGTAACTTCATCCAATTGAGCAAGTCGGGCAACCTTCTGTATTCCTTCACGATCGAAATCGGTACCCGACTCACCCCCGTCAATTATTGTTTCACCAAACTGGCCAGTCTCTGACATCCCATCGAGGATCGCCAAGAGTTCCTCTTCCATTGAATCGAGGGATTGCCCATTCTCTTCCTGCTCAGCGGTGCTCACACGGAGGTAGACTAGAACCTGCTGTTCTGGTTCCTCTTTCTCACTAGATTCAATGGGTGATTCGACACTACTTCCGTGTTCTTGCTCTCCTTTGCTTTTGTCTGACGGTCGAACAAACTGGTTCAGGTCGACCTGCGCCGAAGACTGAGCTAGAAGTATAGCAGAGGCGAGAAGGGGAGTAGGTAGATTCGTTAGCCTATTTGTGCTCTTCCCAATCGCACTTATAATGCCTCGGATACGCTTAGGGAACGCAAGGCGTATCCAACGTTTTATATGTACTTTGGGGCAAATCCGCTCTTGAACCGCTCTCTGGACCCGCTCCAGTCCATAACGACCAGTGAGGATTGGTAGCAACTGGCCATCCCGATCGTCCGACTGTGTGTCTTGTCGTGCAGACGCTGAGCCGTCCTCAAAGCGAGTTTTTTTACGGCTCATTAGAGGCCCCCCTTCTCTTCTAGTTCCTTACGACGATGTTTGCGCTTCTCCTCGGTAGTGCGTTCATCATAGTGCTTTTCGAGGACCTCCTCGCTGACGTCACACCGATCGCTCAGCAGTTCTTTTGAAACTCCCTGCCGAAGCATCTCAGTGATGTACCCGTGTCGAGCTGCGTGCGTCGCCTCACTTACTGGGCACTTTGAGGCGTGATCTTTCGAAGAAGCCGCCTTGCAGGTTGCCTCGTCCCGGCCCTCTGGACACTCTTTGCCGATCTTACACGGGCGACTCCACCGATAGAAGTAGGAGCGAATTGTTGTTTTTGTGAGCCGACCGTATCGAGTCGTGAGTAGTGGCTTCCGACCTCCCTCTGTTTTTTCTAACCGATTGTGTTCGATGTAATCTTGGATGACCTCAGCAAGCCCCTTGCTAATGTTGACTTCTTCCTCACTCGCAGTTTCGTTCTTCAGACGAGTGCGACCGTCACCATGATGAGTGAATCTTAGATAGGGGTTGGGACCTTCAAGATGAGCATCACTGAGATCGAGTGAGTTGACTCCTCCGAGTCGACGCCCACACTCAGCGATGATTGCAAATAGGACGTGTAGACGTGATCCGTACTTGTACTTCTCAAGATATTCAACGATGTCTTCAACCCGTTCGAGCTCAAGCTCGACATTTTTAACACCTTCATCGCCGGAGAGTTCGGGAATATCGACCTTCTTTGCAGTACCTCGAGGGACAGCTTCAATCTTTTCGAGATATTCGACGAAGGCTCGAAAGAGGTAGAGGTCGTCTCTCATCGTCTTGTTCGCCAACGAGTCAACTTTTTCCGAAGACTCGTTCCGCCGCCATTTCTCGAAGCCGTCAATTTCACGACCTCCGAGATCATTTACGTTTTCGAGGTCGATCTTGTCGCAGTACCTGACGAAATGGCCAAGATCTCGTTCGTACCCTGCTATTGTACTTGATAGGACTTCCTCTTCGAGAGATTCAAGGTATTTGTCTACTGCCTGCTCTGGTGTGAGCGGCTTCAGAGCGTTGTAGTCTTTGAGTATGGTCTGAGCTAGTTCATCTAGGGCTTCACTATCGGGGAGTCCTTCGCTTGTTCGCTCCATACTACCATGTTCATACCCTGTTGTATTCGTCACTCACAGAGTGAAAAATACCGTGCCGAATTACTGTAATCAAGACTTGCGAAAACTATATATGATAGAACCTCAGCATGCGGTAATCCAGACAACATAAGACCTCTCCACAGCTAGAGCAACTTGTGTTAGAAGATTCTCAGAAAGAGACAATCGCTGATTGGGAAGAATCGAACAGTCAAGACAAAAACTCGGTCAAGAATCATCTTGCGGAAAACCTTGCTGAACTATCCTATATTCGTGAGCTAAGTCCAGAGGCAGCCGAAGAAATCGTTGAAATGTCCATCTCTAAGTATGAGGAAAGGAAAGGGGGTCCAAATTTCTCAACCTCTGCTGCCACAAATCTGTTTCTAGAACAAGTGATGGCGGTCATCTTCAGCGGATTCTCAGAGAAAGCATTCAATTATGCAGTTAATTCAGGTGTAGAGAGTTCTCTTCAGTGGCGTGCTCAAAACGAAGACTTCCTAGCCAAAAGGCTGTTAGCTAAAATTGAGTGTACCGAAGGAGGAGATCTCCTAAATAGTGACATGGGGCTGCTAAACCAACAGCTAGCAACACCTCCGGAAGACGAAGAAGAACGCCTCAGACGGATTTTTATGATTAACGGTAACGAGATTCTCCTCATTGAGAAATATTTCCAGCAAATACTCAATACGGATCTAGATAAGATCGAATTAGATGAGGATTATACAACAATTAAGGAAGCAGACAATTCCGTGACTCGACCGCCGATTCTTGTGCAAGAAGCAAAACACGCTATAAAGAACAGCAGAGAAAGGGCAGAAGCGCTCTCACTTGATCTTGCCAACCCGCGCGTGGATCTCGTAAGACCATATTTCGGAACTGACACTCGTCCCCCTGACTGGTATATCCGAGAATACATAGAATTATTCCGTGATTATTTGAACGAGGAGGGAATTCTCCCTGATGAAGAGGAGATCCCCAGCTATGCAGAAACGGCACCTACTACTCAAGATCCAACTCGGCTTAATCTGAAGCATTGGGGCGTTCCAAAGGACGAATAAGCACCTTCGTTCCTGTTATTCAGGCTTTGTTGGGGTACTCAACAACTGGTGTATGCTGATCCGGTTGTGATTTATAAATGAGAGTTACATCCGGCTTTGTTGAGATTCTCAACGGGGGATATGTTCTCAACGTTTTGCTGAATACAGGGCGTGTATCGGTCACCACAAAGAAAAATATACAACCGACCGAACTCCGACAGAAATGGTTCATTCCGTCGTGTTGCAGCTTAGCGAAGTCTGGTCGTATATCCTCACAAACCCCGGTTCGACCACGCAAATAGCCCTTTCAGCCGCGCTCGTGGTGGTCACAGTCGCGTACACGTACTTTACCAAGCAACAAACTGACGAAATGGCAGACACGCGAGAGATGTCGAACCAGCCGGTAGTACGCGGCGGTATCACTAACATGTTCCCGACCAGTCTCGTGGTTGAAATCACGAACACGGGAAATGCTGCGGCACACGACTTGCACGCCACGCTTGATTTCGCCGACACCGACGACGATCCTCAGGAGTTCCGCATGTCGATACTCCAGCCCGGTGAATCGTACGAACTTGGGTTTCCGCTTGATGACGACAAGCCCTTCACCACCAACATGCACGGGATTGAGTCGAAGCTAGAAGAGCGCGATTCCGGGGGTATCTTGCACGTCGATACTGAGTTTGAAAGCCCGTTCGGGACGGAGTACGAGGAACACGAGGAGATCGAGTACTTCGATGTCGTGGAGAATATGAGTCAGATTATTCGCGATAGCAATGAGGACAAGATTGTGTCTGCTGTCGAGGGTATCGAGGACGAGTTGGGGACGGCGAATACGCATTTAGAGGAGATAGGGAAGACGGACGAGCAGAAAGAGCGGGAACGGCAGAAGCGCAAGGAACAGAGAAAACGAGCGAAGCGCCATCAGAATGTGTTAGAGACGGTGCAGGAAGCGTCGAGGATGGAGTTCGGGGAGCTCGTTGAGGAAATCGGGGAGCCGCCAGAGGACGTTGCAGAGTCAGTTCGGTATTTAGATGCGTTTGTGTCGGTTCCGGATGACGCTGAGTTACCTAGTGATGAGGAGGAGGTGGTTGAGTGGACGGGACGAGGCAGTGAGAGTGGTTCGGTGGATCCTGATGAGGAGGGCGAGATCGATGCGGAAACCGAGACAGAGACAGAGGTAGGGGGTGGTCGGGAGTGAGCGAGGGGAGTCGCCTGTGCCCGGCTTTATCCAGCGTCAATTCAACCGCGAGACGCTTCTGCTCCTCACTGTAGTACCCCATGAGCAAGTCTACTGACCGACTGATTCATCCAAGCTGGTGTGAAACTGCTGGTAGCCGACTGCTGCATAGATCCTCTTTACTTCGCAACGCGTTCATAACAGAAGTGTGAGAGGTGTAGACTGACTCTGGCCTGTGAGTCCCGGTACGGACCAGAACTCGATTCAGGTATATCATTTTCTGAGGATTTCAACAAAGCCGTCCATCTATACTATCATACCCCATGAACGTAGAGGATTATTGGGTAGAAATGATTTCAATTTGTCATTCGTAGTCTCAGTGACTCCACCACGTTTCAACCCTCATTTGAATAGCATTATAAAACCAAACAAATCATACACAATAAAATTATAATAAATACCGCACAGGGAGCATACGCATGAACAGAAAAGAAAGACGAGAAACGAAACGGCGAGTGCGTCGTTATGTCAAAAAGAATCCGGGTTGCACATCAAGTGAACTCGGTGACGGGCTTAATATTGATACAACGCCGTATGGTGCACTTCGTAAACTCTCGAAGGAAGGTGCTATCAACCGCGTGGAAGTTGAGGACGAACGGATTGAATATTATCCACCTGACCGTCGGCATGAGGACATATAAATAGTCTCTTATGAACTCTATGCCTTGTCAAAAGGGATGAGTTACTGAGGGGAGTCGGCCCAGTGGCCCTCATCAGTCGATTGTAGTGGACTTGAACCATAGTCAACGCGTTCACATTTTGACCGCCTGCCGATCGGTTTCTAAGCTGGCACTGTAACTGCTTGTAGCTCTCCCCGTGGACACGATCGCGCCGATCCTAGCGGAAATATTGTATCGCAGATGTGAGTTGTTGTGTTAGCAGGCTTTCATACGTCCTGAATCCCCAGAAGGAAGATTCAGCAGGGCATATCAGCCTGTAATCCAAACAAGGCAGAATTCTATCCGTGTTTCTAGACTTTGCACTGAAGCTCGTCAAATACTTTCTCCGGATTAGTAAACAAATGTTTTATTTGTAGATTATCAGCAATGAGTTTATCAAATTCATCTACATTATACATTGGGGGTTGACGAAGTGGAGAGTTTTGTGCTGTCGATCGGGTCATATACAGTAGAGCAGAGTCTCTGTCCCCACCACCGGTTCCGTAGCGAATCATTTTCTCATTCCCAGCCGAGTCCTCAATGTGTGCTATGGTAATGTCCTCATCGTTGCTCGGATTATAGTCCGTAACAATGCTACTCAAGTCCCCCTGAGACAGTCCACGATGATACGCAGGCTTGTTGATTGATTTTAATAACGAAAGCCACTCTTCGCGAGTGAACCATAATCGATCGCCATTAGTATTCTCTCCGGAGGCTCTAAAACAGATGGCAACCGGAACTGGGGGTGAGTCAATTGAGTCATCCCCAACCCAGTCATTAAGATGTTTATTACCTACGTCACTCTGGTATTTGACATAATTTTCACCAGTAGAATACTCCGAACTGGCAATCACCCTACTCTCGGGGACCAATTGAGTACGAAGGACACGTTCGTACTGACGTAGGAGTAGTTTGACGCTGTTTGAAGGAATGGTAGTTCCATTGATGCTTTTGGTCTCACTCTCTACCCCTGACGAAGGATTTTGTAGTGAGTCAAGATGTCCGGCTAAATCTCGCCATGTGACCGTTTCAAACGATTCAGCTCCCAACCACCGAGCATGATTTTCCAACTGAGTTCGACTAAACCCGCCATCTTTTGCTTCAATGGCAATAACGAGCTTACCACCCAACTGAATCACCAAATCAGGGATGCTCTTGCTTGTCGTAATATCACTCTCTGGGGAGAACTCGTCTATTTTTATTTCCGAATACGCATGACCATCTGTTGCCAGACCGAGCAGTACCTTTCTACCATTTCTTGTCTTTGTCACCTCCGCACTCTCCTGAGCAACGATCTCAACGTCCTCTTTTGGGTCCAGTTCCTCAAAGAGTTGGTATCCGCCAAACGGCTCTACAATTGGGCGTAGAAGGCTCATTGAAACGTCCTGTGGGAGGTGATTCAAAAGCCAACAGAAATTTTTTGTCGCATTATCTTCATTTGAACTTCCGTGGTGTGCGAATAACAGATCTTGTCCACGAGCCATACCTGCTATATCTAACAGCTATCAAAAAATGCAACCGATCAAAATATCGATCTTAATATTGGCAGCTACATCTCTGAACCTACGAATTCAGTTGTGAGGCGATAATAAAACAACAATATATAGGTCTACTGAAATCCTCAGATGGTGGTAGGTTTGGCGCGCCGTGCTGAATACAGCGCGCGAATGTGGCATAGAGTTGTCTCCTGATCACGGGTGACTGGATTGCCCAGTACAGGGTGATATTGAGCAGTCGATGTTGGGTATGGGAAGGCTTCCGCAATACTTTTTCTATTCCTTACTTGGATTCAAGTCATCTAATACGTCGTGTCAAGTACGTCCCGCTCAACAGGTTAGTCAAACAGTTCGGTGATCTGGCCCCTGTTCTCCCACGGGATATGAATATCTGCAGGGATCGCAGTTCCAATGACGACATATTGACTATTGTCTAAGTCAGACATAGCTGATCGGGCCTTTTTTATGACTTTCTCAGGCTCATACAGATGCCCTTTCACCTCAATCACGTACTGGTCCGTGACAAAATCAGGGGTGTACGTGCTACCTTCTCCGTAGTGGACTTCTAGCGACTCATACTCATAATCAACGCCAGCATCTAAGAGTAACTCAGCAATATCCGCCTCCCAAGTGGAACGAACTACGTGATCCAAGTGGCTCGGACGGAGTATCTTGTGAGGGTCAAGTCCAGCTGCAATAATGGCATCATTCCATGAGCCGAACCTGTGTTTGTACACAGAGCCGCTGAACTCACCGATCTTATTCATATCACTTCGTATGGGGGTCCGACCGACCTCATGCTCAAGACTTCTGATTGCTTCAAGTAACTCTGATTCAGGTATATTTCGTCGCTTATTCGGCTCAAAGCCAGCCTTTCGAAGTGACTCATTCCATGTTCCAAAAGCAGACGCATATGTGGTTGAGTCAAATTGACCGTGCTGATCCATATCGCGCCGATCTGGTGTCCTGTCGAGTTGTGTTTTAAGAGATTCAAGCTCTCCGATCAGTTCTGACTTCGGTATCTCTGTACGGTTATTAAGCTCAAATCCCGCTCTTCGGAGAGCATCATTCCACGATCCGAACGTAGTCTTGTATGTAGCCCAACCAAACTGGCCCTCTTTTTCCATATCTACCGCCCTAGGGACTTGCCCGAGGTCCTCTTTGAGCCGCTTGATTTCTTCTAATAGTTCGGGTTCGGGTATATTACTTCGATTATTAACTTCGCAGCCAGCTGCTTGGAGAGCCTCATTCCATGAGCCAAACCTTCTATTGTATGTGGTGGCTGCGAAGCAACCGTATTGCTCCATTTCATTTGCCGTGGGGACTTTACCACAGACCTCTTTGAGTCGTCTTATTTCATCAAGGAGTCTTTTGCGATCCACATCTTTCTCCCTGTTTAGTTCAAAATTGGCTTCCCTAAGTGCGTCATTCCATGATCCGAACGCACTCGAATATGTACTGGCTCCAAAACGGCCATGTTCCTCCATTTGGTCTTTCGTCGGAGTTTGTCCGAACTGGTCCGCAAGACGCTCAAGTTCATCTCGTAGTTCGGAATTTGGAACTTCGCGGAGTCTTATTGTGTCAAGACCAGCCTCTCTGACGGCGTCATTCCATGTTCCAAATGCTATCGAGTACGTAGATGATGCGTATTTTCCTTTCTCAGCCATATCTCTGGACGTTGGCGTTTCACCAATCTCATCGGAAAGACGCCTCAGTTCTGCTAACAAGTCGGAGTCTGATACGTTGCCTTGCTTGTTCAAAGCTAGGTCAGCCTTTTTCAGAGACTGGTTCCACGTTCCGAACTTGTTCTGATAGGCTTTTACCGAGAAGCAACCCTGCTTATCCATCTCGCGCTGGCTAGGGGTTTTACCCAGTTCGGTAGCAAGTCTCTGAAGCTCTGCGAGCATTTCCTGCTTGATCTCGTCTTCACCGTGGGCTTTGGCTCTGTGAATCCCCTTGCCCTTGCTTGAACCAAACACTCTGTCGCATATCTCGCACTTGTATATCTCAGATTCACGACTTGATTCGGGCTGAAAATCAGAGATGGTTAACTGATCGCTCACACCCGACTCACTCAGTTATGATTAATGACATCATGTATGCCAATAAGTCCCTTGGGCGGGAGCCCCAATAGAAGCGGTTACTCAAACAGATTGTGGAGCGCCGCTCGTTCTTCCAATTCAATATGTATATGTGCGGGAAGCTCTCTCCCAACCACAACATATTCTCTTGTATCTAGGTGTTTCATCGCCGCTCTAGCCTTCTTGAACTCGTTTGAGTAGATATGACCTTTGACCTCAATCACGTAGTCATCTGTCACAAAGTCGGGAGTGTAAGTGCGCCCGTCGCCGTATTCAATTTCTATTGATTCATATTCGTAGTCTAAACCAGCGTCACGTAGCAGATTTGCTACTGCTAGTTCCCAAGTCGATCGAACACGATGAGAGAGGTGGTCAGGGTCAAACTCGTTAGAGCGTACCTCTATGCTATGTCTATTCAGCCAATTACGCACAGTGGGAGCAGATATACCGAGTTCGTCTGCAATCTCATATTGACTCATTTCCTTCTCCACGTATTGCTTATAGAGCCAATTAGCATCTCTAAGCGGCGTAACGTCGCCTTTAGAATTTCTCTCGGCAATCGAGTGTGGTTCAATACCGTGTTCGTGAATGTAATTCAGTACTGGCGTTTTCGAGACTCCCAGCTTCTCACCAACCTCACCTGCACTCAGTCCATTCTCAATATACTGCTCTCTCAGCCATTCAGAGTCTTTTAATGGCTCAATATTACCGTCTGACTGAACTTCCGATGAGGTAGTATCTCTACGCCCTATTCCATGTGTTTCCATCCAAGCATTAACCGTTACATCCGTCACACCCAGTTCGTCCCCAATCTCAACCAGTGTTTTCTCATGACCCCAGTACTGATCTTCCAACCACTCAGGATCCTTCAGCGGGTCAAGATTACCGTCAGTCTGAGCTTCTGAGAACGATTGAGTCTCAATATCATGCCTATTCATCCACCGTTTAATTGTTGTGTCACTAACACCCGCTGATTCACCGATCTCGGCAATTGTCTTCTCTTGGTCCCAGTATTGCTCCCGTAACCAGTCAGCATCCGTGTATAATTCTCTATCGCCGTCAGATTGTGCTTCAGAGTTTGACCGACGCTCAAGGCCGTGCTTGTCCATCCAATATTTAATCGTGGTTCCACTCACACCCGCCAACTCACCGATCTCAACCATCGTCTTCCCACGTTCCCAGTGCTGTTTCCGAAGCCAATCAGGATCTGTGTAGAGGTCAGTATCACCCTCGGATTTCACTTCGGACATGGAACGCCGCTCAATACAGTGTTCGTCCATCCACCTTCTGATTGTGCTCTCAGTAACGCCTGCTGAATCGGCAACTTCGCCTTGTGACTTTCCAAGTTCGTGGTACTGCTCACGAAGCCAGTCTTCATCTTGGTAGAGTTTCTCGTCAGACATATGATGTCCAAACTCCTTGATGACATTCCGTCTCTCAGGATGTGCTCTCTGTATGTCGATAAAAAACAGTCTTACTCTAAAGAACCACATGCCCCCATCCGTGGCAATCAAATGCTCAGCAACGTCTATGGTACCAAGAGATAGATCATCCCGTGAAGTCCTTTGTGATGCGAGGGTGGTGTGGAGTAGTTCAGATATCTTGTTGTCAAACTAGCGGGCCGCTCAGTACAATTAAACGACGAACCGCTGAAACCTCCGGACAATCCACTTACTGATAATATATCCACTCTAAGATACAATATTGTATTCACTGACACGGTTAACGTCTATTCCTTATTGGCTCAACAATTCGTTTCTTAACAGATTCTGGAATATTGGAGAGAAACATCTCTTCATTTTTTGCATCAGCCGCAATACCTTCGGGCCGCAAGTGTAGATAGGTTAATTCCTCGGTATATCCCGTGGATTTGGTTTCGATCTCGAAACCCGAAGGTTTCAAATCGATCTTGTATTCTCCTCCTTGCTGTTTGCCAACTATGTCAATAAAGCATCTGCTCCGATCCAGATGAACCAGTGGTTCTTGAGTGACTGTATATACTGAACCGTGATCTCTTGATGGAGTTCGCCAATCAACGGTAACACCATTGTATTCATCAACTTCAGCAAAAAACTCCTCAATTACATTTACTACTGTAGACTCAAAGTCGCCTTCATCAATTGCTTGGATCTCATGCTGGTCCCATGTTACCATTACTCCCGTCATATCAATTGATTTACTGCCCCGTATTAATCAAGTTGACCCACAAAATGGATATTAGTACGTTTCTGTATAGACCGTAATCGATGAGATACCTGTATCCCGTACCTCGCTCAGAACATCATTTCGGACTGGTAGGGACTCCCACCGATCAGTTCGCACTCTTCAGTGACCGGCCGTTCGGACGATGATTTGTCTGAAGAATACTGAGGTATGCCGAATGCGGCTATCTACTCTGAAATCTGAAAGTGTTCTATCTCATCTGATCCACACTGGGGACACTCATCTGCGCTCGACGCAAGATTCTCACCGCACTGACGACACTCCACGATCACCTCTGTCTCGTCACCGGGCAGTAGCCGAGTAAGTACTGTGCGGATACTCATGAGTCCGATATTTTGGTGGCTGTGAGTTAATGCTACTGGCGATATGTATCCTCAGGAAATCCGGCGCGCTCAACCCATAAACCCGCCAAAGGCTTACGTTCTCCCGCGAACGAAATTCGTTTGGAAGGAACGCTGTCACACGCTCCTTCCCCCCTTCCATGAACGCTGACGAATCGTCTCTCGGTCGTTGCCCGGTGTGTGGTGAGGACATATCGGAAGCGTGGATTCTTGTTGAGTATAAAAAGAACGACGGCACCGAGGGTGTGTGGACTGAGTGTCCGGCGTGTGGGGACGTTGTAGCGCCGGAGTAGCCGGCAGACAGCAGAATAAAGTGCTGTTCGTCGCGTATCCGGTATAAGACTGCGAGTAGTGTGAAGCGACTCTGTTGAGAGCCTCAGCAGATAATCCGTCTCAATTCGATTGCGCTCAATACATCGGATCGATACAGCACAGCATCTATTCGTGGGAGACTGTTCGCAGTCCACAAAATCTGGGACTATCCAAGCTTATCGGGATTAACGTGGTCGATTCCGGACATAGAGCATTCAAAATCACGACCGTCTCGTTTGTGTCTCAGCGCCGTCCAACAGTCCCGCCGGTGAGAATATACGCGGTGGAAGAGAATACACCGGTATGGGCACGACCGCTGTGGAGACGGTCTGTGCGTTGTGTAAACGCTACGGTCCGGGTCGGTTGCCCGGCGCGGGCCGACCGGCCGTCGGTGCCGGCTACGCCGTCGCCACGGCGGCACTAGCCGCAGCGATGGCATTCGTCGTCCTAACCGGCATCCAAACGCTGCTGTTTGGCGGGCCAATTGCGGTCACGGGCGAACTCACGTATGTTGGGCTGCTGGCGATTCCACTCGTCGTCCCGGCCGCCTTCGCCGGTGGCGTCGTGGCGTGGCGACTGCTTCCCGAGTCAATATCGTACCGCGGACCTCTCGCCAGCTTGCTTGCGACGGTGCTGACCTGCGTCTTCGCGACGCTGCTGGTCGTCCCCCTGTTGATCGCCAGCAGCCCCACCCAGCCGAGGGCGTCCGTGGAGCTCGGTCTGCTCGTCGGCATCGTCGGATTCCTCACCACGTTCTGGCTGACCCTTCCCATCGGCGCCGTCAGCGGTTGGATTCACGAGCGAGCGGTCACCGAGCATTGACTGCCTCCGGTGGATGTTGCTGCGATCAATTCGCAGTTCCACTGACCGGCTATTTCACACGAGAACCTGTCTGAAGAATAGGATTTCAACAGAGCCACATATGTATATTTTGACGGCCCCGGCAGCCATATCCATTATCTTATATTATTAACCACCGTTTCATATCGAGAGAACTAGTTGGGATTTTGTTATGTTTGGAATCTTCAGTGTGATACTGGTTTAGAAAGCTCCTGAAACCGTAATTGGGGCTTCTTACACAATATGTTTATATAGTATTATTTATGAGTGTGGCAGATATGTTTCCAGTAGAAACACTCGAATATAATTAAGTATATTGAGACACTACCTGAGTATATCCCCGATGTCCAGCAACCAATCCGGATCTGAAAGATTCGAAGATAAGTATGACAAGAAGCTAAGTGAATCCGAGCTGGAAGTCGCTAAACTACTGGAAGACGAAGGGTCTATGAGAATATCGGAGATTTCGACAAAACTTGATGCCGACCACGAGGAAGTCCGATCTAGCATGAATAAACTATCTAAGAACCGGATGGTAGCCTCTCTCCCGAGTTTCGAGTATGAATTTTTGGGTGAGCAAGAACAAAAGAAGCCGTCTGATGATCGTTAGACTTCCGATTTGTGACTCTCTCACTGTCAACTAAGCAGCGATACCAGCGTCAAAAGGATGGTAGTGAGGGGCTGTTCAGAACACCATCTAGGCGAGATCGAGACAGAGTGCGATTTTCACGTGAGTTTCGTCGATTAAAGGCAGTTACACAAGTTGCTCACGCTGGAGAATCGTACTTGTATCATGACCGACTGAGTCATTCTCTCAAGGTAGCACAGGTGGCCTCTTCATTAGTCAAGATATTTCATGAACGTAGTGATGTTTCCCCTGAGGTAACTGCTGGGATAAATTTTCCAGACAAGAGTGATAAATTAGGTAAATTTCTTGACCCATATGTCGTTGAGGCTGCTGCCCATGCTCATGATATTGGCCACCCGCCATTTGGTCACGCCGGTGAGAGTGAACTGAATAGACTTGTAAAGCATTACTCTACTACAGAAGAAGACATAGCAGAGATTGGATTTGAAGGAAATGCCCAATCGTTTCGTGTTGTTACCAGACTTGCAGCGCATCGAGATGCAAACTCTGGATTAAATGTTACCCGTGCCACACTGAATGGCATGTTGAAATACCCATGGAGCAGAAGAGACGATGCCATGGAAAATAACGATGAGAAATGGGGATATTATCCATCAGATTCTGATGCGTTTGAATGGGCACGTAATGGTTTGGATGATTATCGTACCAGTGGTCCATTAAAAAAAGAAAGGCAGACGTTAGAAGCACAAATAATGGATTATGCCGATGATCTCACGTATGCCGTTCATGACTTAGAAGACTTCTATCGTAGTGGAATTATACCCCTCCATGAGATATTCCGGGAATCGTTAGATGAAATTAGTAGTAAGCGTAGGCCAGATGATCTTAAGAGATATAGTGTCAGTTCACGAGATCACCTAGATGATTTTGAAGACTATCTAGAGACAGAATCAGATATTGACCCGAATGAGGTAGAGGTTGCGGAGATATTCGCTAGCTTTGCGATGGAGTTTGACGGATCCAGCAAGGCGCTTGTGACTCCATTTGAAGGAACCGACGCAGAGAGACGCGAGTTGAATGAATTCACGAGCCAGCTCATTTCTAAGTTTCTGGAAGCCGATCGCAAAGAAAACCCACAAGCAGTCTATTTAGAATCGATTCCCACAGATGAAGATGGGTTCAACCTCAATACAGAGAGGTATAGGGTACACATTGAACTGCTGAAAGCGTTGACTGAATTCTACGTGATATCTAATCCCACGCTTATGCAGCAGCAACACGGTCAAAGAAGGGTTCTTTCTGAGCTATTCGAAGCACTATACGGGGAGGCAGACCCAGAAAAGGTTACAAAAAGCGCGATACCTATGCCGTATCGTGACCGTTTAAAAAATATCGGTGAGTCAGGAACATCGCGGACGAGACTTGTGGCAGACTTAATTTCATCGCTAACAGAGAAGCAGACGCTTAGGCTTCACAAGCGATTATGCGGAGATTCTCCCGGGTCGCTTCAAAACAATATTATTGGCTAGGTTAGATTCTAGATATTATCAAGATGTCCCCGTCGCTGTTCCATTTTTTCACGCTGACTTCGCCGGTCGTAGTGTTCGTTGAGAACACCCGGTGTCACATTCGCACGATCGCTGACGACATCTTTCGGAACATCGCTGTTCAAATGGTGAGTGATCCCACCACGTCGGAGAGCGTGAGGACTCATGCTTGAGGGGCAGTCGAATGCGGCCGTATATTCCATCGCGTCACAATCGTCTGGATCACGATCGTGTGGACACTCCCCAGTGGAAACGCAGGGCCTTGTGTATCTGTAACAGTCTCCCCGAAGCGTCGATCGATGCGCGCGTCCGTTCGATGTCGACACTAGTGGTTGTCTGCCGAACTCGTCGTCAACATCGGGCCGCCGATTTGCTATCCAGTCGTCGATAAGCCCACATACCTCGTTCGATAACGCGATCAGTCGCTCTCCATCCGTTCCGTTCTTGATCGTTGTGCCGGTCTCAGGACGGTGGACGACGGCGATATACTGCCCTTCTGGGTCGTAGTCATCGACGTCAAGCGAGTGTACTGCACCAGTCCGCATCATCGTGTGCCACATCAGCGTGATCACGACGTGAGGGCGTGACGCGTACTCGTACTTCGAGAGATAGCCGAGAACCTCTTCGGCACGATCGGACTCAAGCATCACGTCACGGACGTTCTGCCCGTCTCGCAACACGGGCGACCGGACCTTCGTGTGGAGATCGTCGACAACGGCGTCGATACTCTCGAGCCACTTCACGAAGACGCGAATCGTGTCCATCTGGGTCTTCTCCGTGGCGGGTGCGAGATCCCCATCGCGACGCCGCCACAGACGGTACTCGTGTAGGATCCGTCCACTCAGTTCATTCAGATTGTCTATGTCTTCCTCGTCACACCAGCGAACGAAGTGACCGAGACGAGAGCTGTGCGAGTACAGCGTTGCCTTGGCCACCTCGGCTTCGCGATCGGCGAGGTACAGTTCTACGGCTGTTTCCGGGTCGATTGGTTCGAGGTTCATCGCGCTTGCTGGCGCGAATCACGATCTGACCCCGATCTGAGCTGCCCGATTTTCGGCGTGTTAGGCCTGAAAGGACGATTCGTTACGAGCTGGAACGCGCGCCCGTCGCGCCCGTACCGTTCCAATCGCGTAACTGTGGTGGAATGGCGACTTCCTTCGGATCGAGAGCGTTACGATCTCGAACGAAGGGGAGGTTCATGTGTCGATTTTTTCCGGACCGCGACGAAACACTGCTCACACTCATGGACGTGACGGAGGAAACGGTTCTGGGGATATGTACCGACGCGGTTTTCGAACGCGGCGAGCGGTACCTTGCTGAGGGTCGCGTCCTCGATATTCATCGCGTTGACACCACCGTGACCGCCGTCGTGAGTGGCAGCCGTCAGTACGACGTGCGTGTCGACCTCGCGGTCGACGGCTTCGACCCGTGGTGCGGCTGCCCGTACGACGGGCCGAAGGCGTGTAAACACGTCGTCGCCGTGTTGCTTCGATGCGTCGACGACTGCCCTACGGACGAGGGTGATCGGCTCGACGCCGCACTCGAGGCTGCCGACGCCGACGATCTCCAGGCCTTCCTCCGCGAGACGGTGGCGGCCGACGCTGGCATTCGCGAACGCTTCTTCGCCCGCTTCGGTGAATCGCCGACGCGATCGGTCGAGGATCTGC
Organism: Halorubrum halodurans; assembly: GCF_002252985.1. Taxonomy (GTDB): domain Archaea; phylum Halobacteriota; class Halobacteria; order Halobacteriales; family Haloferacaceae; genus Halorubrum; species Halorubrum halodurans. Next base: position 4,045 of record NZ_NHPJ01000085.1, on the reverse strand, counting down.
GCGCCGCGATCGATCGGGAGTTCGAGGAGACGAATCCCGACTACTTCGTGGTCTTCGAGCCGATCGACTTCACAGAATGGTTCGGCCTCGCGAACGAGCATCGCGATCAGGGACGGTACGCGTCGGCAGCGACGGTGTACCGTGCCCTCGTCGAATCACTCGACGACAACATGGAACGCGTCGACGGGGCGTACGATCACTTCTCACAGGGGTTCAGGCGAGCACTCGACGGGTACGTCGACTGCGTGGCGACGGGAGACGTCGACGCTGACGAGACCGCCGACGCCGTCGCGTTCCTCGAGGACCGGGCGGCATCCGGAACGTCGGTGCTCGGTGAGCACTTCGAGCGCGCAGCAGCGGAGTTGGAGGAAACGCTCGCCGAGCGCCGAGATCAGTAGTTCTCCGCTGTCCCCACTTTTCGGCCGCGCTTCAGACTCGCTTGCCAAGCGCGTCGACGGCATAAATGAAAGACGGCCGTCACGTTGAGCGCGGTACGCTCGGTAGCATCGACGAGGGAACGATCGGCAACGAGGGGCCGAAGGAGGTGACACGGCGTCGCGGAGAAGCGAACGGTCCGAAGGCACTCGGAGCCTGCCGCTCGCTCGGGTCCATCAGGCCGCAGAACAGTCGCGTTCGATCACGATCTGTCGGCCGGGATCCTCGTACTCGCCGTCGATCGGGCTCAGCTGGTACACCCGGTAGACGGTCACGCGCTTCACCGGCTCCTCGTGGACCGCCGCGGCGCGTTCACACACCCAGTCGGCGTAGCTCTCCGCGATGATCCCGTCCGGCCCGGCCTGGTTCACCGCCGACATGAACTTGCGGTGTCGGAAGTTCGGGTACTCGGCCGCGGGGTTCGGCGGACGGTCGAACGTCAACTCGCCGCCGCCGAACGCGTTCGCCATCGAGCCGTTCGCGAGGTACGCCCGCGACGGGTACCAGCTGTACGACTCCGTCGGGTCGGGCGCGTACAGCCCCCACTTCTGCTGGTCGAGATGCTCGTAGTCGATCTGCTCCGGCACGTCCTGGCCGCTGACGCTGCTCGCGCTGAACACGAGGATCCACACCAGGACACAAAAGCCCAGGACGGTCAGAAGCGACCTGGCGTACGCGACCGCGTAGTCGGACGCCTCCCCGTACCATCCCTCGCGGTCGGGATCGAGGATCCGACGTTCGATCGGGGGTCGCCCGAGCGGCCCGAGCGCGGCCGCTGCCGCCTCGGGTGACGGGACGCGGTCGTGCCACGCCGACGGCACCCGTCCGGCGAGTTCGTCCCAGAACAGGTCGGGAAGGTACGGGAGCATCGCCGTCATCAACAGCAGGGGGAACAGCCCGACGGCCATCGTCAACAGCATCCCCACGAACGCGCTCGTGTAGGTGAAGGCGGCGAGCATCCGGGCGCGGCCGACCGTTCCTAGGAGGAACAGCGTGGAGCCCGAGAGCAACACCACCCAGCCGTAGTTGAGCAGCGTCAGGAGCGTCGGGAAGTCGACGACGACCTTGCCGAGCGCGGTCGTCATCACGTCGTTGTGTAAGGCGATCGCGAGGCCGTCGCCGGCGTACCACTCCTGGCCGGCGTGTTTCAGGATCGCGTTCGCCGTGAACACCACGACCGGCTGGACGAGCAGCGCCGCGGTCCCGAAGCTCGCCACCCGCTCCCGCGCCGACCCGCGGCGGAGCGCGTCGATCGACCAGCGCTCGCCGAGCGGCGTCACGAGCGCGACGGCCAGGAGCACGCGGAACAGCCGGTCGCCGCCGTTGAGGACGGCCGGATTCCGGGCCTGAAGCGAGAACAGGAGCAGGAGCGAGACGAACCCGACCAGCCGCGTGCGGTAGCCGAGGAGGAACGCGACGGCGAACGCCCCCGCGACGACGAACAGCACCGCCTGGAACCAGAGGTCGCCCGAGAGGGCGTGAATCGAGACGCCGGTGTACTGACCGTAGGTGGCCTCGTAGGCGGCCACCGGATAGACGCCCGCGTCGGTGTAGAACAGCGCGAGGTCCTGGGAGCGATGGAGGAGGTCGAGCAGGATCACCAGCGCGAGGGCGATCCGGACGGCCGCGAGCGAGCGGGTGTCGACCGCGAACCGTTTGCGCACCCGCTCGCGGACCGGGGACAGACGGTCCCACGCCCGCCCGAGGCGCCCGCCGGACGGAGTCGTGGAGTCGGCGGCGGACATGCGGTCATCACCGGGCGAGATGGAGTCGTCCGCGGACGGAGTGGAGTCGTCGTCGGGCGAGATGGAGTCGTCCGCGGGTGGGATGTCTGGTGGCAGCATGCGATCTCGGTGGAGAGACGACCGATTGGGTAGTGTGTCGCGAAGACCGTATGTATATTTGTTGGGACCGTCGTCGTCGAATCCCGTGGACGGTGGCGGTCCGGCCGGCGGTCGAGCCGGCCGCCGATCCGTCCGTCTCGCCGCGTCCGAACCCTTTTTGACGGGTCTTCGCCATCCGTTGGCATGGAACTCGATACGGTGACCGACGCGGTCGAGGCCCGACGGGAGGAGCTCACGGCCCTCGCCCGTGACATCTGGGAGCACCCGCAGACGGCCTTCGAGGAGACGTACGCGGCGGACCGACTCATCGGCGTCCTCGCGGAGCGCGGCTTCGACGTCGAGGTCGGCGTCGGCGACGTCGAGACCGCCTTCGTCGCCCGGTACGGCGAGGACGGCCCGGTCGTCGGCACGATGGGCGAGTTCGACGCGCTCCCCGGCCTCTCACAGCGCGCGAGCGCGACGAAGGAGCCGATCGAGGCGGGCGGGAACGGCCACGGATGCGGCCACAACCTCTTCGGAGTCGGCTCGCTCGGGGCCGCGCTCGCGGTCGCCGACGCGATCGACGCGGGCCTCGAGGGCTCCGTCGTCTACGTCGGCACGCCCGCCGAGGAGGCCGGGGCGGGGAAGGTGTACATGGCTCGCGCGGGCGCGTTCGACGACGTCGACGCGGTGGTCTCCTGGCATCCGGGCTGGTACAACGCGCCCACGAAGGGGTCGTGTCTGGCGGTCGACGGCTTCGAGGTGACCGTCAACGGCGAGTCATCCCACGCCGCCGCCTCCCCCGAGGCGGGTCGCAGCGCGCTCGACGGCCTCCAGCTGCTCAACACCGCCGTCGAGTACATGCGCGAGCACGTCCCCGACCCGGTCCGGCTTCACTACGTGATCACCGAGGGCGGCGACGCGGCCAACGTCGTCCCGCCGGAGGCGACGGGCGAGTACCTCGTACGCGCGCCGAGCCGCGACCTCGTCGACGACGTCTCCGCGTGGTTCCGCAGGGCGGCCGAGGGCGCGGCGCTGATGGGGGACGTCGACGTCGAGGTCACCAAGATCAGCGGGATCTACGGCGTCCGGCCGAACGAGACGCTCGGCGACGCCATCCGCGAGACGATGGGCGACCTCGGTCCGTTCTCCGTCGACGACCCGCTCGCCGACGACCTCCGCGAGTCGCTCGGCGACGTGTCGGGACAGCTCGAGGAGCTGGATCCCGATCACCGCGACCGCGCCCGCGACTCGGCGTACTTCACCGAGCCGATCGACGCGCTCGACGCCGGCGAGGTCGGGTCGTACTCCACCGACTCCGGCGACGTGAGCCAGATCGTCCCGCTCGGGCGGATGACGACGGCGACGTGGCCCGTCGGGACGCCGCCGCACTCCTGGCAGGCGGTGGCCGCAAGCGGCTCCACCGGCACGGAGGGAATGCTGTACGCCTCGAAGGCGATCGGCGGGACGCTCCTCCGGCTGCTCACAGACGAGGAGCTCCGCGCCGAGGTCGTCGCCGAGTTCGAGGAGCGCGGCGGCGCGGACGGGTACGAGTCGGCGATGCCGGACGACGCCGACCCCTACGAGCTGCTCGGGGTCGAGCGGCCCGACTTCGAGCCGACCCTCGAGGCCGATCCGGCGGCCGCCGGCGCCGCGGACGACGACTGAACGCCGCGCGCCGACTCACTCCCCGCACCGACTCACTCCCCGCACCGACTCACTCCCCGAGGGTCGCGGCGACGATCCCGACCGTCTGTCCGACGCCGACGACGGCGAGCCCCGCGGCG